>DATDMU010000117.1:0-31175 GCA_036518615.1 Myxococcales bacterium
TGCCGCTGGGGCTCGGCGCGCGGCACGCCGCGGCGGCGGCGATCACGGTGAACACGAGCGCGGTGGCGATCTCCGTCTCGCAGAGCAGCGGGGCGGTGCGGGTCTGGAAGGGCGGGCAGGCGGTGCTGGAATTGCAGCAGGTAGCGAGGAGATCGTAAGCGGGCTCGCGAGGTGCGCTCGCGGGCTCGCGTGCGGGTGCGGGTGCGGGTGCGCGTGCGGGTTTGCCTGCGGGACTTGGGGTCCCGGGCTCGCGATTCCGACCTCGAACCATGGTAGATGCCCACGGCATGTCGTTTCGGTTCATCGAGGCGTGCAAGCGGCGGCCAGTAGACCGGACGCCGATCTGGCTGATGCGGCAGGCGGGGCGCTATCTACCCGAGTATCGCGCGGTCAGGGCCAAGGTTTCCTTTCTCGAGCTGTGCAAGACGCCGGACCTGGCCGCGGAAGTGACGCTGCAGCCGGTGGACATCCTCGGGGTGGACGCGGCCATCCTCTTCAGCGACATCCTGGTGGTCTGCGAGGCGATGGGCATGGAGCTCATCCTCGAGGACCAGGGTCCGCAGTTTCCCCATCCGCTGCGCTCGCGGGCGGACGTGGACAAGCTGGGAGTGGCGGATCCGGAAGAGGACCTCGGATACGTGATGAAGGCGATCCGCCGCATCCTCGAGAGCCTGGGCGGGCGCGTGCCGCTGATCGGCTTCTGCGGGGCGCCCTGGACGCTCGCCGCGTACATGATCGAGGGCAAGACCTCGCGCGGCTTCGAGAAGGCGAAGGCGGCCATCTTTTCCGACGAGAAGCTCGCGCACGCGCTGCTCGGCAAGATCTCCGACACGCTGATCGGGTATCTCAACGCGCAGCTCGCGGCCGGAGCGCACGCGCTGCAGATCTTCGACTCCTGGGGCGGAGCGCTCGGGCCCGAGGACTACGCGAAGTTCGGCGCGCCCTACATCGCGCGCGTCATCTCCGGGCTGCGCCGCAACCCGAAGGACCCCCAGCCGGTGATCGTCTTCGGGGTGGAGACCGGGGAGCTGCTCGGCCAGCTCGCGGCCACCGGCGCCGACGTGGTGGGCGTGGACTGGCGGGTGCCGCTCGACGATGCGCGCGGACGCGTCGGTCCCGCGGTGGCGCTGCAGGGCAACCTCGACCCGGCGACGCTGTTCCTGCCCCTGCGCGAGCAGCAGGCGCGGGTGGCGCGGGTGCTGGAGCTCGCCGATCGCGCCGGGCCCGGCCACGTCTTCAACCTGGGCCACGGGGTGATGGTCGGAACGCCGGTCGAGAACGTGAAGGCGCTCGTCGAGCAAGTACACGCCCACACGCCGCCCCGCTGAGCGGCGGCAGGGCCGCGCCCGCCCGTGGCGTTGCGTCTCGGCGCCCGCTGTACAGCTTCTCTGCAGGGAGAAGCGAATGCGCACTCGCGCAGGCTCGATCGCAGCGGTTGCAGGCGCCATCCTGGGAGGCATCGGCCTCGCCCGGGCGGCCGCGCCGCACCCCGCCGCGTCGCCGCCCCCCGCTCGTGCGCCCCGGCCGGCCACGCGGGCTCAGGCGGCGCGCCCCAATGCTGCGGTTCCCAACCGGCAAAACCAGATCCAGCCGCCCAACGCCGCCGCCGCTCCGGGACCCGGCGTCGGCGTCGCGCTCGATGGGGGCACCGGCGCGGGCGTGGGATTCGCGCTCGATGCGGGCACCGCCGCGGGATTCGCGCTCGACGGCGGCACCGGCGGAAGCTTCGCGCTCGATGGCGGCGCTGCGGCGGGCGGCGCGGTCGCGCTGGACGGCGGCAGCGCCGCGGGGTTCGCATCCGACGCCGGCGCGGGCGCCGGGCTCGCGCTCGACGCGGGCTTCGGCGCGGAGAGCGCGCAGACCAGCGCCACCAGCAGCCCGCAGACCAGCGCGAGGAGCGGCCCCCAGACCAGCGCGAGGAGCAGTCCGCAGACGAGCGCCCAGGCGCAAACCAGCCCGCAGACGCAGGCAACGGCGAACCCCGCCCCGGCTGCGACCGGTGGAGGCATCGCGGGCGCCGGCACCGTCATGCTCGGCGGGTACGCCGACATTCCTTATCCCGCCCGCGCCGACGGGGGCGATCCCTCGAACGGCATGAACGTCACCGCCGGCCCCCAGGTCGGCAGCGGTCCCACCGTGGGATCGGGCCCCGACGTCGGAGACGGGCCGCAGGTGGGCGCCGCCGCGCAGGACGCCGGCGTCCGATAGGGCAGGGAGAAAAGGAGCACGACATGAAATGGATGGGAGCTTGCCTCGCATTGGCGCTGGCGATGGCGCCGGCGGTATCGCGAGCAGAGGACAAGGGCACCACGAAGACGAGCGGACAGGACCGGGTGACGTCGGACAAGCAGCCGATGAGCGCCGCCATGCCGATGACCGAGAAGGACGGCGAGAGGCAGGGCGCCGCGAAGAGCCCGGCCGGCGAGACCATGACGGACGCCCGCTTCGTCGCGCTGATGCACCACGCCAACCAGGACGAGATCGAGGCGGGCAAGCTGGCGCAGAAGAAGGGCAAGAGCTCGAGCGTGAAGAGCTTGGGCAAGACGCTCGTGTCCGATCACACGAAGGCCGACCGCGACCTGCTCTCCGCGGCGAAGAAGGCCGGCATCACGCCGGAAGACTCCGCGCTCACCGCGAAGGACAAGGAGGAGATGAAGGTCGACAGGAACAAGATGGAGCAGGTCGAGCAGATGAGCGGCGCGGAATTCGATCGCGCGTTCGGCCAGGTGATGGCCAAGGGCCACGAGCACGTGCTCTCGATGGTCCGCGACGCCAAGGACCAGCTCCGGTCGCAGGATCTGAAGGCCTTCGCCGACAGCGCCACCCCGGTCCTGGAGCGGCACAAGGAAATGGCCGAGGACGCGATGCGGCGCGGATCGGAGGCGAGCGCCGGAAAGAACCAGGGGCGCGCGCCTGCCAACCTCGAGCGCGGCGTCACCGACACCAGCAGCTCCAACCGCGCCGGCAAGAATCCCGAGGGCAGCCGCGGCGACGATTCCGCGCGCTCGGGCGCGCAAAATCCGGAGACCTCCGGCGCGCAGAATCCGGAGAAGTCGGGCGGGCAGAATCCGGACAAGTAGAGAACCGGGGAACCACCTGCTAAGTACCGGCCGGTGATTCCCCTGCGCGCGAACGCTCTCGTCCCCGACCGGGTCGCCCCGCACACCGGAGTCCTGCTCCTCAACCTCGGCGGCCCCGACTCGCTGGACGCGGTGCAGCCCTACCTCGAGAACCTCTTCGCCGATCCCTTCCTCATCCGCATCCCGCTGCTGAAGGGGCCGCTGCGGCGCTGGTTCGCGCGCTGGGTGGCGAAGCGGCGGGCGCCGCACGCACGCAAGCTCTACTCGGAGATCGGCGGCCGCTCGCCCATCGGCCCGATCACCGAGTCGCAGGCGCGGCGGCTCGAGGAGCAGCTCGGGCCGGGTTTCCGCTGCTACGTGGCCTTCTCCGCCTGGACGCCCTACATCCGCGAGGCCGTCGCGCGGGCCCGCGCCGACGGCTGTTCGCGCCTGGTCGGGGTGTCGCTCTATCCGCAGTGGTGCTCTGCCACCACCGAGTCGGCCTTCTTCGACCTGCGCGCGCACGCGGCGGGCATGCCGCTCGCCGAGGTGGATCGCTATCCCGACGATCCCGTCTACCTGGACGCGCTCGCCAGCACGGTGCGCGCCGGGCTGGCGCGCTTTCCCGACCCCTCGCGCGTGCACGTGCTCTTCAGCGCCCACGGCGTGCCGGTCTCGCTCATCCGCCGCGGCGACCCGTACGAGAGCGAGATCCACAAGACGGTCCAGGGAGTGCTCGCGCGGCTGCCCGCGGGGCAGCCGTGGTCGCTCAGCTACCAGAGCAAGGTCGGGCCGGTGAAGTGGCTCGAGCCCGCCAGCGCCGACCACCTGCCGGAGCTGGCGCGGCAGGGCGTTCGCGAGGTGCTGGTGGTGCCCGTGGCCTTCGTCTCCGACCACATCGAGACGCTGCATGAGCAGCGCATCCTGCTGCGCGATATCGCCGTGGCGGCGGGCATCGAGCGCTACGAGGTGGCCAGGGCGCTCAACGACTGCCGGCTGTACGCCCGCGCGCTCGCCCGGCTGGTCGAGCAGGCTGTGGGAAAGACGCCGCTTTCGGCGCTGCCCCCGCCCGGCTGAACACGCTCGCGGCCTTCCGGCTGAACACGCTTGCGGCCTTCCGGCTGAACACGCTTGCGGCCTTCCGGCCGACGCCGGAGGCGTTTCGTGCTAGGACCAAGCCCTTCCATGGAGCAACCTGCGCCCGCACCGGGGCCGAGCAGCGTTCCCCCTCCGTCCGGACCCGACGCTCCGCCGCCGCCTCGCACCGGGTGGCAGCGCTTCAAACGCGTCCTGCTCGGCGGCCCCAGGGACATCGAGGATCCGCACCTCTTCCACACCCTGTCTTTGGCGGCGTTCCTGGCCTGGGTGGGCCTCGGCGCGGACGGGCTCTCCTCCAGCTCCTACGGTCCGGAAGAGGCGTTCAAGAACCTGGGCGAGCACCAGTACCTGGCCGTCTTCCTCGCGCTGGTCACCGGCCTCACCGTCTTCATCATCTCCGCCGCCTACGACAAGATCATCGAGCATTTCCCCTTCGGGGGCGGCGGGTACATCGTGGCCTCCCGCCTGCTCGGTCCCAAGGCAGGGGTGGTGGCGGGGTCCGCGCTGCTCATCGACTACGTGCTCACCTGCACCACCTCGGTGGCGGCGGGAGGAGAGGCGGTGTTCAGCAACTTCCCGGCGGAATGGCACGTCTGGAAGCTGCCGGTGGAGCTGGTGGCCATCGCCGTGCTCACCGTGCTGAACCTGCGCGGCGTCAAGGAATCCATCCGCATCCTCCTGCCCATCTTCCTCACCTTCCTCGTCACTCACGTCATCCTCATCGGCGGCAGCGTGGGCTTCCATCTCGGCCGCGCAGGGGAGGTGGCGCGGCACGTGAGCGGCGGCCTCTCGCACGACCTGGGGACGATGGGGTTCGTCGCCCTCGCCCTGCTCTTCCTGCGCGCCTATTCGCTGGGCGCGGGCACCTACACCGGCATCGAGGCGGTCTCCAACGGCCTCTCCATCATGCGCGAGCCGCGGGTGCTCACCGGCAAGCGGACCATGGTCTACATGTCCACCAGCCTCGCCATCACCGCCGGCGGAATCATCCTCGCGTACCTGCTCATGGGCGTGCACCCGGTGCCGGGCAAGACCATGAACTACGCGCTCGCCGACATGCTGGCCGGCGGACTGCACCTTGGCCCGCTGCCGTTCGGCCACTGGTACGTGGTGGTGACCATCGCTTCCGAGGCGCTCTTGCTCTTCGTCGCCGCCCAG
Organism: Myxococcales bacterium; assembly: GCA_036518615.1. Classification (GTDB taxonomy): domain Bacteria; phylum Myxococcota; class Myxococcia; order Myxococcales; family 40CM-4-68-19; genus 40CM-4-68-19. The sequence continues at coordinate 5,316 of DATDMU010000117.1, forward strand.
GCCGGCTTCATCGCGGGACCGCGGGTGATGGCCAACCTGGCGCAGGACTCGTTCCTGCCCCACCGCTTCTCCGCGCTGAGCGACCGTCTCACCATGCAGAACGGCGTGCTCCTGATGGGCGGGGCGAGCTTCCTCATGCTGCTCTACACGCGCGGCTCGGTCGACGCGCTGGTGGTGATGTACTCGATCAACGTCTTCATCACCTTCTCGCTCAGCCAGCTCGGCATGATCCGCTACTGGCGGCGGCCGGAGACGCTCAAGCGCTTCCCGGAGTGGCGCAGGCCGCTGGCCATCGCCGTGGTCTGCTTCGTCCTCTGCGCCTTCATCCTGGTGGTGAACCTGTTCGAGAAGTTCGCCGAGGGCGCGTGGCTCACGGTGGTGGTCACCGGAGCGGTGGTCGCCCTGTGCCTCCTGATCAAGCGGCACTACACCGGCGTCTACGCGCGCCTCAGGCGGCTCGACCAGATCCTCACCGCGCTCCCGGTCGGCCCGCCCACCCGCGCGCTGGCGATCGAGAAGAAGAAGCCCACCGCGGTGATGATGGTGGGCAGCTTCTCCGGCCTCGGCATCCATTCGCTGCTCACGGTGATGAAGCTCTTCCCCCGCTACTTCGCCAACGTGGTCTTCATGTCGGTGGGCGTGGTGGACAGCGCCACTTTCCAGGGCATCGAGGAGGTGGACAAGGTGCGGGACGAGACGGAGGACGCGCTGAAGAAGTACGTGGACCTCGCCCGGGGAATGGGCATTCCCGCCGATTACCGCATGTCGATGGGCACCGAGGCGATCAGCGGCTGCCAGCGGCTCGCCAGCGAGGTGGCGAAGGAATACGAGCGCAGCATCTTCTTCGCCGGCAAGCTGATCTTCGAGCAGGAGCGGTGGTGGGACCGCCTCTTGCACAACGAGACCGCCTATCAGATCCAGCGCCGGCTGCAATTCGCCGGATTACCGATGGTCATCCTGCCGGTGCGCGTGCTCGAATAGGCGGTGAATGCTGCCCCGGTGGATCGCAGGCGCCCTCGCGCTCCTCGGAGCGGCGTGCTCGCTGGGCCCCCGCACCTGCGAGATGACCGCCACCGACGACGTGGTGGATCCCTGCGGCGTGGCCTCGAACGGCTCCACCGGCGCGCTGCCGGGAACGCCGGACCCCGGCCCGGTCCCGGTGGGGTCGGTGGGGGCCAACGGCGGCAGCGTGGAGCGGCTCTGGTTTGCCACCACCGGCGATACCCGCCCGGCGAAGTGCAACCAGACGGATGCCTATCCGCGGGCGGCCATCGCCCAGGTCGCCTCGGCCATGAAGGCGCTGCGGGTCCAGTTCGCGGTGGACCTGGGCGACCACATGTTCGTCTGCAGCGACCAGGGCAGCCTCACGCCGGCGCAGCTCGACGCGGCGGCGCAGGCGCAGATGGGAGCGTACATGGGCGGCATCGCCTCCGGGCCGGCCACCTGGTGGATGACGATGGGCAACCACGAGTGCCAGGCCGCCTTCGCCACCGGGAGCGCATGCGCCGTTGGCGGGCCGCACGACGCCAACTTCGCCGCGTACATGGCGGCCCTGCGCAGGCCGCAGCCCTGGTACGCCAACGACGTGCACACCTCGCTCGGCCTGGCGCGCTTCGTGGTGGTGGCCGACGACGCGTGGAGCGCGGAGCAGGCGGCCTGGCTCTCGTCCACGCTTGCCGACGCGGATGCGCGCGCCAGGTACACCATCGTCGTGCGGCACCATCCCGTCCAGGGCTCGCGCAGCGGCCGCGCCGAGATCCTGGACATCCTGCGGCAGCACAAGTACAGCCTGGTGCTGACCGCGCACGAGCACGACTACCAGCACGATCCCGAAAGCTGGCAGGGCAGGTCCGCCGTGGTGGGACTTGGCGGCGCGGGCGGCAAGTGGGGCTTCGGCACCGTGCTGCAGAACCCCGGCGGAACGCTCACCTTCGTGCGCCGCGACGCCAACGGCAATCCTATCGGCCTCCCCTGGACGGTGACGCCGCAGTAGGCTTCTTCGCCAGCGGAAGCCCCTCCGCGAAGCTGCGGCTGCGCGGCTTCATGTGCCAGCGGGATTCGCTCCTGCGCGGCGGCAGCGCGTCCACGTCGATGCGGACGATGGCGCCCTTGCGGAACTGCACGCGGGCGGCGTCCTCCGGCCCGAGTTGGGCGAGCACGGCCACGAGGTTGGACATCTGCGGGTCGTGGCCCACCAGCGCGACGGAGTCGCCGTCCTTCGCGCGGGAGGCGAGAGCCTCGATGACCTTCGCCGCGGGGGCGCCGGAGCGCAGCTCTTCGAGGACGGAGACCTCGTCGCGGCCCAGGGAGCGGGCGAGGATCTCCGCGGTCTGGACGGCGCGGACCAGCGGGCTGGTGAAGAGGCGGGTGAGAGGCTCGCCGCGGCGCGCGAAAGCGCGGGAGCCGCGGCGGAAGCGGCGGCGGCCTTTCGCGGTCAAGGCGCGGGAGTCGTCGGGGGTGGCCGGCGCGGGGTCTTCGGCGATGCCGTGGCGGATGAGGTAGATGCGGATCATCTGGGTTCAGGGTGAGGGAACGGGTTTAGGTTCAGGTTCAGGTTTGCGTTTGCGTCATGGCTTTCCGTCGACCTGGCGGATTCGCAGGGGGCCGCCGGAGAGTTCCTGGAGCAGGTCGGATTTCTGGCGGGCGGACCAGAGCTCGAGGTCGCTGTTCTGGTCGGCGACCACGTCGAGGTGGACGGAGGCACCGCGCAGGCGGGCCTTGACGCTGCGGACGTGGCGGCGGTGGCCGCGGTCGAGGCCGTCGGCCACGCGCAAGAGCGCGGCGAGGCGCTTGACCACGATGCGCTCGGGAGTCGTGAGGCGCTGGAACTCCTCGTGCCGGTCCTTGGGCGGCGAGCGGCGGTGGTAGCGCGCGATGGTGGCGATGAGCTCGCGCTCGCGGTCGGTGTAGCCCGGCAGATCGGCGTGGTAGAGCAGGTAGTAGCTGTGCTTGTGGTGGCGGTTGTAGCTCACGAACGAGCCCACGTCGTGGAGCATGGCCGCTGCCTGGAGCAGCGCGCGCTCCTCCTCCCCCAGCCGGTGCAGGTCGCGAAGCTGATCGAAGAGCGAAAGGCTGAGCTGGGCCACCTGCTCGGCGTGCTCCTCGCGGTACGCGCAGCGGCGGCCGAAGGCGCGCAGGCCCTCCAGCACCGCGGTTTCTTGATGGAGGTGCGCGCCGCGGGGGCGGACGGTGCGGCGCAGCAGATCGACCATCAGCCCGTCGCGCAGTCCCCGCGAGGTGATCTGCAGCTCGTCCACCCGCAGCTTGCGCATCACCCCTTCGCAGATGGCGGCGCCGGCGTAGATGATGTCGCTGCGCTGCTCGTCCACGCCGGCCTTGCGCCGCTGCCGCTGCGTGGAAGCGGCGAGCCAGCGGACCACGCCGCGCACCTCGTCGTAGCTGACCGGCGCGCTGCCCGAGCGTTCGCGCCCGGCGAGCTTGCGCGCGAGCTGCGCCACGGCGCCGGTGGTTCCCGCCGCTCCGACGATGCGCCGGTGCTTGCCGGTGAGGAGCGGGTCGATCTGCCCGAGCGCGTCCTGCACCGCCTCGTCCACCAGCCGCGCCTGCTTGCGCGTGACGGGGTCGCTCTGGACGAAGAACTCGGTCAGCCGCACCGAGCCGAGCTGCAGGCTCCAGGCGGACTCCGGCTCCTCGCCGCGGGCGCTGATGATCTCGGTGGAGCCGCCGCCGATGTCGAGGATGAGCGAGCGCTCCAAAGGCGGCTCGCCCTGGAGCACGCCCAGGCAGACCAGCCGCGCCTCCTCCGCCCCGCTGATCACCTCCACGTCGATGCCTGCGTGGCTGCGCACCGTGCGCACCAGCGCGGCGCGGTTGGAGGCCTCGCGCACCGCGCTGGTGGCGACCGCGCGGACGTACTCGGCGCCGGCCCGCTGCGAAAGCTTGGCGAAGCGGTCCAGGGCCACCGCGGTCCGCGCGATGGCTGCGCCGGAGAGCCGGCCGGTGCGGAAGACCTGCTCGCCCAGCCGGACCGCCTCGCGATCCTCGGCGAGGATGGTCAGGTGGCCCGCCACGAGCTGCGCGATCTGCAGGCGCGTGGCGTTGGAGCCCAGGTCGATGACGGCGAGCACGCTGCCGCGCCGCCGCGAAGCCACTACTCCGGCTCCATCACGAAATCATGGATGGAAGGGATGTCTGCGAGGACTTCCACCGGCCGGCGCGAGTGGTCGGTGTCGAGGTGCACGACGTGTGCATCCGGGAAGCTGCGCTTGTACGCGTTCACGTGCGTGGGCTCGTTGTCGAACGCCGCGCCGAGGCCGCGCAGCTCCTTGAGGCGCGCGTGGCAGGTCTCCTTCCAGGCGTCGTCGTCGTCGTCGGGCTTCGGCTTCATCCAGAGCTGGACGTCCTTGCCGGAGGGCAGCGGAAACCCGGCGCGGCGAAAGCCTTCCAGCGTGCCGTCGCGCATTCCCTGGTGGCGGCCGGTGACGTAGAGGATCTCTCCGCCGCGCTCGAGCACGGCGCGCAGGTAGTCGCGCGCGCCCGCCACGGGCAGATCGTCCTTGCAGTACTCGCTGGTGAAGAACCGCTCCTTCCAGAACTCGCGCAGGTTGGGCACGATGCCGCGGATCTCGTCGTCGCTCACGCCGCAGAGGCGCAGGGTGTCGCGCAGGTCCCAGGAGATCACCGCTTCCGGAGGACAGGCGGCCAGGCGAGCGTCGCCTCGCAGCGCGCCGTACTCGCGCACGATGCGCGCCTGCCGCGGGCGATTGACGAGGATGGTGCTGTCGAGATCGAAAGCGGCCGGCCGGCCGCTCACCGCCTCGAGCGCGGCGCGGAGCACGCGCGTCTGCTGCCGGGGAATCGCGCGAGAGCCGAAGGGAAGTCCCATCGTCATCGGACCCGCGCAGGAGTACCAGAGGGGCCCCGGATGGGAAAGCCGCTTCTGCCCGGCGGAACGGCCTTCGCCTGGAGCAGCCAGAAGCACGCTGCAGAAGGCCGGATGGAGCCCGCTACCGCTTGGCCCGTCGCTGGCAAAGAGCCTGGGGCCCATCGTCGGGGTCGGGGAGGCGCCGTGGGAAAGGTCGGAAAGTGGGCGTTGGCCGTCGCGCTTTGCGCCGGTTGCGGGAAGGGCTCGGGCGCGGGTCCCGGCACGGGAAACGTCGCCGTGGACGGAGGCGTGGTCAGCACCCAGCCGCCGCCTCCTCCGCCGGACGACGGCGGGCCGGGAACCCAGCCGCCTCCGGACGGAGGCATCCAGTTCGGTGGTCCCGGGCCGTGGCCGATCAAGAACGTCATCTACGGCGCGGCGGAAGGCATCCGGGAATCGCCGGTGGTCGCCGTCTCCACGGACGAGACGCAGAACCTCTGGGTGGCGACGAACGCGGCGCTCTACGTGATGCGGCCAGGCGACACGAAGTTCATGCGTTTCGACGGAACCACCGGCGCGAACGCCGACCTCAAGACCGGCATCGAGCACAAGCTGCACCTGCCCGGAACCGCCGCCGCGTACTGTTTCGACCAGTTCGGCTTCCACACGGCACCAAACGATTGCGGGAGCTCCAGCGCCGACACGCCGGGCATCACCACCATCGTCGGCGGCGGACCGAACGAGGTGTTCGTCGGCTACTGGGGCCATCACGACTGGACGCGTTCCGATGATGGCACGTGGTCGGACCCGTTCAAGGACAGCGGGAAGATGGATCACGTGCGGCTGAACGCCGACGGCACCATCGACGTGGTTCGATTCCAGCTGGTGGCAACCGACGACGTGGTGTTCTGGCACAACAAGTCGGTCTGGAAGATGGTCTACGACCACTTCACGCACAAGCACGAGCTGTACGTCGGAGCCGATCACGGCGTCGACAAGATCACCCCGGACAAGTGGAAGATGCCTGACCCGGGTACGTTCTTCACGGCGCCGCAAAACGAGGGCCAATGGATGAGCGACCACCTGCACCCGCAGGCATGCAGGGGCGTGCCCTGCGACACCCCCGGCGCGACGCAGCTCCTCGGAGACTGGCGGGGCCTCGCCATCGACCCGAACGGCGACCTCTGGGTGGGCGGCCGCTGGGCGGCGGGCAAGCTCCTGTACACGCCGTCGAACAACGACTGGTGGCACACACCGCGGCCCGATGGGAAGAAAGGGATCAACCCTGCGTACGGCGACGCCAACCCCGCCTTCTTCAGCGTGCCGGTGACGGGCGATCCCGTGAACATCAGTGCGATGGCCATCGTCCCGAAGAAGGGCACGCCTGCGCCGGGCACGTACCCCTTCACGGTCTGGGCGGCGAGCGGCACGCTCTGGCACGATCCCGCCGACGTGGACTACGGCATCGCCTCGTCCGACAAGGACTTCCACTTCACGCACTACGATCCCATCCGCGACGCAGGGATGTCGGAATCGGGCGTCCACGACATGGTGGCGCTGCCGGACGGTCGCCTGGTCCTCGCCGGGTCGAACACGGGTCTCGTCTTCTGGGATCCGAACACCGGCAGGCACACCGCCATGCGCGCGGGCCAGGGCATCCCGGACGACCACGTGATGGGCCTCGAGCTCGACACGATGGTCGATCCTCCCGCGCTGCACGTGGCGACGGGCGGAGGCGCCGCGGTGATCAGGGTCTTCCCGTGACGCACCGAGGGTGATGGGGGACGGGAGCAGGTCGTTGCGCCGGAGGCGACGAGGGCGCGAGTCTTCGAGGGGGGCGGTCGTGGGCAAGCTTGGAACGTGGGCGTTGGCAGTGGCGTTGTGCGCAGGTTGCGCGAAGGGTTCGGGTCCGGTGGCGGCAAACGTCGCGCCCGACGGCGGCGGAGTCGTCATCGAGCCGCCCCCACCTCCGCCTCCGCCGCCGGACGACGCAGGTCAGCCGGACTCGGGCACGCCGCCGGACGCAGGCGAGCCGCTGCCCCATTTCGGCGCCGGACTGTGGCCGATCGCGAACGTCGAGTACGGATTCAAGGACGGCATCCTCGAGTCGCCCGTCGTCGCGGTGTCGAGCGACGAGGCGCAGAACCTCTGGGTGGCAACCCACGCCGCGCTGTACCTGCTCCGGCCTGGCGAGACGAAGTTCCACCGCTACGACACGGGGAATTCCAACCTGCACCTGCAGGGGAATCCGGTCGAGTACTGCGCCGACCGGTTCTTCGCGGACGGCGACAAGTCCTGCCGCTTCGGCGAGGCCACCAGCGTCGGCATCACCACCATCGTCGGCGGCCGCGCGAACGAGGTGTTCGTGGGCTACGACGGCGCCCACGACTGGAACGATCCGCACGACGGCGACTGGTTCTCCGTCAACCGGCACTCCGGCAAGATCGATCGCGTCCAGGTCAAGGACGACGGCACGCTCGACGTGGTCCGCTTCGACCTGGTGTCCGGAAACAGCCCGGCGTTCTGGCACAACCGCATCATCTACCGGCTGGTCTACGACCACTTCATCCACCGCCACGAGCTCTACGTCGGAACCGAGCACGGCATCGACAAGATCTCGCCCGACAAGTGGTTCGAGCCGCGGAAGGACTGGCCCTTCGTCGACAATCTCCACTGGATGTCCGACCACCTCCACCCCATCTCCTGCTTCCACGAGCAGTGCACGGGTGACGAGGGCAAGGACGATCAGCGCATGGGCGAGTGGCGCGGGCTGGCGCTGTCGCCCGAAGGCGACCTCTGGGTGGGAGGCAAGTGGAGCGCGGGGAAGATCTTCTACACCGAGGACAACGCCACGATGAAAGCCGACGGCACGCCCGACCCGCAGGGAAACACGGGCTGGTTCCAGCGCGGCGGCAAGGCCTTCACCGATCCGGTCACCGGAAGGGGCTACGCCTTCGGCTTCGACTTCTGCGGAACCAGCGGCACCCGCAACGTCTGGCAGACCGGAACCGGCTGGGTCCCGTCCTCCTGCCCTGCGCAATCCGGCACGCCGCCGGTGTTCTGGCCGCCGAATCCCGGCGACCCCGTCAGCATCAGCGCGGTGACCGTCGCTCCCGACGGAACGGCGTGGTGGGCGAGCGGACCGTTCGGGGGCGATCCGGCGTACGGCATCGCCTCCTACGACGGCAAGACGTTCAGCTACTTCAACCCCGCCCAGACCGGCATGGTCGAGGAGAACGTCGCCGACATGGTGGCCCTGCCCGACGGCCGCATCGTGCTGGCGGCACCGGGCAGCGGGCTCACGTTCTGGAACCCGAAGACCGGAAAGCACACCTCGATGCGGGCCGGCCAGGGGATTCCGGACGATCACGTCCTGCACCTGGACCTCGACACCATGCTGAACCCGCCGGCGCTGCACGTCGCCACCATGGGAGGCGCGGCGGTGATCAGGGTCTTCCCTTGAGAAGAGCGCTGGCGCTCGCGCTGCTGCTCGCCGGGTGCGGAGGCTCGCCGCTTCCCGGTCCGGGCGGTGGCGCGGCCGCCGGCGGCAGCGGCTCGCACTTCGGCGGGCCCAGCCCGTGGGGCACCGCCAACGCGGTGTACGGAAGAAGCGCGGGCATCCTCGAGCAGCCCGTCATCGGCGCCACCACCGACGAGGCGCAGAACCTGTGGGTGGCCACCCGCTCCGCCCTGTACCTGCTCGCGCCCGGGGAAAAGACCTTCCGCCGCTTCACCGCGGCGGACGGCCTGCACCTGAAAGGAAATCCCGTCCAGTACTGCGACCGCGACTTCACCGGCGGAGACCGGAGCTGTCCCATCTCCGGAGCGGCGGCGGATCCCGGCATCAGCGAGATCGAGGGCGGCGCCGCGGGCGAAGTCTTCGTCGGCTACTTCGGCATCGACGACGGCACCGGCGAATGGGACGACCCCAACCGCCACAGCGGCAAGCTGGACCGCGTGCGCCTCGACCCCGGCGGAAGACTGCTGGTGGATCGCTTCGATCTGGTGGCCAGCAACTCGGCCCAGTTCTGGCACAACCGCACCGTGCAGCGGCTGCTCTACGATCACTTCCACCATCCCCACGAGCTGTACGCCGGCACCAACCACGGCGTCGATCGACTCTCGCCGGACAAGTACCGCGCGCCGAAGAACGGCGAGTGGTTCCTGGGCGCGGACGCCGAGTGGATGTCCGATCACCTGCACCCCCAGGTCTGCTTCCACCACGCCTGCGACGCGAGCGAGTCGGACCTGCGCCTCGGCGACTGGAGAGGCCTCGCGCTCGCGGCCGACGGCAACCTCTGGGTGGGCGGCCGCTGGACAGGCGGGCAGATCCGCTGGACGCAGGACCTCAACTCCTGGTGGAACCGCCCCGGCAGCCAGATCTTCAGCGTGGCCTTCGGAGATCCCTACAAGGGCCCCTGCACCGGCTTCTGCAACCAGCCGGTCTTCATGGTGCCGGCGGAGGGAGAGGTGATCTCCGTGCAGGCGGTGGCGGTGACGCCGGACGGGCGCGCCTGGTTCGCCAGCGGGCGCACCACCACGCGCGACACGCCGCGCGGGCTCGCGGCCTGGGACGGCAAGGCCTTCCGGTACTTCGATCCGCAGCGCGATGCGGGCCTTCCCGAGAGCGACATCCGCGACATGGTGGCGCTCCCCGACGGGCGCCTGGTCATCGCCGGACAGAGCAGCGGCCTCGTCTTCTGGAACCCGCAGACCGGCGCGCACGCCGCGTTGCGGGCGGGGCCGGATCTGCCGGACGACCACGTCTTCCGCCTGGAGCTGGACACCATGGTCAGCCCGCCTGCTCTCTACGTGGCGACGTTCGCGGGCGCGGCGGCGCTGAGGAACTTTCCATGAAGCAGCGGATCCGCAAGCCGGTCAGGGAGTCTTCTTCAGCTGCTGCGACTGCTGCGTGTGCTGCTGCTCCTTGCGCAGCGTGGCCTCCATCCGCGGCGGCACCGTGTCGGCCACCTTGCGCATCACCTCGCTGAACACCCTGGGCTGCTCCTTCTCCAGCTTGACGCCCAGGGGCGACTTGTAGAACGCCACCAGCTGCTTCATCTCCTCGGGGGTGAAGTGGCGCTGGTAGACCTCCGCCGACCAGGAGAGCAGCTCGTCGTAGCTCATCGAGCTTTGCGCGGCCTTCTTCAAGGCCTCCACCGACTCCGGGGGCATCTTCGCCTTGGACTTCGCCTCGGCCTCCGCGATCAGCGGCCGGTACATGCCGTCGATCATCGCCTCGTAGCGCTCGCGCGGCATGATGATGCGCATGGCCTCCATGTAGACCGCCGGAGGCGCGGCGTGGGCGGAGGAAGACACGAGGACTGCGAGGACGGCGGCGAAGGTTCGCATGCGGGGCTCTCTACTACAGATCGGCGGGCACGGCGCCAGCAGACGCGGGTCCTGGCAGGCGAGAGGCCGTCCGCGGTAACGTTGCCGCAGATGGCGACAGCTCCCCTGCCCGGCCCGGCGACGTGATCCTCCTCGTGGCGCTCGCCATCGCCTCCGGCCTCGGCCGCGTTCGCGCGCAGGGCGAGCTGCGCTGGGCCGGCGACCTGCAAGGCGGCGAGCCGTACGTCTACCGCGACCCGCGCGACCCCGACCGGCTGGTGGGCTTCGAGGTGGACCTGGCGCGCGCGCTGGCGGCGAGGCTGGGCGTGCGCGAGCGCTTCGTGCAAAACGACTGGTCGAACCTCGTGCCGTCCCTCGAGCGCGGCGACTTCGACGTCATCCTCAATGGCCTCGAGGACACGCAGGCGCTGCGCGGGCGGATCCTGCTCTCCAGGCCGTACTTCAGCTTCGCCGAGCAGCTGGTGGTCCGGCGCGGCTTTCCCCTCCGCTCCCTCGACGCATTGCGCGGCCACCGGGTGGGGACGCTCTCCTCCTCGCTCGCGCACCAGATCCTCCGCAGTCGGCCGGGCATCGAGGTGGTGCTCTATGGCGGACAGGAGGAGCCCTATCGCGATCTCGAGCTGGGGCGGACGGACGCGGTGCTGCTCGATTCCCTCATCGCCGCGCGCTACGGGCTGACCCGGCCGGACCTGGAGCTGGCCGACGCCGACGTGGCCCGCGGCACGTACGTCGTGGGCCTGCGCAAGGAGGACGGCGACCTGCGCGATGCGGTGGATGCGGCGCTCGCAGCGCTGTCAGACGCGGGCGAATTGCAGCGCATCTACGCGCGCTGGCACCTGCCCGAATTGCCCGCGGAGGTGCGGGCGCAGGCGGCAGCGGACGAACCGCCGCCGGCCACCTTCGACCGCGCGCAGTGGCTGCTCTTCTTGCGCGGCGCCGTCGTCACCCTGGTCGTGTCGCTTTTCGCCATGGCGCTCGCCGTTCCGCTCGGCCTCGCGCTCGCGCTTGCCCGCCTCTACGGAGCGTTGCCGCTGCGCTGGGCGGCGCACGCCTGGGTGGAGCTCTTGCGCGGCACGCCGGTCCTGCTCCAGCTCTACATCCTCTATTACGGGCTCGCGCCGGTCATCCACCTCGACGCGCTCTCGGCGGCCATCGTGGGCCTGGGCCTCAACTACGGCGCCTACGAGGCAGAGGTCCACCGCGCGGCGCTCCAGGCCATCGCCGCCGGCCAGGCGGAAGCGGCCGCGGCGCTGGGCTTCTCCCGCGCGCAGGCGCTGCGCTTCGTGCTCCTGCCGCAGGCGCTGCGCACGGCGCTGCCCGCCATGACCAACGACCTGATCGCGCTCCTCAAGGACAGCTCGCTGGTGTCGGTGATCACGGTGGTGGAGCTGACCAAGCAGATGACCATCACCGCGGTGGACGTGCGCTCGTGGGCGCTGCCCGGAGCGCTCTGCGCGGCGCTCTACTTCGCCATGAGCTACCCGCTCGCGCGCATCGCGGCGCGGCTGGAGGCGCGGCTGCAGGCGATGGGCGAGGAGCCGGTGCTGGTGGCGGCGCCATGATCCTGACGGTCAAGGACCTGCACAAGGCGTTCGGCGGACGTCAAGTATTGCGCGGCATCGACGCCGAGGTTGCGTCCGGCGAGACCATCGCGCTGGTGGGGCCCTCGGGCGGCGGCAAGAGCACCTTCCTGCGCTGCCTGAACGGGCTCGAGTCGTTCGACGCCGGCAGCGTGCGCATCGCCGGGCTCACCCTCTTGCCGCGCACGCCGCCCGACGCGCCCGCGCTCTTGCCGCTGCGCGCCCGCGTGGGGATGGTCTTCCAGGGCTTCCATCTCTTCCCGCACCTCACCGTGCTGCAGAACGTCTGCCTCGCGCCGTTGCACGTGCGCCGCGAGGCCCGCGCCGCGGTGGAGCAGCGCGCGCTCTCGCTGCTCCAGCGCGTGGGCCTCGGCGATCGCGGCGGCGCCCGTCCCGCCCAGCTCTCCGGCGGCCAGCAGCAGCGGGTGGCCATCGCGCGGTCCCTGGCCATGCAGCCCGAGGTGCTTCTTCTCGACGAGCCCACCAGCGCCCTCGATCCGGAGATGCGCGGCGAGGTGCTCGCCGTGCTGCGCGACCTCGCCGGCAGCTGCACCATGCTGGTGGTCACGCACGAGATGGCCTTCGCCCGCGGGGTGGCCTCGCGCATCTGGGTCTTCGACGAGGGCCGCCTGGTGGAGGACGGCCCCGCCGCTCAGGTCTGCGACAACCCGCGCAGCGACCGCGCCCGCGCCTTCTTCAAGGCCGCCTCGTAGCGTTGGCGGCGCGGTCGAAGCGGATCTTCCACACCATCCACAGCGCCTCGGCGACGATGCGGCGGCTCATCTTGCTCTCGCCCACGCGCCGGTCCACGAAGGTGATGGGCACCTCCACCACGCGAAAGCCGCGCCGCAACGCGCGGTAGGTCAGCTCGATCTGGAAGGCGTAGCCGCTCGAGCGCACCGAGGCGAGATCGAGCTTCTCCAGCACCTCCCGCCGGAAGCACTTGAACCCGCCGGTCAGGTCGCGGACGCGCAGCCCGAGGATGGCGCGCGCGTAGAGGCTGCCGCCGCGGCTGAGCATCCGCCGGCCCAGGCCCCAGTTGACGGTGCCGCCGCCGGGAACGTAGCGGCTGCCCAGCACCAGGTCGGCGTCGGTGCCGAGGAGCGCGGGCAGGCTCGCGGGATCGTGGGAGAAGTCGGCGTCCATCTCCAGAATGCGGCCGTACCCGGCCCGCAGCGCGTGCGCGAAGCCGTCCAGGTAGGCGCGGCCCAGCCCTTCCTTGCGCGGGCGGTGGAGCACGCGGACGCGCGGCTCGCGCGAGGCGAGCTCGTCGGCGATGGCGCCGGTGCCGTCCGGCGAGCCGTCGTCCACCACCAGGACGTCCAGTTGCGGAACTGCCTCGAGGATTCGGGGAACGATCAGCGGCAGGTTCTCGCGCTCGTTGTACGTGGGCAGGACCACGCAGGCGCGGTCCTCGTTCATGGCGGCCCCAGCAGCTCGAGCACCTCTTCCGCGGCGCGGCGGGCCGCAGGCGGCGAGTGCGGCGGCGCCAGCTCGTCGCGCAGAGCGCGCATGCCCTCGATCTGCGCCTGCCGTTCGGGGGTGTCGCGCAGAAGCGGCGCCGCCGCCCGCGCGATGCCGGCCGGCGTGCAGTCCGACTGCAGCAGCTCCGCCACCAGGGCGCGGCCCGCCAGCAGATTGACCAGCGAGATGAACTCCAGCCGCACCAGCGCGCGCCCCACGAGCCAGCTCACCCAGCTCGTGCGGTACACCACCACCATCGGCGTCAGCGCCAGCGCCGCCTCCAGCGTGGCCGTGCCGCTCGCGACGATGGCGGCGCCCGCGCCCGCCAGCACCTCCGGCGCGCGGCCCTCCACGACCTGCACGTCGGGAACCAGGCCGAGCAGCGCGCGATCGACGGTGGGCGCCAGCGGCACCACCAGCTGCAGCGCGGGATTTTCGCCGCGGAGGAGCCGCGCCGCGGCGAGCATGGGCGGCCAGATGCGCCGGATCTCCTGGTGCCGCGACCCGGGCAACAGCGCCAGCGCGAGCGGGCTGCGCTTCGCCGGCGGGGAGCTGCCCGCGCGGTGCGCGTCGGCCACGGGGTTGCCCACGTAGCTGGCCGCGACGCCGCGCTGCTCGTAGAAGCGCTGCTCGAAGGGCAGGATGACCAGCATGCGCGAGACGTCGCGCGCGATCTGCCGCACCCGGTACGCGCGCCACGCCCAGACGCTGGGGCCGATGAAATACGCCACCGGAATGCGCAGCGCGCGAAGCTGCCGGGCGAGGCGCAGGTTGAAGTCGGGGCTGTCGATGAGCAGCGCGGCGCGGGGGCGGCGCTCGCGGGCGGCGTCGCGCAGCGCGTCCATCGCCTCCAGCACGCGGGGCAGCGCCGGCAGGACCTCGGCGATGCCCATCACCGACACGTCCTCCGCCCGGACCAGGTCCTCGAATCCCTCTGCGCGCATGCGCGGCCCGCCCGCGCCGAAGGCGCGCAGGCCCGGCCGCAGCTCCTTCAGCTCGCGCAGCACCGCCGCCCCGTGCAGGTCGGCGGAGGCTTCCAGCGCCACGACCAGGAGCTCGTCCGGGCGGGCCAGCGGCGGCACTCAAGGCACCTGTTCGAAGTCGAGCCGGGGGCCGTCCTTCTCCAGCGCCTCGCGAACCAGGCCGAGCAGCCTGAGCGCGTCCTGCGGCGGCTGCCCCCGCGAGCGGACGATGACGCGCACGTCGGCGGGGTTCGCCCAGGGGTAGAGCTCGCGCATCTGGCCGTCGAGGATGAAGCTCGCGTACGCGTTCAGCTTCTCCTGCAGCAGAAACACGGCCCGGGGCAGGAGCCAGTCGCCGCGTTCCACGTCGAGGTAGAGCCGGAACTCGCGCTCCCCCTTCTGCTTGCGGATCTCGTCCACGGAGTCGGTGGCGGCGAGCATGTCAGATTCCCTCGACGGCGATGCCGTTGCGGTCGGCGGCGGCGGCGAGCTCCTCGCGGTCCAGCACCAGCGTGGTGCCCGCCTCGATGGCAAGGGCGCTGCAGCCGGCTGCAGCGCACGCGTCCACCGTGCGCGGCCCCACCGCGGGCACGTCGAAGCGGTCGTCCTGCTGCGGCTTCTTCGCCTTCACCACCACCGCGCCCCTGGCCAGCGCGCCGCCGCGAGCGATGCAGGCGTCGGTGCCTTCCACCGCCTCGACCGAGAGGACCACGCCGGCTTTCACCACCACCGTCTGCCCGATGTCCGCGGCGCCGAGGGCCCGCGCCGCCGCGAGGCCCGCCTGGGCGTCGGCGCGCTGCCGATCGTCCAGCTTCCGCTTGCCGTACGGCCCGCGCGATGCCAGCAGCTCGGGCATCAGCGGCAGCGGCGAGACGATGCGCACGCCCTCCTCCTCCAGCGCGGCGGCGATGGCGCGCAGCGCGGCGTCGTCGCCGAAGGAGCGCAGCCGCGCCAGCACCTTCACCCCCAGCCAGTCGGGGCGCACGTCGAAGATGCGCGGCTTCCTGATCCCTCCGCAGAGCACCGCCTCCTCGCAGCCCGCGGAGCGGAGCACCTCGGCGATGCGGCCCAGTTGCCCGAGCTTCACCCAGGTAGCCTGCAGCGCAGGATCGGTCTCGCCCTCGTGGGCCACCGCCACCACGTTGCGACCGGCGCGCGCGGCGGCCTGCGCGAACAGCAGCGGGAGGCGCCCCGAGCCGGCGATCAGCCCGATGGGCGCCGCCGCAGCCGTCACCGCGCGATGCCCCGCTGCGTGCCTTCGAGGAAGGCGACCAGGTGGTCGATCTCCGGGTTGCCGCCGTACTCCGCCTTGACGTGCGCGATGGCCTCGCGCAGCCCCATCTTGCTGCGGAAGACGATCTTGAAGGCGCCCTTCACCCGCGCCTGGGCGTGCTCGTCGAAGTGCGCGCGGGTCAGCCCCACCGTGTTGATGCCCACCACCTCGGCGCGATCGCCCTGCACCGTGAGATAGGGCGGCACGTCCTGCGTCACCATGGCGCCGCCGCTCACGAAAGCGAGCCGCCCGATGCGGGTGAACTGGTGCACCGCGGCGAGGCCCCCGAAGATGACGTGGTCCTCGACGGAGACGTGCCCTGCCAGCGCCACCGAATTGGCGAGGATGCAGTCGTTGCCGAGCTGGACGTCGTGCGCCACGTGGCTGTTCGCCATGAGCAGGCAGCGGTCGCCGATGCGGGTGACGCCGCCCCCGCCGGCGGTGCCGATGTGCACCGTCGCGAACTCGCGGATCTGGTTGGCGTTGCCGATCTGCAACCGCGTCGGCTCGCCCGCGTACTTGAGGTCCTGGGGGATGGCGCCCAGCGCGGCGAACTGGAAGATGACGTTGCCCTCGCCGATGGTGGTGTCGCCCTCGATGACGGCGTGCGGGCCCACCCGCGTGCGGGCGCCGATCTTCACCTTGGGGCCGATCACCGCGAAGGGCCCCACCTCGACGCTGCCGTCCAGCTCCGCGTGCCGGTCCACCACTGCAGTGGGATGGATGGCCATCAGTCCTTCCTGTCCGCGATCATGGCCATCATCTCTGCCTCGCTGGCCGCCTGGCCGTCCACTTTCGCCTCGCCCGCCAGCCGCCAGATGGCGCCCTTCTGCCGCTCGATGCGCACGTGCAGGTCGAGGCGGTCGCCGGGCACCACCGGCCGCCGGAACTTCACGTGGTCGAACGACATCAGGTAGATGACCTTTTGGCTCGGATCGAAGGGCGCGCCCTCGTAGGCGAGCAGCGCGCCGGCCTGCGCCATGGCCTCGAGCTGCAGCACTCCGGGCATGACCGGCTTGCCCGGGAAGTGCCCCTGGAAGAACTCCTCGTTGTAGGTCACGTTCTTGTAGGCGTGGATGCGCTCGCCCGCGACCACCTCGACCACGCGATCCACGAGCAGGAAGGGGTAGCGGTGCGGCAGCGCGGAAAGAATCCTTGCGATGTCCATCGTCACGTGCGGCCTTTCTCTTCCAGCTCCTCGACGCGCCGGGAAAGCCGGCGCACCTCGCGCAGCAGGTCCGCCATCCTGGGCAGGGCCGCGGAAAGTCGCAACCAGTCGCGATGGGCGATGGCGGGAGAACCGGACACCGTCTCGCCGTCGGAAAGGTCGCGGGTCACCCCGCTCTGGGCGCCCACCCGCGCGCCGTCGCCGATGCGCAGGTGGCCCACCACCCCGACCTGCCCGGCGAGGATCACCCCCTGTCCCAGCTCGGTGGATCCGCTGATCCCGCACTGGGCCACGAGCAGGCTCAGCGGCCCCACGCGGACGTTGTGCGCCACCTGCACCAGGTTGTCGATCTTGGTGCCGCGGCCAATCACCGTCTCGCCCAGGGTGGCGCGGTCGATGCAGGTGCAGGCGCCCACCTCGACGTCGTCCTCGATGCGGGCGATGCCTGCCTGCGGCACCTTGCGGTGCATGGGGCCGCGTCCGTCGCCCTCCAGGTCGAAGGCGAAGCCGAAGCCGTCGCTGCCCACCACGGCGTTGGGCTGCAGCACCACGCGGTCGCCGAGGATGCAGCGCTCGCGCACCACCGCTCCCGGCCAGAGCACGCAGTCCTCGCCCACCACCGCGCCGTCGAGGACGCGCGCGCCCGCGTGCAGGCTGGTTCGCGCGCCGATCTTCGCTCCCGCCCCGACGTAGGCTCCGGCGCAGACCGCCGCGGTGGCGTGCACCTGCGCCGCCGGGTCCACCAGGGCGCCCGCCTTGATGCCGGGCGGCAGCGAAAGCTCGCGATGGAAGAGCGCGCTGGCGCGGGCGAAGGCCGCGTAGGGCTGCGGGGCGATCACCCGCGAGGCGGTCCTCGGGACCTGCTCGGCATCCTCGGCCGAGACGATCACCGCGGCAGCGCGGGTGGCGAGGAGGTCGTCGCGGTAGCGCTTGTTGGCGTAGAAGGCCAGCTCGCCGGGCCCGGCGCTCGCCAGCGAGGCCACCCCGCGGATGGGCCGCGCGGCGTCGCCGTGGACCTCGCCGCCGATGCGGCGGGCCAGGTCCTCGAGCGAGAGCTGGGTCTCGTCGGCGGCCACTGCTACTTCTTGGGCGGGGCGGGCTTCTTCTCGGGGGAAGCCTTGGCGGCCGCTCCGCCGAAGCGCTCGTTGTAGCGGCGCACCACCTCGTTGGTCACGTCGGAGGCGGCGGGAGCGTAGAGCAGCGCCGCCTTGTCGATGACGAAGTTGAAGTTCTCCCGCTCGCTCACCTCGGCGACGATCTGGAGCAGGCGCTTGGAGATGCCCTGCATGGCCTCCTGCTCCTTTCCCGAGAGCTCCTCCTGCATCTGCCCGGCCGCGTTCTGCGCGTCCACGAAGGCCTTCTGCAGATCCTCCTGCCGCTTGCGCTTGGCGTCTTCGGAGAGGACCGGCGCCTGCTTGTCGTAGTCGGCCTTCATCTTCTCCAGCTCGGCCCGCTTCTTCGCGATGTCCGCCTGCTTCTGCTGCAGCTCGTGTTGCAGGCGCGTCCGCGCGGCCTTGCCTTCCTCGACCTCCTGCACGGCGCGCTGCACGTCGACGTAGCCGATCTTCATCGCCTGGGCGCGGGCGGGGACGGCGAACAACAGAGACAGGGCGAGAAGCAGGCGGCGCATCAGGGTTCTCCGGAAAGTGGTCGCGCGGACCATATCTCAGCAGGGCGCCGGAAAACGAAGTTTTTTGGCGACACCCTGCTGCGCTTTTTCCTCTGGCAGGCACCGCCGGAAGATGCGCGAAAGCGCAGGTTCCGGCGGCCTGTCAGAAGAAGTTTCCGATGGTGAATTCAAACAGGTACGGGTCGTCGATGGGCCGCCGGGTGAGCGGGAAACCGACCTCGAACCGGAGCGGCCCCAGCGGAGAGAACCAGCGGATGCCGCCGCCCACGCTGTGGAACAGCCCGAGCGGCAGATTGCCTCCGCGCTGCGAGCTCTGGAAGAAGTTCTCCTTGTCGGAGAAGACGTTGCCCGCGTCGTAGAAGACCACGCCGCGGACACCCGCCCCGCTGAGGATGGGGAACTCGATCTCCCAGTTGCTGATCAGCTCCTTGTTGCCGCCGATGGGGAAGTCGATGATGGCCGCGTTGGGCTCGCTGGTGTTCGCGATCTTCAGCGTGGGCGAGATGGTCCGCAGCACGTAGCCGCGGATGGAGTTGATGCCGCCTTCGAAGAACCGCTCGCTGATGGCGATGGGGTGGTTGATGGGGTCGGTGGCGCGGATGTAGCCGAGGGAGATGTTGGTCTTGAAGACGAGGCCGAGCGGCAGGGGCCGGTAGAAGCGCTCGATCAGGCGGTACCGCTGGAAGAGGTTCTGGCTGCCGAAGATGGACGAGGCGAACTCCGCCGAGGCGCTCTCCAGATGCCCGCTGGTGGGGAAGAGCCGGTTGTCGCGCTTGTCGTAGTTGAAGGAGACGCGGACGCTGGAGGTGCGGCCGGAGGTGAACTGGTTGGCGAGCAGATCCTGGGTGCCGGGCTGCGCCACCACGTTCACCTTCTCCAGCGTGTAGGTGAGGAAGAGGCGGAAGTCCTCCAGCCAGGGCAGCTCGTAGCCCGCGGTGAGCGCGCCGCCGTTCGCCTCGCGGTCGAATCCGGCGAAGAGCAGCTCGCTGCGGTAGAGATCGACCGAGCCGGTCCACTTGCTGTCGAGCACGTACGGGTCCAGGTAGCTGAGCTGGAAGAGCTGGCGGATGCTGGAGATCTGCAAGGACAGCGAGGCCGTGTGGCCGTAGCCGAGCAGGTTGTTCTGCGCCAGCTGGGCCTGGGCGAAGAAGTTCTCCCCGCCGGTGAAGCCGAATCCCACCTGGAACGTGCCGGTGAGCTTCTCCTTCACCGAGACCTCGAGGATCATCTTGTCGTCGGTGGTGCCGCGCTTCTGGTTGATCTCCACGCTGTCGAAGAAACCCAGCGCGGTGACCCGGGCCTTGGAGTAGCGGACGGCGGTGCCGCTGTAGAGATCGCCCTCGGCGATCTTCAGCTCGCGGCGGATGACCTTGTCGCGGGTCTTGTTGTTGCCCACCATCTCGATCTTCTCGATGGTGACCGGCTGCCCCTTCTGGAAGGTGTAGGTGAGATCGACGATGCGCTTTTCCGGATCCACCGCGGTGTCCGGCGTGACGTTGGCGTAGGCGTAGCCCTTGTCCTTGTAGACGTCGAGCAGCCGGTTCATGTCGTTCTGCAGCCGGGTCTTGGAGAAGCGGTCGCCGGTCCTGGTGGAGATGAGCGGCAGCAGCTGCTCCTTGGGGACGAGCAGGTCGCCGCCCACGTCGATCTTGCCGACGTCGTAGGCGTCGCCCTCGTCGATGGTCATGGTGATGAAGATGTAGCGGCGGTCCGGCGACAGCTCGATGGCCGGCTTGCCGAACTTCACGTAGATGTAGCCGAGGTCGAAGTAGAGGCCCTGCAGCACGATCTCGTCGCGCTGGAACGCCTCTTCGCGGTAGGTGCCGGCGCCGCTGAGGAAGGAGAAGGGCGAGCCTTCCTGGGTGAGCATGGCGTCCTTCAGCTCGGAGGAGCTGATGGCGTGGTTGCCGACGAAGCGGATCTCCCTGACGGTGATCTTGGCGTGCTCGTTGATCTGGAAGATCACGTTCACTTCGTTGTTGGGAAGGGGCACCGTCTTGGGCGTCACCTCGGCGAGGAAGTAGCCCTTCTCCACGTACTTCTCCTGCATCTTCTTCGCGGACTTGCGGACCGATTCCTGGTCGAGGATCTGGAACTGCTTGACCTCGATGGTGTCCTTGAAGTCGTCCTTGGACAGCTCCTCGTTGCCCTCCAGCTTGATGTCGCGGACGGCGGGCTTCTCGCTCACCAGCACGGTGAGCACGTAGTTCTGCATCGGCGGGCGGGCGGGGCTGACGTCGAGCTTGACGTCGTTGAAGTAGCCCATCCGCCAGACGGTGAGCAGGGTGGCCTTGAGCTTCTCCTTGTCGTAGGTGTCGCCCACCTTGAGGGGGAGCACCGCGCGGATGGCCTCCGTCTCCACGCGGCGGTTGCCCTGCACGTTGACGGCGCTGATCACGCCCGAGTCCGGCACCGGAGCCGCGGCCTGGGCCGGCGTCTCGCCCGCGGGGATGGCGGGCGCCTCTCCCTGCTTCTGCGCCGCGGGCGGCGTGGCGGGAGTGCCTGCCTCGCCGGGGGCCGGAGATTTCTGCTCTCCGGCGGACGGGCGCTGCCCCGGCGCCGAAGGCGGCGGCGCCGGCTTCGCGGCCTTGACCTCGCCGGGAACGGGCGCAGGCTGCTGTGCGCGCGCCGCCGCGGCCAGGAGTGTCAGGGTCGCGAGAAGAGGGGCGTTCCGCATGGTGCGAAGGCGCGGACCCTAGCCGAATTCCCTCGGTGGGACAACGGGAAAGGTAGCGTCCGGGAGGCTTGCAGCAAGGAGGGTTCGTTCACCCCGTGTCGGTCTGGTTGACGTGGACGGCGACGGCGACGTGGCCGTCATCGAGCGCATTCACATGGCGCGATGCTCGCTACGCTCCGACGGGCGCGTCGGAAGTCGCGCGAAATGCCTTGGCGACCACGAACGACCGATCGGCGACGAGCGCGCTGAAGCCTTCCTCTGCGGCACGTCCTGGCCACGGACGCAATTGCGTTCGCGCGCCATGTCGAGCGAGGATGTGCTCCGCCCGGAGGGCAAGCATCCCGGGGCCGCGCAAGGCAAGGCCAAAGCCATCTCGCAGCACATCCGCGAGTACCTTGTTTGCGTATCGCCGGAGCTTCCGCCAGCCGTGAAAGATCTCATCCACCGCCGCGACCAGGTCGTGTTCTGCTTCCGCGACAGCGTCGGGAGCGCTGGAGAGCAGCAGATCCAGCCATGGCTCCCGATAGTCGATGAGCAACTCGTGCTCGCTCTCGAAACGCAGCGCGCTCACTCGTCCCGGGACGAGTGAAGCCTCCTGCTTGCCTTCGTACTCGATGCGAAACACGCCGTCATCCACGCGGACGTCGGCGAACGTCGTCTGCGCGCGGACGATTTCTGCCCCCTGACGCGCCAGCTTGGACATCAGCGGCAACGGAATCTCGATCACGCACGCGTACAGATAGCACGCCGCGCGACCCCGGCGTCTGTATGATGGGAGAAGCCCATCCAAGCCGCGGGATCGTATGCGCACAAAGATGACTGAGCAGGCTCGCTTCATTGCTGCCGTCAACGAAGGCATCGCCGATGCCGACGCCGGCCGCATCCATTCTCATGCCTCGGTCATCAAGCGGTTCAAGCAGCGATTTCCACGCAAGAGGAAATGACGGGGAACGCCCCTGCCGCTTGTCAATTTATCCGCCCGCGCGGCAGATTTCTTTTCGCTCGCGATCCTGCATGTTACCCGGATCCGCATGCCCGTCCTGCAGCTTCGCCGCGCCGAATCGCACCTGCGTAGCTCTTTTCCGGAGGAGCGCGTGCGCGCCGCGCCCTTTCTCAAGTGGGTGGGCGGCAAGACCTCGCTGCTCCCCGAGCTGCTCAAGCACGTGCCGGCGCGGCTGCGCCGCTACCACGAGCCGTTCGTGGGCGGCGGGGCGCTCTTCTTCGCGGTGGCCCCGCGGCGCGCCCGCATCAGCGACGACAACGCCGAGCTGATCCACTGCTACCAGCAAGTCCGCGACGGAGTCTTCGCGGTCCTCGACGCGCTCGCCCGCCACGTCTACGAGAAGGCCCACTTCGCCGCGGTGCGGGCGCTGGACCCGCTGCTGCTTTCGCCCGCCGAGCGGGCCGCCCGCTTCATCTTCCTCAACAAGACCTGCTTCAACGGCCTGTGGCGCGTGAACCGGGCCGGGCGCTTCAACGTGCCCATCGGCCGCTACAAGAACCCGCGCTTCCACGATCCCGCCGCGCTGATCACCGCCAGCCATGCCCTCCAGGGAGTGGAGATCGAGTGCGCGCCCTTCGAGCAGGCGCTGGTCAGGGCGGCGCCCGGCGACTTCGTCTACCTCGACCCTCCCTACGACCCGGTCTCCGCCACCGCCAGCTTCGCCAGCTACACCCCGGGGGGCTTCGGCTGGGAAGACCAGAAGCGCCTCGCCCGCGCCTGCATCGCGCTCAACCGCCGCGGCGTCCGCTTCCTGCTCTCCAACTCCGCCACCGAGCGGGTGCGCGAGCTGTACCGCGGGTTCGAGCAGCGCATGGTCCGCGCGCCGCGCTTCATCAACTCCAGGGCCGACTCCCGCGGCCGCGTCGACGAGCTGCTAATCTTCAACGCATGATCCTCCTCGCCCTCCTCCTCGCCGCGGCGCCGCAGACCCTCTACCTGAAAGCCGGCCGGCTCTTCGACGGCCTCTCCGAATCCTACAAGCGCGACGTGATCGTGAAGATCGAGAACGGCCGCGTCGCCGCGGTGGGCGCGCAGCTTCCCGTCCCTCCGGGCGCCGCGGTGGTCGATCTCTCGCGCGACACCGTGCTTCCCGGCCTGATCGACTGCCACGTGCACCTCCAGGCGCGCAGCGACCGCTTCGAGGACATCTGGGAGTTCAAGACCTCCCCGCTCTCCTCCGCCATGGTGTCGGTGGTGCACGCGCGGCGCACCTTGATGGCCGGCTTCACCACCGTCCGCGACGTGGGCTCGGAGCCGTTCCTCTCCGAGGATCTGCGCGACCTGGTCGACGAGGGATACTTCCCCGGGCCGCGCATCGTGGCCTCGGGGCCCTGCATCAGCATCACCGGCGGCCACTGCGACCTGAACAACTATCCGCCCAACGTGCAGGTGGAGATGTACCCCGCCGAGCACGACTTCCACGTGGCCGACGGCACCGACCAGATGCGCCACGTGATCCGCGCCCACGTGCAGCACGGCGCCGACGTCATCAAGGTGGCCGCGAGCGGCGGCGTCTTCTCCCGCGGCGACACTCCCGGCGCGCCGCAGTACACCTTCGAGGAGCTGAAGGTGGCCGCCGAGGAGGCGCACCGGCTGGGCCGCCGCATCGCCGCGCACGCCCACGGCACCCAGAGCATCAAGGACGCGGCGCGCGCCGGCTTCGACTCCATCGAGCACGGCACGCTCATCGACGACGAGGGCATCCGCATCATGAAGGAGCGCGGCACGTTCCTCGTGGGCGACATCTACAACGACGACTACATCCTCGGCCACGCCCTGGACCTGCACATCCCCACCGAGTACGTGGAGAAGGAGCGCGCCATCGGCAAGCTGCAGCGCGACAACTGGGCCAAGGCGGTGAAGGCGGGCGTGCGGGTGGCCTTCGGCACCGACGCGGGCATCTTCCCGCACGGGGACAACGCGAAGCAGTTCGCCTGGATGGTGCGGCTGGGCCTCTCGCCGGCGAAGGCCATCCTCTCCGCCACCGCCTGGGCAGCAGAGCTGCTCGACCGCCAGAAGGACGTCGGCACCGTGCAGCCCGGCCGATTCGCCGACCTGATCGCGGTGCCCGGCGATCCGCTCCAGGACGTCCGCGTCCTCGAGCAGGTGCCCTTCGTGATGAAGGGCGGCCTGATCGTGAAGGACGAGCGGGCTACTTCTGCTGCGACTGCGACGAAGTCCCCGACTTCGAGGTGACGTCGATCTTCAGCGCCTTGGCCTGGCCGTCCACCATCTGGTAGCTCGCGCGCACGTCGCTGCCCGGCTGGATCTGCGAGACCTGCCCGGTCTGCCCGTTCACCGTCAGCGCGGTCGCGTCGGTGAGGTGGAGCTGCAGGATCTGCTGGTCGTTCGAATCGCGCACTTGCAGCGAGTCGCCCTGCGCCTGCACCACGGTGCCGGTCAGGTCCTTCTGCTGCGTCCAGCTCTGCTGCCGGTCCTGGTTCAGCGACTGCGCCTGCTGCGCCTGGGTCTGCTGGAGCTGCTGCGCCTGCTGCTGCTGCTGCATGGCCTGCTGCTGCGCCGCCTGCGTCAGCTGCTCCGCGTCGCGCTGGGCCTGCTGCGCCTTGGCGCGCTGCCCGCGCAGCTTCGCCTGCGCGTCCGCCAGCTCCTTCTGCTTCGCCGTGACGTCCGCCTGCGCCTGCTCCGCCTTCGCCTGCTCCTCGTTGGCCTTCTTCTGCGCGTCCGCCGCCTGCTGCAGCGACTGGTGCGCCTGGTCCTGCGCCGTCATCGTCTCCGACTTCCTGCTCGACTGCCCGCCCATCGCGCAGCCGACCGCCAGCGCGAGGCCGGCCACCCACATGTTTTTCATTTTTTGCTCCAAGCTGTGCCTCCCGCCCGCCAAGATGCGGATGGAGCGCCGCTCAGGCATCCACCACCAGGCCTTCGGCGAGCCGCAACCGCCGCGGCATCCGCTCCGCGAGCCGTGGATTGTGCGTCACCACGATGGCGGCGATGCCCAGCCGCTGGTTCAGCTCGGTGAGGAGCTGGTGGATTCCTTCGCCGGTGGCCTCGTCGAGGTTGCCGGTGGGCTCGTCCGCGAGCAGAAGGCGCGGCTTGAGCACCAACGCCCGCGCCAGGGCGACGCGCTGCTGCTCCCCGCCTGACAGCTCTCCGGGCTTGTGATCGAGCCTGTGCCCGAGCCCTACGATGTCCAGCATCTCCTTCGCCTGCGCTTCCGCCGCATCGCGCGAGAGGCGGTTGATCAGGCCGGGCATGGAGACGTTCTGGAGCGCGGTGAACTCGGGCAACAGGTAATGGAACTGGAAGACGAAGCCGACGCTGCGGTTGCGGAAGGCGGCCAGCTCCTCCTCCGGCATGGCGAACGCGTCGCGGCCCTCGAAGAGCACCGCCCCGGCGGTGGGCGGATCGAGGGTGCCCACCACGTGCAGGAACGTGCTCTTGCCCACCCCGCTCGGCCCCACCAGCGAGGCCATCTCGCCGGGCGCGAGCGAGAAGCTGGCGCCGCGCAGCACGTGGATCTCCTTCTCGCCCAGCCAGTACGACTTGTGCACCTCCCGCGCCTCGAGCAGCGCCATCACTCCTCCCGCAGCCCGTCCACCGGCGAGAGGCGGCTGGCCTTGGTGGCGGGATAGAGCGTCGCCAGGTAGCTGAGCGCCAGCGAGATGGCGGCCACGGCCACGAACTGGCCGGGATCGACGTTCACCGGAAGGTTTGATATGTAGTATACATCTGGATCCAGCTGCAGCCCGAAGCGCTCGATGAAGGAGCAGGAGGCCACGCCGAGGAGCAGCCCCATGGCGGTGCCGATGGCGCCGATGGTCAGCCCCTCCACCACGAAGATCTTCATCACGCTCGCGTCGCGCGCGCCCATGCTCTTGAGGATGGAGATCTCCTTGGTCTTCTCCAGCACCAGCATGATCAGCGTGCTGAGGATGTTGAAGCAGGCCACCAGCACGATGAAGGTG
>DATDMU010000118.1:0-34801 GCA_036518615.1 Myxococcales bacterium
GGCGATGCGCGACCTCCCTTCGAACACCTGCTGCGCTACCTGCGCACGCCGGAAGCGCGCGGCGAAGGGCTTCCGGCCACGTTCCTCGAGCTGCTCGACGCGGCGCTGGCCGAACAGGGCGCATCGCGCTCGCGGCCCTCCGGCGAGCTGGACCTCGCGCTCCTGCGGCTGTGGAAGGCGCGCCACCGCATCGAGGCGCTGGCGCCGGTGGCGGTCGGACTGCTCGAAAAGCGGCTCGCACACCCGCGGCCGGACGATGCGCGCTGGCCCGCGCTGCTCGAACGCCTGATCGCCGCCGCGCACGCGAGCGTTCCTGCCGTCTCCGATCTCGCCCGCGAGCTGCGCTTCGCCTGGTTCGATCGGCCCATCTTCCAGGAGGCGCGCGACCAGGTGCTGCTGCAGGCCCTGGCGGACCTGCGCAGGCTCACCGAGGGAGAAGACGCGGACGCCGCGCGCAGGCTGGTGGAAGTCACCTGGCCGCTCTCGACGCGGCTGATCGAGACCATGGTGGCCGCCCGGCCTTCCGCCCGCGGGCGCCTGGTGGAGGTCCTGCTCCGGCGCTACTTCCGCGTCCGGAATCTGGAGGCCGTGGCGAGCTTCGACGCGGGCGGCCTGCAGGGAGCGCGAGCCGAATACGTGCGCGAAGGGCGCCGCTTCCGGCTCCTCGCCTGCTTCGCTTCAACCGGCCGCGTGCGCGAGGCTTGCCGCCAGCTCGCGCACGCCATGGCGGACGCGCCCGCCGACGTCGAGATCGCGCTCGAGCTGTACCTCTGCGATCTCCCCCGCTCGCTCTCTCCCGACGACCTGGGAGCGCGGCTGCGCGAGGCGCTGGAGACGGCGGAGTTCGCCCGCCCCGTCCGCCGCGCCGCCTGCGTGGTGGCGGGCAGCGATCACGCCGGCTGCTTCACCTTCCGCCCCGCCGCGGGCGGCTACGCAGAGGAGCGCCACCTGCGCGGGGTGCACCCGATGCTCTCCAAGCGGCTGCAGCTCGACCGGCTGGCGAACTTCGAGCTGACCCGGCTGCCCGGCGCCGAGGACGTCTACCTCTTCCACGGCCGCGCCCGCGAGAATCCCAAGGACGAGCGGTTCTTCGCCCTGGCCGAGGTGCGCGACCTGACGCCGCTGCGCGACCAGCAGGGGCGCATCGCGCACCTGCCCCAGCTCGAGCACGTGCTCCACCAGGCGTTCACCGCGCTGCGGCTCGCGCAGGCGCGCCGGGCGGGCGCCGACCGGCTGGAGTGGAACCGCATCCTCCTCACCATTCCCGCCCCCTTCACCCTCTCCCGCGAGGAGACGGTGGCGATCGCGCGGCGGCTCGCGCCGGAGACGGAAGGGCTGGGCCTGGAGATGGCGCTCATCTCGGTGCGCGTCCCGCAGCCCGACGGCTCCTTGCGCGACAAGCTCTTGCGCATCTTCAACTCCGACCACCAGGGCGTGCACGTCCGCTGGGACGAGCCGGCGAATCGTCCGCTCTTGCCGCTGGGCGATTACCAGCAGCGGGTAGTGCAATTGCGCCGCCGCGGGCTCGCCTATGCCTACGAGGTGGTCAAGCTCTTCACGCCGTCGCAGGACGCCTCGCAGGGCGAATTCCCTCCCGGCGATTTCGTCGAGCACGACCTCGACGAGTCCGGCGCGCTGGCGGCGGTTGCACGGCCGCCGGGCAGGAACACCGCGCGCATCGTCGCCGGCGTGGTGCGCAACTGGACGCCGCGCTGCCCGGAAGGGATGAAGCGCGTCATCCTCCTCGGCGACGCCAGCCGCGAGATGGGCGCCGTGGCCGAGCCGGAGTGCCGGCGCATCATCGCCGCCATCGACCTGGCGGAGCGCCTGCGCGTGCCGCTGGAGTGGTTCACCCTCAGCGCCGGGGCGCAGATCTCGCTGGAGAGCGGCACCGAGAACATGGACTGGGTGGCGCGGGCGCTGCGCCGCATCGTGCTCTTCACCCAGGCGGGCGGCGAGATCAACGTGGTGGTCGCCGGCATCAACGTCGGCGCGCAGCCGTACTGGAACGCCGAGTCCACCATGCTGATGCACACCCGCGGCATCCTGATCATGACGCCCGCCTCCGCCATGGTGCTCACCGGCAAGCAGGCGCTGGAGTATTCGGGCGGCGTCTCGGCCGAGGACAACCAGGGCATCGGCGGATACGACCGCATCATGGGTCCGAACGGGCAGGCCCAGTACTGGGCGCCGGATCTTCCCCGCGCCTGCGCCATCCTGCTCCAGCACTACGAGCACACCTGGGTCGCGCCCGGCGAGCGCTTCCCCCGGCGGGCAAGCAGCGACGACCCGCGCGATCGCGACATCTCCGCAAGCCCGCATCCGGAGGCGATCGGCGGGTTCGCCACCGTGGGCGAGGTGTTCAGCGCGTCGAAGAATCCCGACCGGAAGAAGCCCTTCGACATCCGCGCCCTCATGGCGGCGGTGGCGGACGCCGATCACGCGCCGCTGGAGCGCTGGCGCGATCTGCGCCACGCCAGGACCGCGGTGGTCTGGGACGCGCACCTGGGCGGGCAGCCGGTCTGCCTCCTCGGGGTGGAGTCGCACACCCTGCCGCGCGCCGCGTTCGTTCCCGGCGACGGGCCCGACGCGTGGAGCGGAGGCACGCTCTTTCCGCTCTCCTCGAAGAAGATCGCGCGCGCCATCAACGCCGCCAGCGGAAACCGGCCGGTGGTGGTGCTGGCCAACCTCTCCGGGTTCGACGGCTCGCCGGAATCGATGCGCCGCCTGCAGCTGGAGTACGGCGCCGAGATCGGGCGCGCGGTGGTGAACTTCGACGGGCCCATCGTCTTCTGCGTGGTCTCGCGCTACCACGGCGGCGCCTTCGTGGTCTTCTCCCGCTGGCTGCGGGAGAACATGGAAGTGCTGGCGGTGGAAGGGGCGCGCGCCTCGGTGATCGGAGGCGCGCCGGCCGCGGCGGTGGTCTTCACCCGCGAGGTGGAGTCGAGGGTGCGCAAGGATCCGCGCTTCGCCGCGGCGTCGGCGGCGGCGCGCGCCCGCCTGCGGACGGAGAAGATGGGCGAGGTGGCGGCGGAGTACGACCGCGTCCACACCATCGAGCGGGCGGTGCGCGTCGGATCGGTCGAGCGGGTCGTCGCGCCGCGCGATCTGCGGCCGGCGCTGATCGACGCGGTGGAGCGGGGGATGGCGCGGGAGCTCAAGTGATCCATGCGCTGCTGGAGAGCGGGTATCCGCCGTCGCTCGACTTCCTCGCGGCCAGCGAGCGGGTCCGCGCCGCGTCGATGCGCGTGCCGCGGCGGCGCGACGAATTCCTCCGCGGCCGCTGGGTGGCGAAGAGCCTGATCGCCTCCGTGCTCGACTGCGCGCCGGGGCCGGCGCTGGAGGTGCGCGCCGCTCCTTCCGGGCAGCCGCTGGCATTTCTCGACGGCGCGCCGCTGCGGCTCTCCATCTCCATCTCCCACCGCCACGGTCTCGCCCTGGCCGCGCTCGACGAGAGCGGCTCGGCGCTGGGAGCGGACCTGGAGCACGTCGAGCCGCGCAGCGCCGCTTTCGTGCGCGACTTCTTCACGCCGCGCGAGATCGAGGCGGTGGCGTCGGGCGACCCCGACGTGCTGGCGAATCTGATCTGGAGCGCGAAGGAGAGCGCGCTCAAGGCGCTGGGCACCGGGCTGCGCGCGGACACGCGATCGGTCGAGGTGGAGCTGGCCCCGCCGGTCGCCGGCCCATGGCAGAAGCTACGCATCCGCGGCGCCTCGGCGCTGCAGGGCTACTGGCGCAGGCAGGGCGAGCACCTCCTCACCGTGGTCGCGGCGTCAGCTTGCGAGCCGCACCTCTTCCCCTGAGCGCGGCCACACGATGCCGGTGGCGGGCCGGTAGCCCAGTTTCTCCAGCGCCTTCGTGCCGTCGAGCACGCCGCCGAGATGGAAGCGCACGCGCGCCAGGTCGTAACGGAAATCGAATCCCAGGGAGAGACGGCGGAGCGCATAGAGCGGCGCGAGCAGGGGCTCCAGCGCCGGGATCGAGGTCCCGCCCGAGAGCGCCACCGCCTCGCTCAGCGGCAGCGTGTCGAGGCCGGGCACGTTGTAGACGCCCTGCTCCTTCGCAGAGAGCGCAAGGACGTGGGCGCGGACCAGGTCGTCGAGGCTGATCAGGTTGAGCATCGGGTCGAAGCCCAGCGGCCGGAAGCAGAGCCTGCTGCGGGTGTAGTCCCAGAGCTGGCTGCCCATGCCGGGCGAAAAGCACTCCGCGCAGCGCAGGACGAAGATCTGCAGCCGCGAGACGCCCAGCGCGGAGCAGACTTCGCGATCCGCCAGCACGCGGTCGCGCAGCCACTGCGGCGCATCGGCCGCGGTCTCCAGCGGGTGGTCCTCGCCCATCACCGACGCCTCCCGGTGGCGCACGCGGTACACCTCTCCGAAGCTGCGGTAGACGAAGCGCCGCAGGGTGGGCACCCGCTCGCAGAGGTGCAACAGCTCGTGCACCGTGCCGACGTTGAGCGCGTGCACGCTCTCGCCCTCTTCGCCGGCGAGCCGGTGCGTGGCGAGGTGCACCACCGCCTCCACGCCGCTCTCCGCCACCGGGCCGAAGAGCATCTCGCGCAGCGAGCGCGATCGGGTCAGGTCGCAGCGCAGGTACCGGACATTGCTGCCCGCGAGCAGCGGCGCGACTCCTTCCCTCGATTCGGCGCCGGCGCAGAGGACCCGTTCGGCCAGACCCTGATCGAGCAGCGTTCGCGAAAGGCGGATGCCGAGCGGCGTGGTGCCTCCGGTGACGAGCACGGCCTTCATGCGAAGATCCCCTTGCGCTCGGCCACGCCGCGGTCGAGCAGCGCCTGCACCGCCTCCCGGGTGATCTCCGACGCCTCCGCGACCGCCGCCGGATCGTCGGCATCGCGGACCTCGAAGCGCTCGTGCAGGAGGATCGGCGCGCCGTAGCGGATGTGGTAGCGGACGGGCAGCGGCAAGGGCAAGAGCGAGACCGGCACCCAGGGAGCGCCGAAGGCGTGCAGCGGCAGCCGCACCGTCAGCGGCGCCTGCTCGTCGGGCCCGACGATGGCGGCGGGAATCACCGGCGCGCGGTGGCGGATGGCCATCTCCGCGTGGCCCACCCGCCAGTCCTGAAGGCGGTAGCGCTGGGCGAGCGGCTTTCCGATTCCGGTCGTGCCCTCGGGGAAGATGCCCACCAGCTCGTCGCGCTCGAGCAGCCGGTGGACGTTGTCGCGGCAGCCGGGCACCGCGCCGCCTCTCGCATAGATGGTGCTGACGAAAGGAAGCAGCGACACGAACTGGTCGAAGAGCATTCGCGGCACCCGCGGCGGGTCGGTGTGGCGGACCACGTCGGTCCACAGCATCAGCCCGTCCACGGGCAGCTCGCCGCCGTGGTTGGCGACGAGGATGGCGCGACCGTTCGCGGGCAGGTTCTCGCTGCCGATCGACTGCACGCGGAAGTAGCGGTCGTAGATGGCGCCGTGCAGCGCCAGGCTGGCGGCCACCCAGGAGGGATGGAGGCCGAAGGGGTCGAAGCCGTGGCTCCCCCGGTCGTAGCGCAGCGATTCCAACCTGCGGCGCTGTTCGGGCACCAGCCAGCGCGCGAACTGGTCGGCGATCTGCGTAGGGGTGATCATGGGCGTCCCCACGCGAGGCGATCGCAAACGGCGTTCCCATCCGCGGGGGCGCGATGCGGGCGTCGGCTGACGCTGAGGGGGCGCATCGCGAACGCGTATCCCCACGTAGCCGCATTCCTTGCGTAGAGCGATCGCCTCGGTGCTGCCCTTGCGCCTGCGGCGGCGCGTCAATCGAACGGATAGAGCGCCGATGCAAAGCGCTTGTCCATGGCCGATAACGTCGGATTGTCGTGCAGGGACATTCCACCCCGGAACAAATTGCTGGGGAACGCGTACATCATGATCGAGTCGGGATCGAACAGCTTCTTCGCGGGGTAGTTCGACGCCTTCCAGGGCGTGTAGAGATTTGCCTTGATGGCGGCCTCGTCCCACTGGTTGGGCGGGCCCTGGAAGAACCTCAGCACCTCGCTCTTCTTCCAGGGCAGCTTGCCGGCGGGATTCAGGTGCTCGTGGCCGAGGCCGAGCACATGGCCGAACTCGTGGAGGACGAGCCGCTCGTCGTCGTCGCCCCCCGAGAGGAACCCGAGATTCATGGTGGCACTCTCGCGAGGAACGCTGAGCGCCTGCGGCCCGAGGAAGGACCAGTTGCCCACGTCTTCCTCGAAGGCGACGCGGATCTCCGCGTCCTCGGCGTCGTCGATGGTGAAGCGAAGGTTCGCGTAGGCGCTCCAGATGGGGGCGAATCGTTCCACGCTGCGGCGCTGGGCCGCCGTCCCGCCGAGAAGGCGGACCCGCAGCGTGGTTCCGGGACGCCAGAGCAAGGGGAAGCCGGCGCGTGCGCGCACGCCGGGAGCGCGCGGGCGCTTCTTCGGCTCGCCGTCGGCAGAGACCCTTGCCGTCGGCGGCGGTGTGACCATGACCGTCCGGGCGGCCTCGACGCGATAGACGGCCGCTCCCACGTCCGCGGCAAGCCGGTCGGGATTCTGGAACGTGGAGACCACGTGCCGCTCGCGGAGCCTGGCCCGCAAGCCTTCGATGAGCGCACCGCGATCGCCTTCCCCGGTATAGGAATCCATCCGGGTGGCCGGCCAGGGAGCGTCCGCGTCGAGCAGGAAGACGAGGCACTCCTTCTTCGCCGCCACGGCCGCGCGATATTCGAGCTCGGTGATCGAGCGGCGCCGGGGATTGTCCTTCCTGGGGATGTATCCATAGCGCAGCGCGAAGATCCCCACATACACGTCGGACGCCGCCACGTCCGCCAGACATCGGGCGAGCGGACGCTGGTCGCTCGCCACGTAGTCCTCCATCCCGATCGCGTCATGGCCAAGCTTCCGGAGCTGGGCGTACACCGCCCTGCGGTAGTCCTGAAGGTCGTCCCAGGTGGAGGAGACGTAGATCCGCATCGGCGCAGCATACCCTCGGCGCGCGCGTCATGCGGCGCGACCCGTCCGGCAAGAAGTCGGCTACAACCACCCGCCATGGACATCCTTCACGACGTACTCGGTTTCGCCGCCAAAGGGTTCATCGTCTTCGCCACCATCGCCCTCACCGCGCTCGTCGTGTCGATCATCGTGCGCCGCAAGCGGCCGGGGCGGCCGTCGCTGCTCGTGCGACCGCTCAACAAGCAGATCGATGCGCTCGGCGATGCGCTGCGCTCGCAGATGCTGAAGAAGAAGGAATGGCGCAGGTTCCGCAAGCGGCGCAAGTCGATCAAGCCCGCGGCGACCCGGCCCAACGTGTTCGTGCTCGAGTTCAACGGCGACCTGTTCGCCACCGCGGTGAGGAACCTGCGCGAGGAGATCACCGCCATCGCCGCCGTGGCGGGCAAGGACGACGAGGTGGTCGTCCGGCTGGAGAGCGCGGGAGGCGCGGTGCCCCACTACGGCCTCGCCGCCGCGCAGCTCATGCGGCTGCGCGAGAGGACCATCCCGGTCACCGTCTGCATCGACCGCATCGCCGCGAGCGGTGGCTACATGATGGCCTGCGTCGCCGATCGCATCCTGGCCGCGCCCTTCGCCATCATCGGGTCCATCGGAGTGGTGGCGCAGGTTCCGAACTTCCACCGGCTCTTGCAGCGGCACGACGTCGACTTCCAGGAGATGACCGCGGGCGAGTTCAAGCGCACCGTGAGCATCTTCGGCGAGATCACCGAGAAGGGGCGCAAGAAGTTCCAGGAAGAGCTGGAGGACACCCACCTTCTCTTCAAGGAGTTCGTCAAGGCGCACCGGCCGAAGCTGGATCTCGATCAGGTCGCAACCGGCGAGCACTGGCTGGCGCGGCGCGGAATCGAGCTGGGCCTCGTGGACGAGCTGCGCACCAGCGACGAGTACCTGGTGAGCCGCGCCGCGGAGGCAAACCTCTACCAGGTCCGCTTCGACCGGCCGCGCACGCTCCGCGAGCGCATGGGCGGCTTCCTCGAAGGGGCGCTCGGCCGGTCGCTTGCGGGCCCGCGGCTCTAGTGGACTCGAGCCTTGCTTGCGCTGGCCGCCGCGTCCTCGCACTTTTCGCGAAGCTCGACGACGGTGTTCCACGCCCGCTTGCGATCGACGTTCGCCTCGAGCACGGCCTCCCTGTAATGGACCGCTTCCAGCCCGAGGACGATGACGGCCACGACCAGCCCCGTCTCGAATGCGATGCGCTTCATACCCGTCTGACGGTTGCCACGTCGCCCGGAGAACACAGTACCGAGGGCCCGCAAGTGTTCGGTGATGGACGTCGCGCGCGGACGCCGGGGAGTTCCACGGCTTTCGGCGAATCCGCAATTTCCCTGGATGAAGCTGCTGAGACGCGGGGCGTTGGTGGTCGTGGCGCTGGTGGTCGTTCTCTTGGGGGCCGTCTGGCTCAGCCTGGATCACATCGTGCGGACGGCGGTGGAAAGAGAGGGAACGAAGTCGCTGCGGCTCGCCACCACCCTGAATACCGCCACCGTTTCTCTGCTGGGCGGCAAGCTGGGGCTGCACGGCCTCGGCATCGCCTCGCCGCGCGGCTTCTCCGCGCCCGAGATGCTGGAGGTGGGGAAGGTCCGCGTGGACGTGCGCTATGCGGAGCTGCGCAAGGAGCCCATTCACGTCGATGCGCTGACCATCGAGAAGCCCAGGCTGGTGATCGAGCAGTCGGGAGGCGCGCTCAACTTCCGCAAGGCCATGGAGCTTCTGCCGCAGAGCGACCCGAACAAGCCGCCGATGAAGCTGGTGATCGACCGCCTCGACGTGAAGGATGCGCAGGTGGTGATCCGGCCCGGGCTGCCGGGCCTTTCGCATGAGATCGTGGTGCCCGTCCCGGCGCTGACCTTGAAGGACCTCGGCCACGGCAAGGGCGCGGACAACGGCGCGGCCATCAAGGAAGTGGCGATGCAGGTCATCGGCGCGCTCGCGGCCAAGGCGGCGGAGTCGGACGGAGTGCCCGGCGAGCTGAAGGCGCTCTTGCACCTGAACGTCGCGCAGCTCGCGGGCTCGCTGGGCGCCGATGCGGCGAAGAACCTCGCCGCGGCGCTGCCCGGCGGGCTGGGCAAGAAGCTGCCGGCGAATCCGGCGGACCTCGGCAAGGATGCCGGGAAGGCGCTGCAGGGAATGCTGCCGCAAGGGCGGCGAGCGCCGCGGCGGTAGTCGCAACGGCGCGCGGCGCGGTCCTCCTGCATCGTTCTGTAGGGGACTCGCCGGCAGCGTGCTCGCACCATAGACGGCGAGCGTTCGGGGACATCGCTGACACCTAGACCGGAGACATCGTTGACACTCTCGGTTTACGTGGTGATGCGCGTCCGGGACGACGTGCGCAGCCTTCGGGCGCGGGCAACCTTCCTGGCCATCCTCGCCGCTTTCGCGGTGGCAAGAGAGCGCTCCGGGCTGCGCCTCGTGCACTATTGCGTACTCGGCAACCACCTGCATCTGATCGTCGAGGCGGACGATCGCGAGGAGCTTTCGCGCCAGATCCAGGGCCTCGCCATCCGCCTCGCCCGCGCCATCAACCGCGCCCAGAATCGCAAGGGCCGCGTCTTCGTGGACCACTTCTTCGAGCACGTCTTGCGAACTCCCGCCGAAGTGCGCCGCGCCATCCGCTACGTGGAGCAGAATCAGCGGCTTCACGAACAGCGCGCCGGGCGGCCGGCGCCCGCTGGCGTAGACCCCTGCTCCTCCGCCGCCAAAGACGCGCCGGTTTGCCGCCCACGAACCTGGCTCCTGCGCACCGGCTGGCGCCGCGCCCTGGGAACGGCCAGGTCGCACGAGCGAATCCCGATATGAAGAACGTCCAGATCGCGGCGAACTCCTTCGACAGAGGGCCGTGCCGAGGTGTCGCCCGGACCCGAACGCGCGGAATTCGTGCGCCGAAGACGTGCTCACGCTCCTCCCGAATGGCTGGGCCGTGCCCGATGAGTGCGGCAACTCGCTCTGCGACGATCGACCTTTGAAGTCTCGGCTCTAAACGCATCATCGACGTGCGCCGTTTACCAACTCCGCGCCCTGCGATTCGCTGGACCGTCCTCCCTTCCGCGCGGGCGTTCCCAGCGCGTCGGCAGATTTGGTCGCCGCCGCCTTCGCGCCCTGATGGGAAACGTCGCAGAAATTGCCAGCCGGCGCGGCGGGCCTAAGCTCGTGGCATGCTGCCGCGGCTCATCCTGCTCGTCGCGCTCCTCGTCGCCCAGGGCGCCTCCGCGGCGGACGATCCCACCCGCCGGCAGTTCGATCCGGATCCGGCGCGACAGGCCCTCTCCATCGACGGCGGCTTCACCACCGAGACCGCCTCCGCCGCCCCCCTGGGCACCGTCCGGTTCGCTTCCATCTTCGACTTCGCCGACGGCCTGCTCGTGCTGCGCCAGGGCAGCCAGCGCTCCGATCTCCTCGCCTCGCGCGGCCTCTTGCACCTGCTCGGCGGATGGTCGCTGGGCCGCATGGAGCTGGCGGCCCACCTCCCGATCGCGCTCTGGCAGAACAGCGACTTCTCCGCGCTGACGTCCCAGGGAGTGACGGGCGCGCTGGTCGATCCGGTCGCCTCGACGGCGCTCGGCGATCTGCGCCTGGGCGCCAAGCTTCCCCTCCTCGACGCCGCCAGCTGGCCGCTGGGCCTCGCGGCGCTCGTCGATCTGCGCCTGCCCACGGGAAATGCGCGGGCCTTCATGAGCGACGGGCTCGCGCTGGTTCCCTGGCTGGTGGCGACGCGGATGCTGGGACCGGTTCGCATCGACGGCCAGCTCGGCTATCACATCCGGCGGCAGGGCCAGTATGCGCAGCTGGTGGTCCACGACGGCCTCGTCTACGCGCTGGGCGCCTCGCTCGGCCTGCCGAAGATCCGTGTCTTCAATCGCTGGAAGGCCATTGCCGAAATCGACGGCGGCTGGCCGCGCGGCAACGACTTCTCGACCGACCGGTACCGCGCGCCGCTCTCCGCGCGCGCCGGAGTGCGGGCGTTCCTCTCTCCGCAGCTCTCGCTGGAGGCGGGCGCCGGCACCGGCCTGGGGCCCGCCGGATATGGGCACGAGCGCTGGCGCGTATTCTTCGGAGTCCGCTGGGGATACGGTCCGGCCGCCGCGCAGGCCGGGGTGGTGGGACCGCCTGGGGACCGCGACGGCGACGGCGTGCCGGACGATCAGGACCTCTGTCCCGACGAGCCGGGCCCCGCCGCGCTGGACGGCTGCCCCGACGACGACGGCGACGGCATTCCCAACCGCGAGGATAAATGCCCGAAAGAGCCGGGTCCGCCCGAGAACGACGGCTGCCCGCTTCCTGCGGGCGAGCCGGTGGTGGGAATCACCTCGCGGCGCATCCTGCTCAAGGACTCGATCAATTTCGATACGGGGAAGGACACGATCAAGAAGGACTCCTTGCCCCTGCTCGACCAGGTGGCGAAGCTCCTCCAGGAGCATCCGGAGATGAAGCGCGTGCGCGTCGAGGGGCACACCGATAACAGGGGCGGCGCCGCATTCAACAAGGAGCTGTCGACGCGGCGCGCGGCCGCCGTGGTCCGTTACCTGGTCCGCAAGGGGGTGGACCCGTCGCGGCTGGTCGCCGCCGGATATGGCTTCGAGCAGCCCATCGCTTCCAACGCCACCGCGCTGGGGCGGGCCAAGAACCGGCGCGTCGCATTCACCATCCTCGAAGAGGCGCCGCAATGAAGATGCCCATCGGCGCGCCGCTGGTCCTGGCCGCGCTGCAATTCATTTCCTGCGACCGCGTGCCGGCGAATGCGCTGGTGAGCTGCCAGACCACGCAGGTGCTTCCCGCCGCCGTGACGACGGACATCCTCTTCGTGGTGGACGATTCGGGTTCCATGAGCGAGGAGCAGGCGAACCTGGCCGCGAACCTGGACGCCTTCATCGACGCGCTGATTGCGTCGCCGGTGAAGAACGACTTCCGCATCGGCGTCACCAACTCCTCGGTCGAGGAGTTCCCGGTGAACGGCACCACCCGGACGAGCTACGCAGCGGGTCCGTCGACGGGAGTGCCCTTCCCCGCAGGCGCGCTGGTGGCGATCAAGACGAGGGCCGACGGCACCGGCATCCCGGGCGCGCTGGTCTACGACGCGGCGGCCTTCGCGCAGAGCGGCGGGTGGGGGGGCAGGCGCATCCTCGACAAGGGCTCGCCCACGCTCGCCGCGGATTTCAAGGCCAACGTGCTGATGGGACTGAACGGCAGCGGAAAGGAGCAGCCCTTCCGCGCCGCGCGGCTGGCGCTCTCCGATCGGCTGCTCGATGCCAACCAGGGCTTCCTCCGCGACGGCGCCCGCCTCGCCGTGGTCTTCCTCACCGACGAGGACGACTGCTCCGACTCTTCCGACCCGCGCGCCACCTCGAACGACCAGTGCCACGACAAGGCGGTCAAGAACGCCACTCCGCCCATCCTCGACACCGTGGACGACTTCGCCGCTTTCTTGCTCGGCCCCGTGGGCGGTCAGGTGCGCGACGTGACGGTGGGCGCCATCGGCGGATTCGATCCGGCCACGCTCGTGCCCTCCTGCGGCGATCCCTTGCTCTGCAACGACACCACCTGCAGCACCGCCTTCGACGAGGCCGATCGCTTCGCCGCGCTCGCCACCTCGCTCGGCGGAACGCGCACCCAGCTCGGCTCCATCTGCGACGCGAGCTTCCGCAACACGCTGATCCGGTTCGCGACTTCGCTCGCGCCCTCCAGCCTGCCGCTCTCGGGCGTTCCGGCGGACTTTCGCATGCTGGTGGTGACCGTCACCAAGGCGGACGGCACCGTGAAGCCCTGCGCGGTCGGGCTCGACGCAAAAGATCCCGCCGTGGGCGCCGTCTACTCGGGACCCAGACCCGGCCGCCCTGCGGAGATCGGCTTCCAGAACGCCTGCAAGCTGGACCTCGGCGACAAGATCGACGTCCGCGTCGTCTGCGCGGGTTGACTGCGCCGCGCCCTTCAGGGCGCGGTGAAGACGTTGTTCACCCGCGCGGCCGTGCTACCGGACCCCGCGGCGGGCACGCCCACGGTGGCGAAGACGCGCTTCACCCGCCAGTTCGCCGCCTTTGCGACCGGTGCCGCAATCGTGACGTCGGGACCGACGACGGTGGGATCGATCACGCGCGTCTGCCCGTCGAATGCAAAGGTGAAGGTGTGCGCGGTCGGGTCCCAGCGGATCCGCAGCGTGTGCGTGGAGGCGCCCACCGTGGCTGCAGGGACGGTCACGCGGGCGATCTGCGTGGTGACCCCGGCGCCGTTCGCGGTCTCCAGGCGCAGCAGGCTGAAGACGACGTCGTTGGTCGCGGCCTGCAGGAAGATCGAAGCGAGCACGTCGCCGACGGCGCTGTTCGGCTGGTTGATGTCCGGCGCCGTCGTCCCCGGGATGCCGGTATTGTAGAACGTGCCCTGCACGGAGGCGTTGCTGAATCCACTCGGGACGCTGCTCGCCGAAGTGACCGTGACGTCGGCCTGGATGGTGTTCACCGACTCCGGGTGCGCGAGCGTGAGGCCGGAGGCCGCCGACGCTTGCGTCGCTCCCGCGGTTGCGCTGGTGCGCAGCTGCGCCGCCCCTCCCGACATGGAGAGGCTGTTCGTTCCCGGCGCCGACCATTTCGCCGCCGACAGCTCCCCGGCGCTGCTTCCACCCGTCCCGCTGAAGTCGTCGAAGAGCGCGGCGGGGGCATTGTCGAATCCGGCCCAGACGTTCCTGAACGTCGCGGCAATGGCTCCGCTGCCGCCGCCGGCGGCCGAGTTGTCGAGGGTCCGGGCGGTGAGCTGCGCGTTGAAGAAACCCTCGCCGTCGAGCGGGATGGTTTGCCACGCGCCCGTGGCGCCCAGGTATGCGGCTGGATTCACCTCTCCGCTCACGCCGCTGCCGAACTTTCCATTGGCGATGCTCCAATGAAAGCGCTTGCCCGTCTCGTCGAAGGAGATGGTCACCCGGTATGTCACGTCATAGTCCGCCGAGTCGCCAAGCTTGATGCCGTCGGCATCGAGGGAGGCGAAGCTCGACGGATCTGTGAATGTCAGGTTCGACTTCGAGACCGCGGCGCAGCTCGCGTCGTCGCAATGCGAAACCGCCCGGAAGGCCTTGAGGTCGTGGCCTCCATCCATCAGGCCGGCCTCGAAGGCGATCAGGTCGCGCACCCCGCCCGGGAAGAGCAGCCGGCTCGCCGGCGGGCTGTAGAGGAGCCGGATGCTCGCGCGGATCTCGGCGTTGCCCGTACGCGAGGCGCTGGCCGAGGGCACGCTGATGTCCGCGGCGAGCGTGGTGACGCGATGGCCGCCGGTGACGACGTTGGCGACCGCCGCATATTGGAGGTTCCGTACCGTGCGCGATTCCTGGTTCGAGACGTTGACGGCGAGCAATGCCGCTCCGCCGAGCACGCTGGCCGAGAACTCCCCTGGCGACTGCCAGCGCGTGCCGTCGACCCGCGCTCCGCAGAGCGGGTCGTAGAGGGTGAGCCCGGCGGTGTTCGCAGCGGTCGGAACCGCGCAGCCCACGGCGGAGAGCGGCGACTCGGGGCCCGCGCCGACGCTGCTGACGGCGAAGTAGTAGGCAGTGCCGTTGTTCAGGCCGGTGATCGCCGCCGGAGAGGCGGACACGGATAGCTTGGTGCTGCTCGCCGTCAGCTGTGGCGAGGTGCCGTAGTAGAGGTTGTATCCGGTCGCGCCCGCGGCTGCGGACCACGACACGGTCGCAGTTCCATTTCCTGGCGCCGCGGTGACGCCATTGGGCGCCACGAGCACCGCCGCCGAGGCGAAATTGATCGCCGCGACGTCCTTGCCGCTGATCGTCACCGGCGTGCTGGCCGGCGTGAAGGTGTAGCCGGAGAGCGAGGGCGTCACCGTATATGCGCCGTTCTGCAGTCCGCCGAACGTGTACGCGCCGGTGGCGCTGGAGACGGTGGTCGCGCTGCTGGCGCCCGAGAGCGTGACGGTTGCGCCGGCGGCGACTGCGCCGGAGACGGCGCCGGAGATCGAATAGGTCGGAGGCGGCGGAGGCGGTGGCGGCGCCGAACCGCCACATGCGAGCAGGCTGGCGAAGAGCATCGCTGCGATGGGGCCCCAGGGGATCATTCCGGACGATTTCATCTGAGCCTCCGCACCGAGCGCTGGGGCGGCGTCCGGGCTTTGTGTCCAGTGGTGCCGTAAAACTGTCGCCTCATGGACGTCGCGAATTGCCGCAGCGGCCAAAGGGCGCATCCGGCAGCGCGCGAGCGCGGGGCACGCATCTTGCTGTCTGACGCGGCCGGAGGTGCTTTCATGCCGAACGTCCTCATCGTCTACGGAACGTCGCACGGGCAGACCCGCAAGATCGCGCGCCGCATCGCCGAACACCTGGATTCGCGCGGCATCGCCGCCGAGGCGCACGACGTGCGCGACCTTTCCCGCAGCTTCCAGGTCTCGCGGTTCGACGGGGTGATCGTCGGCGGCCGCATCTGGATGTCGAAGGTTCCCAGGGACCTGCGCGAGTTCGCGCGCGGCTACCGTGCGGTCCTCGAATCCCGGCCTTCGGTGCTCTTCTCGGTGTGCCTCGCGGTCCTCAACTCGACGCCGGAGGCGAGGGCCGAGGTGGCGGGGATGCTCCCGAAGTTCGAGAAGGCCACGGGCTGGAGGCCGCTGCGCAGCGCCGTGTTCGCCGGCGCGCTGCCCTACACCAAGTATAACTTCTTCCTGCGCTGGGTGATGAAGCGCATCGCCACCATGGCGGGCCGCGATACGGACACCTCGCGCGACTACGAATACACCGACTGGGACCAGGTCGCGCGCTTCGCCGACGAATTCGCCGACCTGGTGCAGCCCCGCGTGCAGGCGCGCAGCGAAACCGCGGCACCGCCGCTCTAGTTCGTGCGCAGCCGGAAGCCGCCGTGGACGGAGCGCGGCTGCCCGACGGTATCGACGCCGGAGCGGCCCACCAGGTACGACTTGTCGAAGACGTTCTCGGCGGCCACGAACAGATCCATGAACCGGGTCGCGTGCCAGCTCGCGAAGAGATCGAAGAGGAAGACGCTGGACATGGGCAGCTTGTTCACGTCGTCCTCGAACTGCGCGCCCACGTAGCGCAGTTGCGCCTGGGCGGAAAAGCTCCGCGCGTCGTCGAACGAGAGCGAGAAGGTGGCGCGGTGCTCCGGGTCCTGCGGCAGCTGCTTGCCCACCAGCTGCGGCTGGCCCGGCGCGTCCGTCACCCGGTTGCGGGCCCAGGTATATGCGCCGCTCGCCAGCCAGTTGCGCAAGAAGCGCCAGCCCACCTCGGCCTCGATGCCCTGGATGCGCGCTTCTCCCAGGTTCTGCCGCTGTCTCAGATTCGTTCCAATGGTCACGCTGGTGATGGGATTGATCAATGCGTTGCGGAAGCCGGTCACCCGGGCGGCGAGGCCGAAACGGCTGGTCACGTCGAAGCCCGCCTCGGCTCCTTGCAGCGTCTCGGGGCCGAGGTCCTGGTTGGAATCGGTGCGCACCGTGCCCACCTGGAACGGACGGTAGAGCTCGTTCAGCGTCGGGGCGCGAAACGACTGGAACGCGGCGGCGCGCAGCGTGAGCCATTCGACGGGGCGGAAACGCGTGCCCGCTCTCGGCGAAACCTGGCTGTCGCGGCGCGCGCCGAAGGGCGTGACGGTGGCCGTCCCGCCCGCCAGCCGCTCGAGACGGCTCGCGTTGCGGTTGTCCCACCGGTCGTAGCGCAGCGCCAGGCTGAGCTGGAGCGACTGCGAGAGATCGTAGATGTCCTGCGCGAAGGCGCCGTAGAGCCGCTGCTCGCCTCTCGCGTCGCGGAACTGCACGCTCTGCGCCGTGGCGGGCGAAGGGAACAGGTCCTCGCGGGTGTCGGCGGTGATGCGGCGGGCGTCGCCGCCGACCGAGAGCGTGTGCGCGCCCGCAAGCAAGAGCGGCGCGTTCGTCCACGAGACGCCCGTGCCCAGATCCTGGGCGGGGACCTCCTGGTGGGCCGACTGGAACTCCGCGGCGCGATCGCTGGTCACCCGGGCGCGGTCCTGCGTGAACGAGCCGTCGTGGCCGAAGACGCTGACCTCGAGGCTGCCGGGATCGGGCGCGTAGCGGATGCCGGCGGCGTACTCCAGCCTGCGCACCGCAGCGGTGGTCCAGCGGGTTCCGCCGTTTTCGTCCTCGGCGAAATAGCCGGCGCGCAGGGTGAGGGAGAGGTCGGGGGCGAGGCTCGCCTCGATGCGGCCGTTGATCACGCCGTGCTCGCTGGGGGTAGTGCCGTCGATGGCGCCGGGCGTCGCGACCACCCCGTATCCGCCGGACTTGAGCCCCTCGCCCTCGACGACCGCGGCGATGGCGCCGAAGCGGTGGGCTGCGCGCAGCGAGAGCTGGGTGGTGCCGAAGGAGCCGTACTCCACCCCGCCCTCCACGCTGTTGTCTTCGATGCGCCTGGAGACGACCTGCACCACGCCGGCGAGCGCGGAGTTGCCGTAGAGCGCGGAGCCGCCGCCCGGGACGATCTCGAGCCGCTGGATGCCCAGGCGGGGAACGGCGCGCCAGTAGACCCAGCCGCCGAAGGGATCGTTCGCGGGCACCCCGTCCACCAGCACGAGGCTGCGCGAGATTGCCGACGGGCCCACTCCGCGCAGCGTCATGCCCTGCGAGCTGGGATCGGCGGCCATGCTGCTCGATCTGCGAAAGAGCGCGAAGGAAGGAACCGCGACCAGCAGCTCGTCGAGCGTCTTCGCCGCCGAGCGCTCGATCTCCGCCCGCGGCAGCACGGTGACGGCGGCGGACACGTCGCGCACGGGGCGCGGGCTGCGCGTGGCGGTGACGACGATCTCCTCGCCGGCGATCGGGCTCGAGGCAGGCGGTTCGTCGGCGCGTGCGGTTTGCGGAAAGACCAGCGCGGCGATGGACAAGAGCGCGATCTTCAGCATGGCGGCTCCTGGGAAGGCGTCGGGGGTCCACATTCCAGCGCAGCGCGAGGACGATGCGCAAGGGGGCCCGCGAGCCGCAGCCCGCGCGAGGCCACGATGCCCCCCCGCTTGTCGATGAACACGGCGCCCGCGCCGGGAAACTGCGAGAGGAGCCGCTGCGCCCGCGCCGGCTCCAGCACCATCATCGGCTTGGTCAGCCCGTCGGCCTCCATTCCGCTCGCGGCGGCCACGGCCACGCTGCTCAGGGCGCGCGGCGACACTCCGGCGCGGGGATCGAAGATGTGATGGTGGACGAAATCGGGCGTGAAGGCGGTGGCGTAATCGCCGGAGGTCGCGAGGAAACGCCCGTCCATCTCGAGGGAAGCGAGGACGGCGGATGGATCGCGCGGATGCTGGATTCCCACCGTCCAGGGCCGCCCCGGCCCG
This sequence comes from Myxococcales bacterium, assembly GCA_036518615.1. Lineage (GTDB taxonomy): Bacteria > Myxococcota > Myxococcia > Myxococcales > 40CM-4-68-19 > 40CM-4-68-19. The sequence continues at coordinate 18,240 of DATDMU010000118.1, forward strand.
CGGCTGCCTTCCGCGCCGAGCTCGCCGGCGTCGACGAGCGCATCGCGGATGCCGCGCGATTTCAGCGCGGCGACCGCCAGGTCGGTGGCATATCCCTGCGCGACCCCGTTCAAGCTGATCGACATGCCGCGGCGCGAGAACCCGATTGCCCGCGGCGAAACGTCGAGATGGGTCCAGCCGACGAGCGAGCGCGCCTGCGCGATCTCCTCTCGCGACGGGATTCGACCCTCCGCCTTGCAGCGGGTGAAGAGGAGCCAGAGCGGCTGCACGGTCACGTCGAAAGCGCCGTCCGAGAGCGCCGCGAGGCGCTGCGAGAACTCGAGCACGCGCACGAGCCGCGAGTCGGGGTTGCGCAGCACGCCTTCCGCGTTCAGCCGTCCCACCTGGCTGTCGGGACGGAACACCGTCATCAGCCGGTCCACGCGGCGCACTTCCCCCAGCGCCTCGTCGATGGCCGCCCGCGCGATCGCGGCATCCTCGTGCACCACCGCGATGGAGACCGTGGTCCCGAAGGCGAGCGCCCCCTCCCGCACGAACGGGGGCCGACCCGGCGCGGGGCGTCCCGCCTTTCGGGCGGCGAGGAGCGAACCGGCGATGAACAGCCTGCGGTACATTCCGCTCCCCTCAGCCTGCGGCCCTGGCGCGGACGACGGGGAGCATACGCCTCCCCCTGCCTTCGAGGACACGGGCGGCGCAGGCGCGGTCGTCCTGGTAGATCGCCACGCACTCCATGCACTGGAAGCATTCGGCGTAATCGACGCTGCCGTCGGCGTCGATGGCCCGGTATGCGCAGCGGTGCCGGCATGTCTGGCAGGGGGCGCCGCACTCCGCGCGCCGGGCGATCCAGCCGTACTTGCGCAAGGCCCCGGCGAGCGCGAGGAACGCGCCCAGCGGGCAGAGATAGCGGCAGAACGGCTTCCAGGCGATCGCGCCCGACGCGAGCAGCGCACCGGCGTAGAGCGCGAAGGGCCAGTGGCGCGCGAAATGCAGCGTGACGGCCGTCTTGAACGGCTCGATCTCCACGGCGCCGTCCCGCCATCGGGGGGAGATGGCCGCCGCGCCGAGCACCGCGGCGAGGGCCAGGTACTTGCCGCGCTTGAGCCAGCGATCCGCGAGCGGCCCCGCCCGCAGCGAGGGCAAGCGCACCAGCCGGCCCAGCCACGCCGTCAATTCCTGCAGCGCGCCAAAGGGGCAGAGCCATCCACAGAACGTGCCGCGGCCCCAGACGACCAGCGACACCAGGGTGAAGCCCCAGAGGACGATCGACACCGGATCGTAGAGGAAGAAGGCGAGGCTGCGCCCGGCGACGGCCGCCTCGAGCGCGGCGACCACGTTCACGATGGAGAGCTGCCCCTGCGCGAACCAGCCGATGAACGCAACCGTGAAGACGAGGAAGGCCGGCCGGAACCAGCGCAGGAGGCGCAGGCTCGAGACCAGCTTCGACTGACGCGCCAGCGCCCAGCCGAGCAGCGCCAGCGACCCGAGCAGGATCCCGAGCTCCAGCCTGCGGTCGCGCCAGGCCGCCGTCCAGCTCTTCTGGTCGGCGGCGACGACGAGGAACCTCGCCGGCACCCGCAGCTCGAGCGGGAAGTCGCGGCTGATCCTCTCGGGATGGATGAGGCCGCGCGCGCGGGTGACCCGGAGCGAGACCTGCATCGGCGTTCCCGGATCCAGCCCTGCCTGTTCGATGACGCGGAACGCCCGCCAGGTGTCGAATGCGGGCTCGCCCACCGGGCGCAACTGCGCGTCGAGATCGAGGTCGCGCATCTCCAGGGCGAGGCCGGACTGGCTGAGCGAGAGGCGGTCGGGGACCGAATTGCGCACGAAGTCCTCGCCGAGGATGTCGTAGCGCCCCTTCGCCATGATCAGCAGGACGTGGTCGCCGGGGTTGGTCCTCGCCTCGAGCGACGTCCACCCTGCGTCGCTGAGGAGGTTTCGCCCCACCATCGGGATGGTGGCGAGCGCCCCATACAGGTCGACGAAGAGTTCCCCGGGCGGCGCGGGATCGGCGCTCGCCAGCGCGGTGCCGGAAAACGCGCGCTCCACGTCGGCGTTGCGCAGCGAGAGGTGCGCGATCAGCCCCTTCCGAACCAGGTCGGACCAGCGCTGCGGCTCGAAGAGGTCCGTCCTCACCCGGGCGACGAGATCGGGATCCCGGGCGCCGGCGTACCCGAGCCGCGCCCGCGCCACCTTGAGCGCGGACGAGAGCACCGACTGGTTGATGATGCGCAGCGACGCGGTCGCCTTGGCGATGCCGTCGAGATGGACGTGGGAGCCGCCGCTGCCCGCCGCGGTGCGCACGGTGCCGCTGCCGATGGTGATGACCTGCTTGAGATTCAATCCCCTGTATCGGGCCACGAAATTGAAGAGCGGCTCCGCGCCGATGCCGCCGACGAACACCGGCTCGTGCTGCGAGAGCACGCGCACGTCGAGGAATGCGCCAGCGGTGTCGATGGCGACGAGAAGATCGATCGGCGTTCCCGCGAATCCCGGCACCGGCGCGAGGTCGATGGACTCGAAGACGTAGCCCGCCAGATCCACGGTGAACGCCGGCGGACCGCTCTGGCGGAAGATGGGCCAGACCGGGACGTCCTTTTCCCGCTCTCCCACCGAGTACGGCGCGGGAAAGAGCTCCACGAGCCTTGCGCGCGTGAGGACGCCGGCCCGGGCTTGCGCCGCGGCGCAGAGCGATCCAGCCAGGAGCAGCCGGACGGCTCCGCGCCGAGCCATCATCGCCCTCCCGCGGGCGCGGCCCAGGTGAGGCCGTGCGCCGCGAAGATGCGCTGGATGGTGCCGTGCCTGCGCAGATCCGCCATCGCCGCATCGATGGCCCGGGCCAGCTCCGGGTTGTCGGCGTTCACGGCGACGCCCAGATCCCACGCCGTCGGGAAGAGGCCGGGCGTCGCCACCGTGCCCACCGCGAACCCCTGGTCCGCGAGGCCCGCCTCGACGTGGCTCCTTCCGCCCATCACCGCTGCCACCTCGCCGCGCCGAAGCCCCGCCATCGCGTCCTCCACGGAGGCGAAATGCACCACGTTGTCGCGCAGGAGCCCGGCGAAGGAGCTGACCAGGTAGTGGTCCTCGACGGTGCCGAACTGGACGCCGATCTTCTCCGAGCTGAAGGCCTGCAGCGTGGGGAGATGGGGGACCCGCCTCTGGTTGCGCGCCACGACGAGCTGTTCGCGGAAATAGGCGCCGACGATCCGGACCTGGCCGATCTTCGGCGCCAGATCCAGCGGCACGTGGAGCATGGCGTCGGCGAGGCGGTTCTTCCAGAGATAGTGTCCCTTCCAGATCATGTTGCGCAGGTCGTCGTCCACGGACTCGCCGTCCTTGAACGGCACCAGCTCGGCCTCCACGCCGAGCCTCCGCGCCAGCGCGGCGCCGACGTCCACGTCGATGCCGCGCCCCTCGTCCGAGAAGGGCGCGAAGTCGGTGTAGACGGCGATGCGCAGGCGTCCCGACTGGCGGATCTCCTCGACCGTCGAGGCCGTGGCTCCCGACGCAGCGAGAGCGACCGCCAGAGCCAGGAGCCTATTCCGCATAGACCGTGTCCAGCCAGCTGCGGATGGCCCACATGCCTTCCTGGCTCACCACGCCTTCGTACTTGGGCATCAGCGCGCGGCCGTCGCGATAGGCGCCGCGACGGACCAGCCCGAGGAAGATCTTGTCGCCCTCGTCGTCCTTGGGGAGGTAGCGCAGATCGGGCGCCATGCCGCCGGAGATTCCCTCCAGCCCGTGGCAGCGCGCGCATTGCTGGTTGTAGGCGGATTTGCCGATCTGGATGGCCAGCTTGTTCCCCCGATACGGGTTCGCGCTGCGCCAGGCCTCGCCCAGAGGCTCGAGGCCCGCCGTGTCCACCGGCTGCGGGTTCACGTCGCCATGCCCTCGCGCGGCGTACGCCGCCAGCGCGACGAGGAGGGCCGATGCGAGACGCCCGGAGATCGCTTTTCCTGCTGCTGCCATGTCTTTGCTCCTCGATGAAAGGAGACCGCTTCCCGGAGGAAGCGGTCCCGATTCCCTAGCGGGCGAGCTTGAACACCCAGAGGGCACCGCCCTGGGTGATGCCGACGTGCTTCTTCGCCACTTCGCCGCCCCAGAGCGGAACCGCGCCGCCCCAGCCGTTCACGACGGCCACGTATTGCTCGCCGTCGGCCTCCCAGGTGATGGGCGAGCCGATGACTCCCGAACCGGTCTGGAATTGCCAGAGCTGCTTGCCGGTCCTGGCGTGGAAGGCCTTGAGGTAGCCTTCCGGCGTGCCGGTGAAGACCAGCCCACCTTTGGTGGCGAGAACGCCGCCCCAGAGCACGCCCGGATTGTCGTATTCCCACATCACCTTCCCGGTGGCGGGATCGATGGCCTTGAGCGCGCCGACGTGGTCCTCGTAGATGGGCTTGATGGTGAAGCCCGCGCCGAGGAACGCCGCGCCCTTCTTGTAGGAGATGGGCTCGTTCCAGATGTCCATTCCCCATTCGTTGGCAGGGACGTAGAACCAGCCGGTATCGCGGCTGTAGGCCACCGGGTTCCAGTTCTTGCCGCCGAGGAAGTTGGGGACGGTGAAGACCGTGCTGCCCTTCTTCGCGCCGCTCTCCCCGGAGACGGCCGACGCCGCCACGACCGAAGGCTCGGACGGATCGCTGGGCCGATTGCCCGTCTCCACCGGCCGGCCTGTCTCCAGGTCGATCCTCGACGCCCAGGTGATCCGGTTCACGAACGGGGTGGCGGAGATCAGCTTTCCCGTCTTGCGATCGTTCACGTAGAAGAAGCCGTTCTTGTGGAACATGCCGCCGGCCTTGATCACCTTGCCGTCCTTCTTCAGATCGAAGGGCACGAACTCGCTGATGCTGTCGAAATCCCACGAGTCGTTGGGCACGTGCTGGTAATGCCAGGCGATCTTGCCGGTATCGACGTCGACCGCGACGGTGGAGTTGGCATAGAGGTTGTCGCCCTTGCGGTAGTACGAGTTCCAGGGAGCCGCGTTGCCCACGCCCCAGTAGCTCAGGTTCAGCTCCGGATCCCAGGTGCCGCCGTTCCAGGCGCAACCGCCGCCGTTCTTCCAGGTATCGCCGGGCCAGGTCGCGTTCAGCGTTCCCGTCATCCCGTTGTCCTGGCCATTGAGCGTGCCGGTCCATCCCTCGATGGTGGGGCGCGACCAGACCAGCTTTCCGGTGAGCGCGTCGCGCGCCTCGATCTTGCCCACCACGCCGAACTCGCTGCCCGCGATGGCGGCCAGCACCTTGCCGTGGGCGATGATCGGCGCGTGCGTGATCGACACGCCGGCTGCGTAGTCGCCGAGAGTGTCCTTCCACACCACCTTGCCCGTGTCCTGGTTGAGCGCGACCAGCTGCCCGTCCAGCGTGCCGAAGATGACCAGGTTGCCGTAGAGCGCGGCGCCGCGGTTGATCACGTCGCAGCAGGGAAGGATGCCTTCCGGCAGCCGGTGATCGTATTCCCAGAGCTTCCTCCCCGTCTTCGCGTCCAGCGCGAAGAGGCGGGAATAGGAGCCGGTGACGAAGATCTTTCCATTATAGACCATCGGCTGCGACTGCTGCCCGCGCTGCTTCTCGCCGCCGAAGGAGAACGCCCAGGCCGGCACCAGCTTGCCGACGTTCTTGCCGTTGATGCGCGCAAGGCTGCTGTAGCGCTGCGCGTACGGCCCCATGCCGTAGGAGACCACGTCGTTCGGCGTCGACGCGTCGTTCAGGATGTCCTCGTCGGTCACGCCCGCCGCCCTGGCCGCGGGCGCGGCGGCGAGGGCGAGAAGCAATGCGCATGACCAGCCCGGCAGCTTGAAGTCTCGCATACCCGTCTCTTTCAGGCCCGCGGTGGTTACCATAGGAAGAATCCTCCCACTCCCACCACGTCGACGGACTGGCTCGGGCCCGAGTACCATTCGCCGACCGCGTGGGTGAATTCGAGCACGGCTTTCAGGTTCTTGTTGAAGTCGTGATAGATGCCGCCGGTGAACGAGCGCCGCGTGCTCAGGGTCGAAGGCGCCCCCGCCTGCCGCGCGGCGAGCTCCGCCGCCGTTTCGTTCATCGTGTTCTGCCCATAGCTCACCCCCACCTTGGTGGAGGCGAGGATCATGTAGGAGGCCTGGGCGAGAACGCCGAACCCCGACCGCTCCTCGCCCGCCGAGTCGAGCGCGTCGGTGTCGAGGAGGAGGAAGCTGCCCAGGCCCTTGCCGCCGAAGCCGGAGACGAGGAGCTCCACCGGGCCGAAGCCTGCGCTGAGGCCGCCGGCGGCGCCCTCCGCCAGCTTCCTCGCGCCTCCGGGAATCGACGCTCGCTGGTAGAGCCCGCTCGCCCACGCTTCCAGCTTCGTGCCGCCTTCCATCTTCGTGGACCAGGACACCTCGGCCTCGAAGCCCGGGCTGTTCGTCTGGGTGGCCGCGACGCCGCCGCCGGAGATCTGGCTTGGATCGACCACCGCCACCGCCAGCTTGACGCCGGAGAAGGCCGGCGTGGTGTAGCGGAGCTGCGCGCCGAAATTGGCGTACAGGTACCCGTACCCGATGCGACCCAGCGTGGTGCCGCCGGAACCCACCGGCCCGGGCGCGCCCAGGCCGAACAGCGTCATGTCGGTGAGGATGTTGCGCCCCTGGTAGAGGTTGAGCGCCCTGCCGAGCAGCACCTGGCCGTACTTGCTGTCGACGGTGAAGAACACCTCGCGCAGGTCGATCTGCGCGCCGAAGGCATTGCGGGTATTGTTGTTCTGGATCTGCGGATAGAACCCGACCCGCGCCTTCACGTCCAGGCCTTCGGTGGTCGGCGCTGCGACGGTGAAGCCGAAGAGGCCCGGCAAGAGGCCGGTGCGCATGCGGAAGGAGTTCGCCCCGTCCTTGGTGAGCAGCGGGTCGGCGACCATGTTGGCCGGCGTCTCCGAGCCGCGCTCGTAGCCTGCGAAGCCGTTGACGAAGCCGTCGAACCCGACGCTCCATCCCTCGTCCGTCTTCAGGGTCACTCCTGCCGAGGCTGCAGACGACACAAGCACCGCTGCCACGAACGTCGCCGTCCGATTCAATCGTTGCATCTGCATTGTCTTCTCCGGATCAATCGTTCAGTTGGATTCCAGCGCCTGGCATTCTTCGTCGGTGAACACGCGCGAGCGGGTGAGGAAGCGGATGCCCTCGCCGTTCTCCAGCGAGAACATGCCGCCGCGTCCCGCGACCACGTCGATGATGAGCTGCGTGTGTTTCCAGTATCCGAACTGCGCGGCGGACATGTAGAAGGGCTGTCCGCCGATCTCTCCCAGCAGCCGGTCGTTGTCGCCGACGAGGAACTCGGACCGCGCGTAGCACATGGGCGAGCTCCCGTCGCAGCACCCGCCGGACTGGTGGAAGAGCAGCGGGCCATGCCGGCCTTGCAGCTTTCCGATCAATTCCAGCGCCGCATCGGTCGCGATGACCCGCAGAGGTCCGGGCATGGCATCGGCCTTTCGCGAGACCTAGAAGAACCCGAGCGCCCTGGGCGAGTAGCTGACGAGGAGGTTCTTGGTCTGCTGGTAGTGGTCGAGCATCATCTTGTGGTTCTCGCGCCCGATGCCCGACTGCTTGTACCCGCCGAACGCGGCGTGCGCCGGGTAGAGGTGGTAGCAGTTGGTCCACACCCGCCCGGCCTTGATGCCGCGGCCCATGCGGTAGGCGGTGTTGCCGTCGCGGCTCCAGACGCCTGCGCCCAGCCCGTAGAGCGTGTCGTTGGCGATGGCGAGCGCGTCGGCTTCGTCCTTGAAGGTGGTCACCGCCACCACAGGCCCGAAGATCTCCTCCTGGAAGACGCGCATCCTGTTGTTGCCGCGCAGGACGGTGGGCTGCACGTAGTAGCCCTGCGAAAGGTCGCCTTCCAGCAGGTTGCGCCTGCCGCCCGCCAGGACCTTCGCGCCCTCCTGCTTGCCGATGTCGATGTAGGAGAGGATCTTCTCCATCTGCTCCGACGACGCCTGCGCGCCGATCATCGTCTCGGTGTCGAGCGGATGGCCCTGCTTGATCTTCGCCACCCGCGCCATCGCCTGCTCGATGAACCGGTCGTAGATCGATTCCTGGATCAGCGCGCGCGAGGGGCAGGTGCAGACCTCGCCCTGGTTGAGGGCGAACATGGTGAAGCCTTCCAGCGCCTTGTCGGCGAACTCGTCGTCGCGCGCGAACACGTCCTCGAAGAAGACGTTGGGCGACTTGCCGCCCAGCTCGAGGGTGACGGGGATCAGGTTCTGCGCGGCGTACTGGCTGATCAAGCGGCCCGTCGTCGTCTCGCCGGTGAAGGCGATCTTGGCGATGCGGTTGGACGACGCAAGCGGCTTGCCCGCCTCGAGCCCGAAGCCGTTCACCACGTTGACCACGCCGGGCGGCAGGAGGTCCTGCACCAGCTCGAGCAGCACGAGGATCGAGGCGGGCGTCTGCTCGGCGGGCTTGAGCACCACGCAATTGCCTGCGGCGAGCGCGGGCGCGAGCTTCCAGGTCGCCATCAGGATCGGGAAGTTCCAGGGAATGATCTGTCCCACCACGCCGAGCGGCTCGTGGAAGTGGTAGGCGACGGTGGTGTCGTCGATCTGCGCGGTGCTTCCTTCCTGCGCGCGGATGACGCCGGCGAAGTAGCGGAAGTGGTCGATGGCCAGCGGGATGTCGGCTGCCAGCGTCTCGCGGACCGGCTTGCCGTTGTCCCAGGTCTCCGCGACGGCAAGCTGCTCGAGGCTCTGCTCCATGCGGTCGGCGATGCGGTTGAGCATCAGCGCCCGCTCCGCGTAGGAGGTCCTTCCCCAGGCGTCCTTCGCCGCGTGGGCGGCATCGAGCGCGCGGCTCACGTCCTCCGCGTCCGAGCGCGGCACTTCGCAGAAGGGCTTGCCGGTGACCGGCGAGAGGTTCTCGAAGTACTGCCCCTTCAAAGGCTCCAGCCACTTGCCGCCGATGAAGTTCTGGTAGCGCTTCTTGAAGGTGATCTTGCTTCGGGGCGTTCCGGGATCGGCGTAACGCATCGTTTCTTCTCCTGGCGGTTTGGGACGAGCGGCAGAACCCCTCCGCAAGACCTGCGCCATCGGGCTCAACGCATTGCGACGCCCTCTGGCAAGCGGTGCGCGGGGCGCGCAAGGAACGCGGGGCGGAGCGTGACATGTCACGCGACATGTCTCGTCTTCGAGACAGTGGCGCGGGATTGAAAGCCGCCGGCGGGCCATTGCCGACCGCCCCGGTCTTGATTGCAAAATTCCATTGCCGCAGCCGCGCGTTGCTTTCGCCTGCGCCAAGCTGCTAGCGTTTTCCTCCGCCCATGCCATTCTCGGCCAGCCCCGGCACGCGATTGGAGCGGCGACGCGTGATCGATCGCGCGTGGCAGCGCTACGTGCTCGACGGCGGCGAGCCCGAAGGAATTCCGGAGGAGATCGTCCAGTCGTGGAAGCGCGTGCGCGAGCGGCTGGGCATCGATCCGCGGCTGCGGCACGTCAGGCTCTCGCTCTCGCCGGAGGCGCTGGAGGAACGGCGCTCGCGGAGCGAGGCGCTCGCGCTGGCGCGCCCCATCCTCGACGAGTTCGCCGAGCGCCTGGGGCTGACCGATCACGTGCTCGCGTACCTCGACGGAGACGGCTGGATGCTCTCCATCGACGGCGCCCCCGCCACGGTGGAATCGGTCGCGGGCATCGACTTCCGCCCGGGGACGAGCTGGCGCGAGGACTCGGCCGGAACCAATGGGCCGGGGACCGCGTTGGCCGAGCGCAAGCCGGTGGAGGTCTTCGCCTCCGAGCACTTCGTCGAGGCCTGGCAGCCGTGGAGTTGCGCTGCTGCACCCGTCTTCGCCGCCGGCGTGCCGGAGCCGGTGGGCCTCGTCGACATCACCGGGCCCTGGCAGGTGCAGAAGCGGCAGGCGCTGGTGGTGGCGAGGGCCATCGCCTGCGCCATCGAGGAGCGGCTGAACGTGGCCGCATCGGTGCGCGCGGAGGTGGTCAGGCACGTCTTCCGCGCTTCCCACCTCTCCGGCGATGCGCTGGTCGCCGTCGATCGCAACGGCGCCATCCTGGAGCTGAACGACGCCGCGGCCCGCTGCCGGGCGCTGACCGGCCGCAAGCTTCCCGCGGGCGGACATGATGCACTGGTGCGCGCGCTGGCCCGGCCCGGCACGGGCGCGCGCGACTTCCCGCTCGCGATGCCGGGCGGACGAGAGCTCATGGCCTCACCCATCACTCACGACGGTACGATCATCGGCGCCATCCTGCGGGTGCCGGCGGAGCGGAGCGCGCGCCGCGCCGATCGTCCGGCGGTGCGAGCCCCCATGTCGCGCTACGAATTCGATCGCATCCAGGGCACTTCCGCCAGCCTGCGGAGGGCCGTCGATCTCGCCGCCATCGCCTCGCGCAACACGCTGCCGGTCGTCCTCTCCGGCGAATCGGGCACGGGCAAGGAGCTGCTCGCCCAGGCCATCCACGCCGCCAGCAGCAGGCGCGAGGGGCCGTTCGTGGCCGTCAACTGCGGCGCCATTCCCGTGACGCTGGCAGAGGCGGAGCTGTTCGGCTACGAGCCGGGCGCGTTCACCGGCGGGCGGCGCGAGGGCAGCCCGGGACGCTTCGAAGACGCCGACGGCGGCACCCTCTTCCTCGACGAGGTGGCGGATCTCTGCCCGACCGCGCAGACGGCGCTCCTGCGCGTCCTCCAGGAGGGCGAGGTCGTCCGGCTGGGCGGCGGCGCGCCGCGGCGGACCGACGTGCGCGTGGTGGTGGCCACCAACAAGCCGCTCATGGGCGAAATCGCCGCCGGGCGCTTCCGGCGCGATCTCTACTACCGGCTCAACGTCCTCTCCATCGCCGTGCCGCCGCTGCGCGAGAGAGGCGACGACGTGGTCCTGCTCGCCCGCGCGTTCCTGGCGGAGGCGGAGGCGCAGGTCTGCCGCAGCGGCCTCTCCTTCGACGCGGACACGGTGGAGGCGCTGCGCGCGCATTGCTGGCCGGGCAACGTCCGCGAGCTGAAGAACGTGATCCTGCGCGCCGCGGCCACCGCTCCCAGCGACCGGCTGCGCCCCGAGGATCTGCTCATCGACCGCGGGGCCGGCGCTCCCGAGCAGGGCCCCGGCGAGCGCCCGGAGGCGCTGCGCGAGACCCGCTTCCAGTCGGAGCGCGAGGCGCTGGTGGCCGCGCTGAGCGCGTGCGACTGGAACCTGGCGCGCGCCGCAGCCGGGCTGGGCATCTCGCGAATGACGCTCTATCGGCACCTGGCCAAGTACGGCGTCACCCGTCCCGACCGGCTGTCCTGAGGGACTCGCGGGCGGGACGCGCCGTATCCACCGCGTGAAGGAACGGCGCGCGCGTCGAGCTTCGGCTGAAGCGGCGTTACCTGCCCGCGGTCTTTTCCGGAGGAGCGGGCGGCAGCGTCTTTCCCAGCTCGCGCAGGTAATTGACCATCAACCAGCGGTCGCGGTCGTTGAGGATGCCGGCGAACGACGGCATCTTTCCCACGCCGTGCGTGATCTTCCAGTACAGCTCGCCGTCGGTGAGCGGAGCGAGGATGGTGCGCAGGTCGTATTCGACCCTCAGCTTCTCGCCATCGCCGGCCGCCTGCGCTCCGTGGCAGGCGAGGCACTGCGCGGTGTACACCTTCGCGCCCGCCTCGAGCGTCTTCTCGTTCACCGGCACCGGGTTCCGCAGGTTCTTCGAAGAGGTCGGGACGTGCCAGTTCCCGGCCCGGGCCGAGCCGCCCGCGAGGGTACAGAACAGCGCCGCCAGCCAGAGTCGTCGAGCCATCGTTCTTGCCACTCTCCTTTGGTCCCGCAAATGGTTGACTGCCACGACTGAAAGGGTCCATCCCGCCGCCCTCAACGGCGGCCGATCTCCACCGCCGCCCGGCCGATGACGGTGATCGGCAGCTCGGGAGCGTCGTCTCCGGCGAAGACCCAGCGGGTCAGCTCCGGGGAGAACTTGCGCCAGTTGAGGGTGGCCGTGACGCCGAGCGGAAACGCGGCCCGGCGGGGCACGGTGAAGCGGTACTCGACGCGCGCGCGGGCCCCGGCGGCAAGCACGGAGTCGCGCAGGAGCCGCACCGCCTCGGTGGTGGCCGTGCGCCGGTCCAGCACCTGTCCGTCCATGCTCAGCGCCGTGGCGCGGAAGAAGTGCGCGCCCGGACCCACCGCGAGGTCCGGCTCGACCATGCCGCGAACGAGCAGCGGCCGCTTTCGCGCGTCCGCGATCTCGAGGGCAAGCCACGCCTCGTTGGAGTCCGCCGTCCCGCCGGGAAAGCCGTGGCCCACGCCGCCGTTTTGCACCTCGAAGCGCAGCAGCACCTCGTCGCCGGGCGAGGCGCGGAACTCTTCGCAGGGCGACTCCGGACCGCCGGGGCTGAGGGCGGCGGCGCAGCGGACCTCCACGCCGGAGCCGCGCAGGAACGCCTCGGTGGCCTGGAGCTGCTCGTCGTCGCGATTGAGCGCCGGCAGCGCGGTGTTGCCGCCGGTGAAGCGGTGGCTGTGGATCACGCCTTTCCGGGCAGCCGGATCGTCGGAGGGTACGAGCGGCATGTGGCAGCCGGAGCAGCTCTTCGCGCCGTCGCCGTGCGCGGCGAAGCGGCTCTGCTTCCAGTCGCCGTGCTCGTCCTGCAGCTTCACGTCCGCATGGCCGTTCAAGGCGCGCGGAGAAGTGAGCTGATGGCAGGTCGCGCAGTACTCGGCGCTCGCGTAGAACGGCTTGGAGAGCGCCGCGCGGTGGAGCGAAGGGGTGAGCCGCACCAGCGTTTCGTGCACCCAGCGCAGCGCCTGGTTCTCGGAGAAGGCGAAGGGATGGAGCACCGGGGCGCTCAGCGTGTATCCGCCATTGCCGCCGTGGATCTCGGTGATGCGGTGGCAGGCGAGGCAGGTGATTCCGGCGTTCTGCGACCAGAGCGGCGCGCCCTCCTGGCTCCTGGCCCGCTCCAGCTCGCCGGAGACCAGCGGGAGCGGGTCGTGGCAGCCGGCGCAGAAGCGGACGGCCTCCGGCCCGCGCCGCTCGCGGGTCGCCTCGGCCACGCGGCGGTAATAGGGGTTGTTGAATGAGCTGAAATGATGCGACGAGGCGTCCCATTCATGGAAGATCTGCAGGTGGCAGGCGCCGCAGTAATCGGAGTTCCCGAGCACCGCGGCCGGCACCAGGCGGCCGCCTCCGGTGCGGGTCCGCGAGAGGCCGAAGTACTCGTCGCCCACCGCGGCTCCCGGCCCGCCCCGCGCCGCGGCGAAGCCGAAGCCGGCATAGACCAGTGCGACGGCGAGCGCCGTCAGGACGACGCCGCGGATGGCTCGACGGCGGGGGACGGCTGGGCTCATGGCCGCTTCCGACCGCCCTCGCCCGGCGCCGCGTCCGCATCGCCGGGCATTCCCCGCATCGCTCCGATCGGATTCATCGCGTCCATCCGGCTTTCGGGAATGGGCACCCGGGCCAGCTCCTCTTCGTCGATGACGACGGCGGCCTCGCGGTAGAGCCGATCCAGCAGCGCGCGGAAGGAATCGGCGCGCTTTTCCCGCAGCAGCCGCTCGCGGATCTCCTCCCGGCTCGGGGGAGCCGCGCGCTCGTCCCGCACGTCGGTGACCTTGACGATCCAGGTGCCCTCGCTGCCCTGCAGCGGACCGGAGAGCGTACCCGGGGCCGCCCGCCACAGGTCGGCGGCGGCGCCGGCGCCGAAGCGGGCGGCAAGCTCGGCATGGCTGCCGAAGCCGAGGTCGCCGCCCAGGTCCCTGCTCTTCTCGTCCTCGGAGAGATCGCGCGCCACCTCGTGAAAGGCGAGCTTGTTGCCCTGCTCCCGCCGCCGCACCTGCTCGAGCGCCGCGCCCGCCGCGACCCGCTGCGCCGCCGCATCGCCGCGGCGGAAGAGCATCCCCGCGACCCGCACCTTGCGGGTGGGGTCCGCGCCGTCGCGGCGGCGTTCGGCGAAGGCCTGCACCTCCGCATCCGTCACCGACTCGCCCGACCCGGCCTGGAACGACTGCTGCACGAACCGCTCCACCAGCGCCTTCTTCATCGCCATCTGCACGCGCGGATCGCGATCCAGCCCGGCGCGGACCGCCTCGCCGGCCAGGAGCTCGAACTGGATCAGCCTCCGGAGGAATGCCTTGCGTCCCTCGGGCGAGGCGTACTTCTCGCGGAGCATCGGAGCCTGGTCGGACAGGCTGCGCGCGAACTCGTCGGCGCCGATGCGCAGATCGCGCCCGCTCGCGAGCAGGCGCGGCTGCTCCGTCGCGCCCGGCCTCTGCCCCCCGGCGGCGCAGCCGAGCGCGAGCAGCGAGACCCAGGCCATCCGCATCCGCGCCATTCTCCTAGTTCGCAAAGGCATTGCGCAGATCGGCGGCAAGCAGCTCGGGCTGCTCTTCGGGAACGAAGTGCCCGGTGCCGGGATAGACCTTGAGCCGCGCCCCGGGAATGGAATCGCGCGTTCGCTCGGCCACGTCGACGGCAAAGAAGGGGTCGCTGTCGCCCCAGACCACCGTGGTAGGCACCTCGAGCGTGCCGAGCAGGCCCTGCACCGCCGAGTAGTTCGTCTTCAGGTCGGCGAGGCTGCGGTGGAAGATCTTGCGCGTCAGCCGCATCCCGCCCGGCGTGAGATGGCGCGCGAACCGGTCCCAGGTGGCCGATTGCTTGTTGCGCGCAGCCTGCTTGTGCATCATCCAGAAGGCGGGCCTGTTGCCGGCCATGGCGCGGAAGACGAGATGGCCCAGCAGCGGAATCCGCGCGGCGCGCAAGGGCACCGGCACGAAGGTATCGGTAAAGAGATTGGTCGCGCTGAGCAGGAGGCCGCGCACCTGGATGTCCGGGAACATGCGCAGCAACGTGATGGCGACCGGACCACCGAAGTCGTGCCCCCCGAGGTAGATCGAGCGGATCCCCAGCTCCTCGAGCAGCGCGTGCAGCGCCGCCGCCTGCGCCTCCATGTAATAGTCGCCGGCGGGCTTTTCGCTCATTCCAAAGCCCGCGAGATCGGGGATGATCACGTCGAAGCGATCGGTGAGCCGCTCTCCCACGGCCTCCCAGGAATAGGCGGAGCCGGGAATCCCGTGGAGCAGGACCAGCGGCGGTCCGCTGCCGCCGCGAAGGAGGCTCAGGCGACCCACCGTCTTGCGTTGCAGCTTTGGCGTCACGTTTTCTCCGCTCTGCGTCGTGAAATGGTAAGCGCAGCCGGCCGGGGGCGCCCCTGATCCGCCCCCGGCGTCCGGCCGGCGGCTAATGCCCGAGCGCAGCCGGCGTGCAGCGGGCCGGCGCGAAGATCAGGCCATGGGGCTTGGCGTTGCCGCTCGCGCCGTGCGGCCAGCTCAGCCGGTTGAAGTTGACGCCCGGCTGGCCGTCGATCTCGTCGCGGAACTTTTCGTCCTCCTTCAGCTTTCCGTCGCGGAAGGTGGCGAGGTGCAGGCGATGGTCGCCGTCCACCTTCACCGGGATCTGGAAATCGTCGACGAAGTAGTCGCTCCAGGCGATCCGCCGCTCGGCGCGATCGAAGGCGGCGAAGTGCGGGCCGCCGGTGGTGGGGTCGTCGACCCTCAGCTCGTCCACCTGGACGGGGTGCATCGGATCGGTGATGTCGAGCACGACCATGCGCTTGGGCGTGCCGCCGCCCAGGCCGATGGTGGTCATCGGCTGGATCATGTAGTGGTCGTCCCGGGTGATGAGCATGCGCCCGGGGCCGCTGTTGAAGCCGTAGTCGAACACCAGGTGGCACTGGGGATCGCTGCTGGTGGCGTCCGGGCAATAGAAGAGGCCCCCGCCGCCCATGGCGCTGGCGAAGAAGCCGGTCTTTCCCGGCCCGTTGAAGAACGAGGTCTCCATCACCGCGAAGTTCTCCCGCTGATCGAGGTCGCCGCCGGAGGCCGCGAAGCGCGCTCCGGTGGGCAGCTCCACCACGTGGAGCAGCTGGTGGGTGGTCCGGTCGAAGATGCGGACGTTGGTGTGCGTCTGGATCTTGTTGAACCTCTGCGCGCTGAAGAGCGTGATCGGCACGCCGAATCCGGAGGTGACGATCCGGTTGATGTCGTCCTTCACCGTGATCCCGTGCGGGTTGGCGGTGACGTCGTCGCCGACGGGGAAGAGATCGAGCACGTTTCCCTGCCCGTCGAACTCGACCACGCCGCCGGGCGAGGTGAGGTTGAGCGAGCCGACGTAGGTGCCCACCACGTGCCGGTTGGGCAGCACGATGAAGTCGTCGGGCAGGAGGAAGGGGTAGTCGGCGCCGGGCGTCAGCGTCTTGGGCGGCGGGATGTTGAGCGGGTCCTTCAGATCGAACACGTAGGTGATGCCGCTCATCAGGCCGCCGGCGAAGAGCTTGCAGTCCGGCGTAACCGCATGGGTCATGTGGTGCGGCTCGTTGTGCTTGTCGATGCCCTCCGGCAATCGATAGGTGCGGAGCACCTTCCCGTACGTCTTCGAGTTGCGGTCGGCGTCGATCACGGCAAGGAAGTCGGAATCCTTGTCGTCCTGATCGCCCGCCCAGGCCACGATGTACGGCTCGCGCAGCTCGCGGTCGCCATCGTCCTCGGCGCGCGCGGCGCCCGGAGCGGCGGCGAGAAGACCGAGAAAAGCCAGCTGCACCATCCTCTTCATGCATGCGTTCATGACCTCACCTTCCTTTCGGTTGAGCTGCGTCC
>DATDMU010000119.1:0-2469 GCA_036518615.1 Myxococcales bacterium
CCGGAGAGGATCTTCTCCGCGTCCTCCTCGGCCTTCTTCTCGTCGACCACCCCCTCGAAGTCCTTCATCAGCCCGACGATGTCGCCGAAGCCGAGGATGCGGCTGGCGAGCCCTTCGGGCCGGAACTCCTCCAGCTTGTCCATCGCCTCGCCCATGCCGATGAACTTGATGGGCTTGCCGGTGACTTCCTTGATGCTGAGCGCCGCGCCGCCGCGCGCGTCGCCGTCCAGCTTGGTGAGCACGAATCCGGAGAGCGAAAGGCGCCGATCGAACTCCGCCGCGGTCCGCACCGCGTCCTGGCCGATCATCGCGTCGGCCACGAGCAGGATGTTCTCCGGCTCGACGCGCGCCTTCACCTGCTCCAGCTCGCTCATCATCTCCTCGTCGATGGCGAGGCGGCCGGCGGTGTCGTAGAGCACCACGTCGCGGTTCTTCTGCCCGGCATGCGCGAGCGCGTGCTGCGCCATCTCCGGCGGCTTGACGTTCTCCTCGTGGAAGACGGGGATGTCGAGCTTCTCGCCGAGCTGCTTGAGCTGATCCACCGCGGCGGGGCGGTAGATGTCGGCGGCGACCAGCAGCGGCTTCTTCCCCTGCTTGAGGAGGAGATTTGCCAGCTTGGCGACGGTGGTCGTCTTTCCCGAGCCCTGCAGGCCCACCATCATGATGCCGGCCGGCCGCTCGCCCTTCCGGGTGAGCTGCAGCGAGGTGTCCACCGGCCCCATCAGGGCTTCCAGCTCGTCGTGACAGATCTTGATGAAGTGGTCGCCCGGCGCGACCTGGAACTTCTTGCCCTTCTTGTCGGTGGCGGTGGTCGCCACCACCTCTCCCAGCGCCTTGTCCTTCACGCGGGCGAGGAAGCGCTTGGCCACGTTGAACTCGACGTCCGCCTCCAGGAGCGCCACGCGGATGTCGCGCAGCGCATCGTCGATGTTCGCCTCCGTCAGCTCCGCCTTGCCGGTCAGCTTGTGCTTGGCGGCGCGAAAGCCCTTGGTGACTGCGTCCAGCATGCGGGTGCTCCTCGAAAGAGGGCGCGTTCTATCATACAGAGGAGACGGTGGAGCACGCCCTCGCGCACTTCCTCTCGCAGTTCACCTATCTCGCCATCGTGGGCGTGCTCGCCGCGGCGGGGCTGGGCGTCCCCATCTCCGAGGACCTCACGCTGCTGCTGGGCGGCGGCCTGGCTGCTCGTGGAGTGACCAGCTTCTGGCCCACCCTCGTCTGCGGCTACTTCGGCGTCTTGTTCGGGGACGTCCTCATCCATCACTGGGGCAAGCGGATGGGTCCCGCCGCCTACCAGCACCGCATCGTCCGCAAGCACCTGTCGCCGCAGCGGCAGGAGAAGCTGCGCTCGCACTTCGAGCGGCATGGTTTCTGGACCATCGTGGTGGGCCGGCACACGCCGATGCTGCGCGCGCCCATCTTTTTTCTCGCCGGCGCGTCGAAGCTGCCCGTGTGGAAATTCGCGCTCGCCGACGCGCTCTCCGCGGCGGTGACGGTGCCCATCGTCGTCACCCTCGGCTTCGAGTTCGCCGAGCACATGGACGAGATCCGCGCGAAGATCCACCACGTCGAATGGATCGTGGGAGGAGCGGTCGTCCTGGCGATCGCGGCGCTGTGGTTCTGGCGCCGCCGGCGCAAGAGGACCAGCGAGGACGTTGCGCAGGATTTGCGCGCTGGAGACCGCAAACCGAACTGAATGCGCGCCCGGAGGCGGAAGCCATCGCCTCGGGGTGGCCATCCTCATGCATCGATCGGCGGGATGCGCGATCGCGCGCACCTGCTCGCAGTCGTGGCCGTGCTCGGCGCGGCCGCGGCACTGCTCTTTTCGCGCCTGGGCGCGGTCTATCTCTGGCAGGACGAGGCGCTGACCGCGATCCTCGGCGAGCGGATGATGCGGTACGGCAAGCCGCTGAGCTGGGACGGCGCCAACGTCGTGACGCAGGACAACTTCGCCGCGGAGGACTTCGCCACCATCGATGGGCGGACCGGCAGCGCCAGCGCGGCGATCGCCTATTTCAAGGCGCGCCGCGACTTCAAGGAAGACACGACCTGGGTGCTGCATCCCTGGGGGCAGTTCGTGGCGGCCGGCCTTTCCCTCGCTGCGTTCGGCCACGGCACCTGGCAGGCGCGGCTGCCGTTCGCGCTGGCGGGGCTCTGCACCGTGCTGCTCCTCTACCTTTATACCGCGCGCGCCTTCGCGAGCCGGCGCGTGGCGCTCGCCGCCGCGCTGCTCCTCACCGCGAACAGCTACTGGATCCTGCACGCGCGCCAGTGCCGCTACTACGCGCTCTCCTCGCTCGCCCTCCTGATGACGGTGGCCGCCTGGGACTGGTGGCAGCGCGGGAAGAGGTTCGGCGCTCTGGCGTTCGTCGCGTCGGGCTTCTTCTACTTCCAGGTCGAGTTCGGGTCGTTCTTTCCCTCGATGGCGGTGCTGGCCGTCCTCGCCGTCAGGGCAGCCTGGCCGCGGCC
>DATDMU010000120.1:0-8698 GCA_036518615.1 Myxococcales bacterium
GGAGGCTGCGCCACGCGCCCGAGCATCTTCTGCCCGGGCGCGCGGAGCAAAAAATCTACTTCGTGGCGTCGTTGACGCTCTTCTTCGCCTTGTTGCGGGTGTGGCGCGCCGACCGTTTCATGCTGCGGCCCGCCTTGTTCATGTGCCGCTTGGCCTTCGCGGTGCCGCTGTCGGTCCCGAGCTTGTCCTTGGCGTCGTCGGTCTTGTCCTTGACCGCGTCCTGGGCGTCCTTGGCCGTGTCGCCCCTGTTCGCAAATGCCGGCAACGCGAGCCCGAGGGCCAGCGCTGCGATGATTCCCTTCATGTCTCCCCCTGTGCCCTGCCGCAAGGCGGGGCGGTTGGTCCTCCGGGAAAGCTGCGCACGCGCTGTGAGCTGCACAACGTCCCGGAGGACCGCCCTCTGCCCGGAGAGCGGGCTACCGATCCTTCGGCTGGCTGCTCGACGGGTTGTCGCCGGGCGCCGGAGCCGTGTCGACCGGCTTCTGCGTGTCGGTGGGCTGGCCGGTCACGTCGCCGGGACGCGAGGACATGCCGGGATCCTTGGAGGTGCCCTGGTCGCCGGTGGTGCTGGGCGCCGCAGGCCGCGAGATGCTGCCGGAGCTGCCCTGATCGCTGGAGCTGCCGGTCGCGCTGCCGCTCGTGTCGCTGCCGCTGGTCGTGCCGGAGCTGGTCGAACCGGTGCTGGAGCCGACCGAGCCGCTGGCGCCGGTGCTGGAGCCAACCGAGCCGCTGGCGCCGGAGCTGGAGCCAACCGAGCCGCTGGCGCCGGAGCTGGTGCCGAGCGAGCCGGCGCTGCTCGAGCCGGTGTCGGTGCCGGAGGTGGTGCTGTTCGGCTCCGCGGGCGTGGTGGCCGACGAGCTGTTCGAGGACGAGCTGTCCGGCGGGGAGGTGCGGTGCATCGCGCTCGTGTCGCTGGAGCTGCGGCCCTGACCGTGCTTCTTGTGCTTCTTGTGGGCCTTCTTCGCCGGCGTGCTGCTGGTCGCGTCGTCGCTGCTGCCCGACGAGGTCGAGCCGCTGATCGCCGAGTCGTCCTTGTTCACGCCGCTGGACGAGCTGTCGTTGCCGATGCCGGTGCTGGAGGAGCTCGAGCCGGTGGACGGCTTGGCGCTGGAGGAGTCGTCCCTGTTGGACGAGCTGTTGTCGGACGGCAGGGTGGTCTTCGAGGTCGACGTGTCCGAGCTGGGCGTCGAATTGCTCGACGGGTTGTTGCTGGGCAGGCTGCTGTTGCTGCTCGCCGTGTTCGACGAGTTGCCCGGCAGCGCGCTGCTGTTCTGATCCGAGGGCAGCGTCGCCGTGCCCTTGTCTTCCGTCGTCTGACTGTTGGGCGTGCTGGTGGTGCTGGTGTCGCTGGTGCCGCTACCCGTGGACGTCTGCGCGCGGGCGCCGAATGCGATGAGCGCAAGCGCGAGCGCCATTCCGATGATCTTCATTGAGCCTCCTTGGCTGTGTAGCGACAGATCTGGAGACTCAGGCGCGCGGATCCAACCATCGAGGGCCCGCGCTGCCGGACGACGAAGAGGAAGGTGGTCGCTTGCTGCGCCGGCTTACGCGGAGAACGAGGAGCCGCAACCGCACGTATGCTTGGCGTTGGGGTTCTTGAAGGCGAACCCGCTCTGGCCGAACTGGCCCTCGACGTAATCGATCTCCACGCCCAGCAGGTACATGGACGACATCGGGTCGACGAAGCACTTCACGCCCTTGACCTCGAACACCATGTCGCCGGGGCGCTCGTCCTTCTCGATGTCGAGGCTGTACTGGAAGCCGGAGCACCCACCTCCGACCACCGCGACGCGCAGGCCCGAGCCGGTCAGGTTCTCGCGCTCGATGGTCTCCTTCACCATGGCGGCGGCCCTGTCGGTGAGCTGAATGGCGGCCGGCGCCTGGGAGGAAGTCTGGCTCTGGGTCGTGGTCTGGGTCTGGGTATCCATGGGTCTCAGTATAATCGGATGCGCGGCGAACACTAGGGGTTCAGGGACCGCCCGCCGTCCACGGTCAGGATCTGGCCGGTGACGAACGGCTCTCCGGCCAGGAAGACGACGGCGCGGGCCACGTCGTCCGGCGTTCCGATGCGCCGGAGCGGGATTCGTTTCGCCAGCCGTTCCGCCTCGGCGGGGTCGTCGAGGAGCGCCGCCCCCGGCGCCACGGCGTTGACCCGCACCTCGGGCGCCCACTCCAGGGCGAGCAGGCGGGTCAGCGCGGCGAGGCCGGCCCTGGAGGCTGCGTAGTGCGCGTAGCCTTTCCAGACCTGCGAGGTGCCGCAGACGTCCACCAGGTTCACGATGCTGCCGCGCGCCTTGCGGAGGTGGGGGAGCGCGGCCTGCATGAGGTAGAAGGGGCCGGTCAGGTTGGCCGCGAGCATGGCCTCGAACCGCGGCCGCTGCAGCGCTTCCGCGCTGACCTTCTCGAAGCGCGACGCGCTGCAGACGAGCAGGTCCAGTCCGCCCAGCGCCGCGGCCGCTTCTGCGACGATCCGCTCCGGCTCGCGCGCCTGGTCCCCCTGCACGAGCGGCGCGCCGCCGAGCAGCGCGGCGGTCTCCTCCGCCTCGCGCCGTGAGGCGTTGTAGTGCACCGCGACGCGGTATCCGGCGCCACCCAGGGCGAGCGCGATGGCGCGTCCGATGCGGCGCGCCGCGCCTGTGACCAGCGCTTGCATATTTGCAGGATACTTGGCTCTAGTGCCGCTCGCATGGGCAAGAAGAACAAGGCCGCCGGAAACGAGCCCGCGCCGGCGCACGCGCAATCCGCGCCGCAGCCGGAGGAGATTCCCCTCTCCGCGGCGCCGCTGCCGCTGCTCCGCCTCGAGCCGCAGGCGCTGGGGGAATTCTTCGAGCTCTGCTTCGCGGATCGGCGCCTGCTCGAGCTCTGCGAGGAGCTGCGGCTGTACAGCCCCGGCTACCGGCTCGACAAGATGCCGCCCAACCAGGTGGCGCGGCTGCTCGCCGACGAGGCCCGCGCAGCGAAGGACGCGGAGAACGCGCTGGGTACCGCGGCGCGCGAGGCGCTGCGCGACCCGGTGCTGGAAAAGCATCCGCTCACCGAGGAGCATTACCAGGCGCTTCTCGAGCTGTTCACCGGCGATGCGCTGCAGCACCTGGCGCGCATCGCCTGGCGCGCGCTCATCGACGAGGACGAGAAGCGGCGCGGGTACGCGCTCTCGGCCATCGACCTGGGCGTCGAGATGCTCGACGCGCCGGTCAACGCCAAGGCGCCCCAGCGCAAGCCGCAGCTTCCCGCCGACGTGCAGGAGCTGCGCAAGGAGCTGGAGGAGGCGCGCAAGCTGGCCGAGCGGGCCGAGAAGGAGCGCGATTCGCTCCGCGAGCAGCTCGTGCATTCGCGGGCGGAGACCGCCGCGCACGAGAAGGCGCTGGGCGACGTGCGGGAGGAGCTGGCGCAGTCCCGCGCCGCGCTGACCCGCGCTTCCGCGGAGCTTGCCCGGCTCACCGCCGCCGGCGAGGGCAGGGCGCTCTCCGATGCGCGCAGGCTCGCCGACGAGAACCGTTCGCTGAGCGAGAAGCTGCGCGCGGCGAGCGAGGAGCGCGATCTGTTGCGCCGGCAGCTCGCCGACGCGCAGCAGAAGCCCGCGGCCCCGGTGAAGGTGGCCGCGGCGGCGGAAGAGGAGCCGTTGCCGACGGCGGAAGAGGCGTCCACCTTCCTCATCCCCATCTTCACCCGCGAGTTCTACGATTCCATCCAGCGCTGGGACCGGCGCATGCAGCGGGCGGCGTTCGACAAGGTGTCGCTGCTCGCGCGCGACTGGCGCCACGGCTCCTTGCGGGCCATCGCGCTGGAAGGGCTGCCCGGCTATTACCGCATCCGCATCGCCACCGACGTGCGGCTCATCTACCGGCGGGGCGAAGGCAACACGGTGGAGATCCTCTCGCTGATCGACCGCGAGGATCTCGACCGGTACATCCGGCAAGCGAGGACGCGATGATCGAGATCGATCCCCGGTCGCTGCAAGAGAAGCTCGCGGGCGAGAAGCCGCCCTTCCTCCTCGACGTGCGCATGCCGCCGGAGCTTCTGGCGGAAGGGCGGATCGACGGTTCGGTGAACATCCCCATGAACCAGCTCCAGCAGCGGCTTGCCGAGATTCCACAGGGCGCGCCGGTGGTGACCGTGTGCAAGAGCGGCGTCCGCTCGATGAACGCGGCGGGCTGGCTGCGGCAGCTGGGCCGCGACGCCGCCAGCCTCTCGGGCGGGATGGATCGATGGAAGGCGCTCGGCCTGCCGGTCCTGCGCTGAAGGCGCGGAAGCCGGTCCGGGAGGCGGTGGCCGCGTGGACGGCGGTGATGCTCGGGCTGGCGGCCCTGACGCTCGTCGGCCGCGCCGTTCCCGCCGTGCATGCGCTCGTCGGCGCGGTGGCGGTCGGCGCCTTTCTCTACCTGCCCACGCGGCTGCTGGAGCGGCGCGGCCAGGACGTGCGCGAGGCGGGCTGGCGGTTCGACCGGCTGGGCGCCGACCTGCGCTGGTCCCTGGGCGCGTGCGCGGTGGTGCTGCCGCTCTTCGGGGTCGGGTTCTACCTCTTCACCGGGCTCTTGCCGCAGCTCTCGCCGCCGCTGCGCGATCTGCTCGCGCCGTACGTCCGCGCGCCGGACTTCCGCCTCCGCGTCCCGGCGACCTGGGACTTCGCCGGGCAGGTGGCGGGCAACGCCGCGGTGGCGTTCTCGGAGGAGTTCTTCTACCGCGGGTACATGACGCTGCGCTTCGAGGAGCGCTGGGGGCCAGTGAAGAGCGCGCTCCTGGCGGCGGCGCTGTTCGCCCTGGGCCACCTGCTCACTCCGGCCCCGTGGCGGCTCGCGGTCTTCTTTCCTGCGCTGCTCTTCGCCTTCCTGCGCAACCGCACCCGCACCATCGTCGGGGCGTCCATCTGCCACTTCCTCTCCAACGTCTGGCTGCTGCTCCTCGAGCACGCCGCGTTCTAGGCTCAGAGCGACTGGATGTCCGTGAGGGTGCGGGGAATGGCGAGGACTTCGCGTTCCGCCAGCTCGCGGAAGCCGTCGGTGCCGGTGGCGCCGGAGAGCACCATCGCCGCGCGCAGCGTGCGGTGCGACTTCACCCGCGGATCCAGGTCGCTGGCGCCGTTCCCGATCTCGCAGCGCGCGCAGGGGATCAGCCCGTCGACGAGGCCCACCTGCAGCGGGTGGCCGCGGCGGAGCGCCGCCATCACCCGGCCGTTGCTCGCCACCAGCGCCAGCGAGGGCAGCGGCTTCCCCTGCTGCTCGAAGGCGCGCTCCGCGTCTCCCACCGCCGTCGCCAGCGAGCGCGCGGCGGTCTGCGCGTCCACGTCGTGATCGTCGAGGCGGCCGGCGTCGCGCAGCCGGGCGAGGAAGTTGAAGAAGAGCAACTCCGCGGCGGAATCGCCCTTCACCGAGCGCCTGAGGTGATCGGCCAGGTTCCCGAGCAGCGCGGAGCGCACCGGTGAAAGCGCATCCGGCTGGCCGGCGATGGCGAAGAGCCAGCGCTTGAAGCGGAAGGGCAGGGTGAGGTGCTCGTGGAAGGCGTGCCTCGCTCCCACCGCGCCGCTGCAGATCACCACGGCGTCGCTCTCCACGCCTTCGGCGAGCCGCTCCGGAAGGGCAGGCTGCCCGCCGAGCGGTCGCTTGCGCAGGAGCACGTCGTCGCTCTGGAAGTACCCCACTCCCCCTGCCGCCGCGTCGCCGAGCGAGACGCGTCCCGCAAGGCGCCGCAACAGGCACCCGAGGAGGCTTGCATCCGACTGGTGGACGGCGAGGAACTCTCCCAATTCGAACCTTCCCTCGACCTCAATGTGGGCCTTGTGGGATCGTAGCGCACCCCTCCGCGCGACGCCATGTTCGGCGTTTGACCCTGTGCTTACGCGCCCGTAGACTCGCCGGACCTATGGGAGAACCGGGCGACATCGCGATCGGCATCGACCTCGGCACGAGCTACAGCTGCGTGTCCATCATCGAGAGCGGTCAGCCCGCCGTGATCCCGAACGAGTGGGGCGAGCGCACCCACGCCAGCGTGGTCAGCTTCCTGGAAGACGGCACCGTCCTCGTGGGAAACAGCGCCAAACGCAACATCATCACCAACGCCGACAACACCGTCTACAGCGCCAAGCGGCTCATCGGGCGCTTCTACTTCTCCGACGAGGTGAAGAAGGCGCAGGCGGTGATGCCGTACAAGATCATCGAGGGCGAGAACAACTCGGTCCGCATCCAGATCCGCGAGAACGTGTTCTCGCTGCCGGAGATCTCCGCGCTGGTGCTCAAGGAGATGAAGGCCATCGTCGAGAACTACCTCGGCCACGAGGTGAAGAAGGCGGTGGTCACCGTCCCCGCCTACTTCAACGACAACCAGCGCCAGGCCACCAAGGACGCGGGCCGCATCGCCGGCCTCGACGTGCTGCGCATCCTCAACGAGCCCACCGCCGCGGCGCTGGCGTACGGGTTCGGCCGCGACATCACGCAGAAGATCGCCGTCTACGACCTGGGCGGCGGCACCTTCGACATCTCCGTGCTGGAGATCGGCAAGGACGTCTTCGAGGTGCTCTCCACCGCCGGCGACACCTACCTGGGCGGCGACGACTTCGACGACCGGATCATGACCTGGCTGGCGGAGGGCTTCCTCAAGCAGCACGGCATCGACCTGCGCCTCAACAAGTACTGCCTGCAGATGCTCAAGGAAGCTTCCGAGCGGGCCAAGATCGACGTGGGCCGCGACGCGGTCGCCAGGATCCACGTCGAGGGCATCTGCCAGGATCCCACCGGCAAGGTGATGGATCTGGACGCGACGCTCAGCGAGGCCGACTTCAACAAGATGGTGATGGACCTGGTGCAGCGGACCTTCAAGGTCTGCGACGAGGCGCTGCAGAGCGCGCGCATGACCGCGCAGGAGCTGGACGCGGTCATCCTGGTGGGCGGCCCCACCCGGCTGCCGATCATCCGCACCAGCGTGAAGCACTACTTCGGCAGGGACGTGATGGCGGGCATCGACCCGGACGAGGTGGTGGCCATGGGCGCCGCCATCCAGGCCCACAGCCTGCTCGACGCGCGCAGCGAGCACTACCTGCTCGACGTGACGCCGCTCACCCTGCGCGTCGGCACCGTGGGCGGGTACACCGACAAGATCATCGACAAGAACACGCCCATTCCCATCGAGCGCAGCAAGTCGTACACCACCAACCGCGACGGCCAGGAAAAGGTGAAGATCCGCGTCTACCAGGGCGAGTCGAACAAGGCCTCGGAGTGCGAGCTCCTGGGAGAGTTCGAGTTCTCCGGGTTCCGCATCGGCTACCGCGGCGAGGTGCGCATCGAGGTGACCTTCGAGATCGACACCAACGGCATCGTCAACGTCACCGCCGCCGACGTGGAGACGGGGCAGAAGACCTCCTGCACGATTCGCTTGTCGTCCGGCCTCACCGAGGAGATGATCAAGCAGGCGCAGGACAAGAACGCGCGGACGCAGCTCGCGCGAGGCGAAGCGGCCGCGTGATCGCGAAGATGGCCATGATGCTCGAGCGAGGAAGTCGGGGGGTCCGGTAACATCATGGACGAATCATTCGAGATCGAGGCGCAGGCCCTCGCGCAGATCCTCGACGAGCTGGATTACTTCCAGATCCTCAAGATTGCCCAGCACGCGAGTCCGGTGGAGATCAAGGCCGCGTA
Organism: Myxococcales bacterium; assembly: GCA_036518615.1. Taxonomy (GTDB): domain Bacteria; phylum Myxococcota; class Myxococcia; order Myxococcales; family 40CM-4-68-19; genus 40CM-4-68-19. The sequence continues at coordinate 7,629 of DATDMU010000120.1, forward strand.
CTACCGCGAGTCGCGCGCGTACCACCCGGACCGCTACAGCACGCTGCCGCCGGGCGAGCTGAAGGACAACATCGGGCGCATCTACAAGCGCATCAACGAAGCCTACGTGTGCCTGCGCGACGACACGCGGCGGGTGAAGTACCTGGCCGACGTGGTCGGTCCGGACCGGCAGAAGAAGCTGCGCTTCGTCGAGGCCAGCGAGCAGGAGATGAAGAAGGAGAAGGAGCAGGAGGTCGGCGCCACGCCGCAGGGGCGCAAGTTCTTCATGGCCGGCCTCGCCGACATGGCCGCGCAGCGCTTCGCCTCGGCCGAGCGCAACTTCAAGATGGCGCTCACCTACGAACCCAACAACCCCAACTTCAAGGCGAAGCGCGACGAGGCCGGCAAGCTGGTCAAGTCGGACATGAGCATCCGGTGAACAGGTTCGACCTGTTCTGTCTCCTGCTGGTGGCGCTGTTCGCGCTCTGGGGAGCGCTGCGCGGCCTGCTCCGGCAGGTCTTCGGCATCCTCGGCTTCATCGGCGGCATCGCCCTGGCGCGCCTCTTCGCCGGCAGCTTCGGCAACGCCTTCGCCAAGGACCTGCGCGTCCCCGTTGCGGTGGCCACCGCGGGCATGGCCATCGTCATCTTCCTCGCCGCCGAGATCACCGCCAAGCTCGTCGGCGGCTATCTCCACCGGCGCATGACCGGGGGCTTCACCGCGGCGGTGGAGCGGGGGGGCGGCTTCTGCGCCGGCGCCGCCAAGGGCCTGCTGGTGGCCTGGGCCCTGGCCTCCATCGTGGCCCTGCTGCGGCCGCACCTCCAGCACCTCGAGGGCGACACCGCGCTGGCCAGGCTGGACCTCGAGCACTCGCGCGCGATCGCGCTCTCCCGCGAGGTGAACCTGGTCACCGAGCTGCGCGGGCCGGACAAGTCGTAGGCCGGCGCGGCCCCGGGTTCAGCGCAGGTTGGCGAGCGCGAAGGCGAGTTGGTCGGCGCTCTCCGCGATGATGCGATCCGTGGGCCGGTAGCCGTGGCTGCCCGCCACCTCGACGCGGATCAACACCGGCTTGTCGCAGGTCTGCGCGGCCT
>DATDMU010000121.1:0-28548 GCA_036518615.1 Myxococcales bacterium
CTGGCGGAGGATGCGCGCGAGCTGGTCGGTGCGGCCCATGGCCAGCGCCTGGGCGAGCGGCGACATCTCCGAGACGATCCGCTCCAGCTCCTCCTGCGTGAGATCCGCCAGCTTCTCCCGGTCGAGCGCATCCACGAGCGAGCCGGAGAGCCCGTCGAGCAGGTCCTTGATGCCGGTGAAGTACAGCTCGAAGACCCGGTCGAAGACGGCGGCGTCCTGCCCGCGCTTCACCAGCGTGGCCCGCAGCGCGCCGCGGAAGGAGGCGCGGTCCTCCATGCCGGTCAGGAGCACCGCGCGCGCCGCGTCGGCGACTTCCGCGGGCGAGATGCGGAGCCCGTTCTGCCGCAAGAGGCCGGCGAAGTCTTCCAGGCGCTCGTCCACGTGGCGCATGGTAGCGTGCCGCGCATGCCGATGCTCGCTCTGCTCCTCGCCGGCGCGCTCCTCGAGCGGGCGCGGCCGGCGTTCGAGGCGATGAAGGGGGAGCACATCTCCGCCGCGGTGCGTTTCCTCTCCGACGACCTGCTCGAAGGAAGGGGCACCGGCACGCGCGGGCACGCCATCGCGGAGCGGTACGTGGCGTCGCAGATGCAGGCGCTCGGGCTGCGCCCCGCGGGCGAGGACGGGTACTTCCAGCGGGTGAAGCTGTGCGAGTCGAAGGCGCGCGGGTCGCTGGAGGTGAAGGGCGCCGCGATCCCCGATCTCGTCGTGGCGGGCGACTGCGGCGCGGACGCGCGCGACATCGAAGGGGAGCTGGCGTTCGCGGGCTACGCGCAGGAGGGCGAGGTCCCCGACCTGCGCGGCAGGATCGCGCTGGTGCTCTCCGGCGCTCCGGCCTCGCTCCCCTCGACCCGCCGCGCGCTCGCGTCGTCGAACGAGGCGAAGCTCGCGCGGCTGCAGAAGGCCGGCGCGCTGGCGGAGATCGTGCTGACCACGCCGGAGGTGGACGCGCGGCGCCCCTGGCCGCTGCTCTTGCGGAATTTCGTGAACGGGCAGGCGCACGACGTCGACGCGCTGCCGCCCATGCCGGTGATCTACGCAGACCTGGCGCAGAGCGGGCGGCTGCGCGCGCTCGCGGGTTCGCGGGCGAAGCTCCACGTCGAAGAGCAGAGCCGCCGCTTCGAGTCGGGAAACGTCGTCGGCCTGTTGCCCGGCGCGTCCAGGGAAGCCGTCGTCTACTCTGCCCATCTCGACCACCACGGCATCTGCGCGCCCGGCGCCGCCGATCCGATCTGCAACGGCGCCATCGACAATGCCACCGGCATCGCCGAGATGCTGGAGATCGCGCGCGGCTTCGCCTCCCTGCCCGGACGCGAGCGCTCCGTCCTCTTCGTCGCCGTCACCGGCGAGGAGCGCGGCCTGCTCGGCTCGGCGTGGTTCGCGCGCCGTCCGACCTATCCCCGCGAGCAGATGATCGCGAACCTCAACCTCGATCAGCTCCTGCCCGCGTACCCGGTCGGCGAGCTGGTGCTGCGCGGCGCCGAGCTCTCGTCGCTGGAGGATCACGTGCGCGCGGCGGCGGGGGAGCTGGGCCTCGCCATCGTCCCCGATCCGGTTCCCGAGCAGAACTTCTTCGCGCGCAGCGATCAGCTCGAGTTCGCGCGCATCGGCGTTCCCTCCGCCTGCCTGTGGCAGGGCTTTTCCGGGCCGCGCGGCGAGGCCGCCTTCAAGGACTTCCGCGCGCACCGCTACCACCAGCCCTCCGACGAGTGGTCGCCGGCATACGACTGGGAAGCCGCGGCGCAGATGGCGCGGGCGGAGCTGCTGGTGGGAGTGTCGCTCCTCGCCGGCCCGCGTCCGAAATGGAAGCCGGACGCGCCGTTCCGCTGATCAGCGCGCGACGCGCAGCTCGCGCTTGTCGGGAACGACCTCGAGGAGCGTGGCGCGGCCGTTGCCGGTGACGCGCAGGCGCGGCCCGACCACGCTCACGTCGCGGATCTCGCCCAGGTCCGGCGCCTTGAGGATGCCGCGGGTGGAGACGACCGCGTAGTGGTACGAAGTCCCCGAGCCGATGCCGACCAGCACGGCCTCGCCGAAGTGCTGGAAGGCGGCGATCTGTTCTCCCTCCAGCACCTTGAAGGCGGCCACCCGCGATCCGTCCTTGCGGCGGGCGAGGATCAGCTCCTTCAGTTCGCCGCGAAAGAGGAAGTGGCCGCGCGCGTGCTCGACGGGGCACTGCTCGACCGTCACGTCCTCCGGCAGCGCCTCGCGCCTGCACTTCGATTGCACCGTCTTCTGGTCGAGCCGCGACGGGCAGGAGAGCTTCTGCGCGGTGCCGCCGCCGAGCGGAATGGTCTCGTCCACGAGGCAGCCCTCGCGCTCCGCCTGCGTCACCCGGGCGGGCTGCAGATCGAAAGCGATGGCGGCGAGGAGAGCGAGCAGCATCATCGGTTGAAGATGGCGACGATCTCGAAGTGTGCCGTCTGCGGAAACAGGTCGATCGGCGTGGCCTCGAGCAGGCGGTAGCCTGCCCCGGCGAGCAGCTTGCCGTCGCGCGCCAGGGTCGGCGCGTCGCAGCTCACATAGACGATGCGGCCGGGCTTCAGCGCGGCGAGCGCGACCACCGCGGCGGCGGCGCCGGTGCGCGGCGGATCGAGCAGCGCCGCATCCAGCGGTCCTCGGTGAGCGCGCGCCACCGCGGCAGCATCGCCTTCGATCAGATGCACGTCGAGCCCCGCCTCGTCCGCGCTGCGGCGCAACAGCGAGAGCGAGGGGCCCGCGCTCTCCACCGCGGTGACCGAGCGGCCGCCGAGCAGCGGCAGCGTGAGCGTTCCGCTGCCGCAGAAGAGCTCCAGCACGCGCTCCGCGCCGCCCAGCGCCGCCAGCACCTCGGTCTGTAAGAGAGGAACCGCCGCGCGATTGGCCTGCGCGAATGTGTCGGGCCGCAGGCGCAGCCGCGCTCCGTTGGCCAGGGGCGGGTCCACCACCACCGGATCGCCCAGCACCTCGCCGTTGAAGGTGACGCCGCGGATCAGCCGGTGCTGGAGCAGCTTCTCCACCTGCCGCCGCGACGCCGGACCGCGCAGATCCACCGCGCCGCGCCTTTGGCCCGCGAGCAGGCCGAGGTCGGTGGCGGAGGCCACGCCGCGGGCCGCGCCGGCGATCTCCTCGAGCAGCGGCTCGAAGAGCAGGCAGGCCTCCACCGGCTCCACGAAGGGCGCGCCGGCCTGCGCAAATCCCCAGCGGCCACCGCTCGCGCGGTGAAGCCGCGCGCGCCTCCGGTAGCGGAACTGCGCCGGGCTCGGCACGATGGGCGCAAGCCTGTAGCTGCCGCGCGCAAACCCGCCGATGCGCTCCAGCGCGTCCGCGGTCAACTCTTCCTTCGCCTCGAGCTGCGCCGCCTGCGACACCTGCTGCAGCGGGCAACCGCCGCAGCGGTCGACGATGGGACAGGGCGGATCGACGCGCGCCGCCCCGGACTTCAGCACACGGAGAACGCGGGCATGCTCGAAGCGCCCCTCGCCGGTCAGCTCCGCCTCGACCACGTCTCCCGGGGCAGCGCCGCGCAGGAACACCACGCGGCCGTCGTGGCGCGCCAGCGCCTCTCCGCCGTGCACCAGCGACTCGACCTCCAGGCTGGCCTTCACGCCGGCGCGCGAGACAGGTCCTGCGCCAGCTTTTCCACCATCCGGCCCACCAGCCTGCGCGTCTCGTCGTCCGGCGCGAGGAACTCCACGCCGATGCCCGGCTCGTCCACGCCCGGTCCCTGCGGCTGTGCCCACGCCACCCGGCCCGCGAGCTTGCATTCGCCGTTGCCGGGGAGCTGGAGCAGCACGCTGACGTGCGCGCCGACCGGCGGCGAGCGGTTGGAGTTCACGAACACGCCGCCGGCGGACAGGTTGGTGCCCCACCCGCTGAACGTGCCGTGCTCGGAGCTGACCCCCACCAGCACCTCGTGGTGCACGCGCGCGTTGCGCCGCGTCGGCGTCCCCGTCTTCTGTCCGTCGCTCATCGGCGCCAACAGTACCACGCTTCCGGCTCACACCTTGATGGTGCGGAGCTCGGGAGAGATGCGCAGGGTGGGCTCGGTGGCCTTCTGCACCTCTTCCGGCGTGACCCCCGGCGCCACCTCGCGCAGCAGCAGGCCCTGCGGCGTCACGTCGATGACCGCCAGCTCGGTCATGATGGTGTTCACGCACTTCTTTCCCGTGAGCGGCAGCTTGCACTGGCGCAGGATCTTCTTCGACCCGTCCTTCGCCACCTGCTCCATGGCCACGATCACGCGCCTGGCGCCGGTGACCAGATCCATGGCGCCGCCCATTCCCTTCACCACCTTTCCGGGGATGGTCCAGTTGGCGATGTCGCCCTGCTCGCTCACCTCCATGGCGCCGAGGATGGCGACGTCGATGTGCCCGCCGCGGATCATGGCGAAGGAGTCGGCGCTGGAGAAATAGGCGGTGCCCTTGATCTCCGTCACCGTCTCCTTGCCCGCGTTCACCAGGTCGGCGTCCAGCTCCTTCTCGGTGGGATAGGGGCCGATGCCGAGCATGCCGTTCTCGGACTGCAGGACGATGTCGATGCCCTTGGGCACGTAGTTGGCCACCAGCGTGGGGACGCCGATCCCGAGGTTCACGTACATGCCGTCGCGCAGCTCCTGCGCCGCGCGCGCGGCGATCTGTTCCCGCTTCAGCGCCATCAGCCTGCCCTCACGGTGCGCTTCTCGATCCACTTCTGGTAGTTCTTCCCCTGGAAGATCCGCTTCACGTAGACCGACGGCACGTGGACGAGGTCCGGCTCCAGCTCGCCGACTTCCACCAGGTGCTCCACCTCGGCGATGGTGATGCGCGCCGCGGTGCACATCATCGGGCTGAAGTTCCGCGCCGTCTTGCGGAAGACCAGGTTGCCCCACTTGTCGCCCTTCCAGGCGCGGACGATGGCGTAGTCGGCGCGGAGCGGCTTCTCGAAGATCATCTCCTTGCCGTCGATGGTCCGCGACTCCTTGCCCTGGGCGATGAGCGTGCCGGCGCCGGTGGGCGTGAAGAAGCCGCCCAGCCCGGCGCCGCCGGCGCGGATGCGCTCGGCCAGGGTGCCCTGCGGGTTCAGCTCCACCTCCAGCTCGCCGGCGAGGTACTGGCGCTCGAACTCCTTGTTCTCGCCCACGTAGCTCGCGATCATCTTCCTCACCTGCTTCGACTGGAGCAGGACGCCGAGCCCCTTGTCGGTGGTGCCGCAGTTGTTGGAGATGATGGTGAGGTTCTTCACGCCCTTCTTGTGGATGGCCTCGATCAAATTCTCGGGGTTGCCGGAGAGGCCGAAGCCTCCCGACATGATCGTGGCGCCGTCCTGCATGTCCTGGATGGCCTCGTCGGCCCCGCTGACCACCTTGTGCATCAGTCGCGCTCCACGATGAGCGCGATGCCTTCGCCGCCGCCGATGCAGAGCGAGGCGAGGCCGCGCTTCTTGCCCAGGTCCTTCATCGCGTAGAGGAGGGTCACCAGCAGGCGGCAGCCCGACGCGCCGATGGGATGGCCGAGCACCACCGCGCCGCCGCGCACGTTCACCTTGTCCGCGCTCAGGCCGAGCAGCTTGTTGTTGGCCATGGTCACCACCGCGAACGCCTCGTTGATCTCCCAGAGGTCGATGTCGGTGGCCTTGAGCTGGGCGCGGGTCAGCGCCTGGTTGATGGCGTCGGCGGGCGCGATGGTGAACTCCACCGGGTCGCGCGCGGCATGCCCGAAGTCGCCGAGCCGCGCCAAAATCTTATGTCCGTCCTTCTTCGCCCGCTCGGCGCTCATCAGCACCACCGCCGCCCCGCCGTCGTTGATGGAGGACGCGTTGGCCGCCGTCACCGTGCCGTCCTTCTTGAAGGCGGGCTTGAGCGAGGCGATCTTGTCGGGCTTGGCGAGCTTGGGGCCCTCGTCCTCGTCCACCACCGTCTTGTTGCCCTTGCGGTCGACGATCTCGACCGGCGCGATCTCGGCCTTGAACGCGCCTTCCTTCTGCGCCTTCTGCGCCCGCAGCGTGCTCTCGCGCGCGTACTCGTCCTGGGCGCTGCGCGAGAACTGGAAGTCCGCCGCGCACTTCTCGCCGCACATGCCCATGTGCATGTCGTTGTACGGGTCCCAGAGCCCGTCGTGGATCATGAGATCCTTGAATTCGGTGTTGCCCATCCGCGCGCCGTTGCGCATGGTGGAAGAGAAGTAGGGCGCGTTCGACATGCTCTCCATGCCGCCCGCCACCACCACCTCCGCCTCGCCCAGGGCGATGACGCGCGCGCCCTCGATGACCGCCTCCAGGCCCGACCCGCACACCTTGTTCACGGTGACGCAGGGCACCGTGTTGGGGATGCCCGCGAAGAGCGCGGCCTGGCGCGCCGGCGCCTGTCCGACGCCGCCCTGGAGGACCTCTCCCATGAAGACGGTCTTCACCTCGTCGGGCTTCACCCCGGCGCGCTCCAGCGCGGCCTTGATGGCGACCGCTCCCAGCCGCGGGCCGGGCAGCGAGGCCAGCGATCCCTGGAAGGCGCCGATGGGGGTACGGGCTGCGCCGACGATGACGACTTCGTGAACCTTGCGCTCTGCGGGCATGGGTGCGCTCCTGAAAATTGGGCGGAGAGAGTCATAACGCGGCGGCCGCTGTCAAGCCGCGCTCGCTGTGTTATGTCGGGGCCCTCGATGGCATACGCGGGCGATTTGTCGCAGGCGGAGTTCGACCGGCTGCTCGATCAGGCGGGCGGACCGGCGGTGGCGGTGCACGGAGGGGCGGGTACGCCGCCCCTGGCGGACCCCGCGCGCTATTTCGAGGGCACCCGCCGCGCCGCGGAGGCCGGCCTGCGGGCGCTCTTGCAGGGAGGCACCGCGCTCGATGCGGCGCAGGCGGCGGTAGTGGCGCTGGAGGACGACCCGCAGTTCAACGCCGGCACCGGCGCCGCGTTGACCAGCGCCGGCGAGGCGGAGCTGGACGCGAGCTGCATGGACGGCACCTCCCTGCGCGCGGGCGCCGTGGCCTGCGTCAAGACGGTCAAGAATCCCATCTTGCTGGCGAGGCGGGTCTGCGACGACACGCCTCACATCCTGCTCTGCGCCGGCGGCGCCGAGGCCTTCGCCCGCGAGTGCGGCATGGCCGAGATCCCCAACGCGCTCCTGGTGACGCAGCGGCAGCTGGACCGCTGGCGCGAGCTTCACGAGGAGGCGCAGCGCGAGGGCGCGGACAGCGTGCGCAGGAAGATCGGCACGGTGGGGGCGGTCGCGGTGGACGGCAAGGGCCGCGTCGCCGCCTGTACCTCCACCGGCGGCACCATGTACAAGCGGCCCGGCCGCATCGGCGACACGCCCATCATCGGCGCAGGCACCTACGCCGACGACCACGAGGCCGCCGCCAGCTCCACCGGCCTGGGCGAGGCCATCCTCAAGGTGACCATGGCGCGCGCGGCCTGCGTGCGGGTGCGCGACGGCGCCTCTCCCCGCGCCGCCGCCGTCGCGGCGGTGGGGCTCTTGCGCGAGCGCGCCCACGGCGAGGGCGGCATCATCGTGGCCGGGCCCGACGGGCGGCTGGGCTGGGCCTACAACACGCCGCGCATGGCGCGGGCGGTGATCCGCGGCGGGATGTCCTCAGCGAAAGCCGCCGTCTGACGGGCAGTCGCAGTTTCCCCTCCCCTGGCATTCCTCGCGCACCGAACCGGCATCGGGAATCCCGGAACAACGACTCCGGAGCTCCTCGAAGAGGTCATCGAGGATGCGCTTTCCAGAGACGATTTTCACGATGTTCCTGAGCCCACGGGCGGGCGCCTCGCGACAGCGCCTCATCGCCATCTGCCTCGACGATGAGGTGAAGGTGATTGCCGAGCACGGTGAATTCGATCACCCGCAGCCCGAACCGCTGCCGCGCGGCGGCAAGGCATTCCTCGATCACACCGAAGCAGCGGCGGCTGCGCAGGTTCGAGCTCGGCCTCGACCCGGGATCGGCCCTAGATGCGCGCCAGGAGCGATTCGATCTGTTCCCGCATCTCCGCAGCCGGCAGGTGGAGGCTTCTGCCGTGGCCGGGCAACACCCACTCGAAGCGGTAGCCGAGCAGCTTGCGCAAGGACTTCTTCTGCTCGGACCAGGAGTACCAGCTGACATTGCGGCCCATCTCCAGCCGGCCTTCGCCGTCGCTCCAGAGGTGGTCGCCGGTGAAGAGATACCGGTCGTCGACGAGGAGCGCGCAGCTGCCCCTGGTATGGCCGGGAACGTGGATGACGCGCAGCCCGGGCCCCAGCTCGTCGTCGCCGAAGAGCGGCGCCTCCACCTGGAAGGTCGCGTCGTCGCGGTGCAGCACGCGGTCGCAGCCGAAGCGCTCGCGGAAGCGGGCGTGGTCGGCCACGTCGTCGCGGTGGGTGAGGAACATGAAGCGCACGCCGCCCAGCTCCTCGATGCGCTTCGCCAAGGGCGCCACGAACCGCGGCGAATCCACCAGCACGTTCCCTTCCGGGCGCCGGACCAGGTAGCTCTGCGCGCCATAGGAGTCCTCGCTGGAGTAGCCGCAGCGGTACACCGGCCCGTCCACCGGCACCGGAAGGTCCTGCGCCGCCTGCCGCGCGCTGCGCTCCGCGCCGATGGAGGCGGTGGGGCAGCTCACCAGCGCGTGCAGCGCGGGCCGCCACTCCGCGTCGTCGCGCGGCTGGCGCAGCACGAACGACTGCCCGGACACCGTGCTTCCGAAGATCCGCGGCGCCAGCTCGCGGCAGGTGTCGCACTCGATGCAGGTCTCGTCCACGAACAGCTCGCCCGCGGCGTTCTCCGCCACCGCCAGCTCCCGTCGCGCCATCCAGAAGACTTAACCCGCCCCGGCCCGGCGCGCACACGGCGATGGCAGCGGCGCCTTCGATGGTGTACTCGGGATGGCGATGAGCCTGGAAAAACGCCTGCTGCGCGACGCCGGCCGCGCCATCGCCGACTTCCGCATGATCGAGCCCGGCGACCGCATCCTCGTCGGCGTGTCCGGCGGCAAGGACTCGTTCACCCTGCTCCACCTGCTGCAGCGGCTGCGGCGCAGCGCGCCGGTGGACTTCTCGCTGGTGGCCTGCAACCTCGACCAGGGTCATCCCGGCTTTCCCGCAGCGCAGCTCGAGGGCTACCTCCGGAGCACCGGCGCAGAGGTCCTGATGCTGCGCGAGGACACCTACAGCGCCGTGAAGCGGCTGGTGCCCGAGGGAAAGACCGCCTGCTCCGTCTGCTCGCGGCTGCGGCGCGGCATCCTCTACAGCGCCGCGCAGCAGCTCGGCTGCAGCAAGATCGCGCTCGGCCACCACCGCGACGATCTGATCGAGTCGCTGCTCCTCTCCATGTTCTTCAGCGGAAAGCTCCGCTCCATGCCGCCGCGCCTGCGCAGCGACGACGGCAGGAACGTGGTCATCCGCCCGCTCTGCTATGCGGCGGAGAGCGACATCGCGGCGTTCGCCGCAGAGATGAAGTTCCCCCTCATTCCCTGCGACCTGTGCGGCTCGCAGGAAAACCTGCAACGCAAGCGGGTGAAGAAGCTCCTCTCCGGGCTGGAGGCGGAGCACCCCGGCGTCCGCGCGTCGCTCCTCGGCGCGATGGGCAACGTCATGCCCGAGCACCTGCTCGATCGGCGGCTCTCGAGCGAGGAGCGCGGGCCCGATCCGTGGATCGACGGCGACGGGTGCGCGCCGGGAGACGCCGTCCCGTTGCGGAGCTGACACTGGCGCCTTGCAAGCGGGCGTGCCAACCGCCCTTGCCTGCCCCCGCATCCGTTCCCAACCTCAATCGCAGACGGCCAGGCGGCCGCGGGTGGAGGGCGGGAATGAAGACGTGCGCGCGTTGCGAGAGCGACCGGATCGTCGCGATCACCATGGACGACGACATCGACGCGTGCGGCCACACCTTCACCGCGCAGCTGCCGGCGGAGAAGTGCCGGGCTTGCGGCCAGATCGTCGTCCAGGGTGACGACATCAAGCGCTTCGAGCTGCGCGTGGCGGTGGAGCTGGCCAAGGCGGGCATCCGCCACAAGGAGGCGTTCAGGTTCCTCCGCAAGGCGATGCAGCTGGCACCCGAAGGTCTCGCGCACATCCTCGACGTGCCGGAGGAGTTCATCGGCTACTGGGAGAGCGGAAGCTGGCCGGTGGACCCGCGCGCGCACGCGGTGCTCTGCTCGCTGCTCCTGGGAAGGCTGGAGCAGCGGCCGTACGCGCTCGACTGCCTCGCGGTGCTGCGCGAGCCCAGGCGCCTTGGCCGCAAGGTGCGCGTGCATCTGGTGGACGCGAAGGGACAGGCGGCCCGGTCGCTCCAGTTGGGAAGCGCCGCCGGCGCAGCGCCCGCCCTGGCGTGATCGCCGGCTCCGGCTACGCGATGGTGCCGCCGCCGAGGACTTCCTCGCCGCGGTAGAAGACGGCGCTCTGTCCCGGAGCCACTCCCAGCGCGGGCTCGTCGAGGACGACTTCCCCTCCCGCGACGCTACAAGACAGCGGCTTGCCGCGATGGCGCAACTGCACCTCGCAGCGCAGCTCTCCGCGCGGCGCCTCCGCCACCCAGCTCGCGCCCTCGACGGCAAAGCTGCGCCGCGCCGCTTCCTCGCGGGTGCCCACCACCACCCGCTGCCGCTCCGCGTCCAGCGCCGCCACGTAGAGCGGGAGGCGGAAGCCGCTGCCGAGGCCGCGGCGCTGTCCGACGGTGAAGCGGTGCACGCCGCCGTGCTCGCCGAGCGCGCGGCCCTCCACGTCCACGATCTCGCCGCGCGCCTTGCCCACCCCGTGCGACTCGAGGAAGTCCGGCAAGGGCGTTCCGCCGACGAAGCACACCTCCATGCTCTCGGCCTTGTCGGCGTTGGGCAGGCCCTTCTCGCGCGCCAGTTGCCGCACTTGCGGCTTGGTCAGCTCGCCCAGGGGAAACCGCGCCAGCGAAAGCTCCTCCTGGGTGAGGCCGTGGAGGAAGTAGCTCTGATCCTTCGCCGCATCGCGGGCGCGCAGCAGCCGGAAGCGGCCGCCCTGCTCTTCGACGCGCGCGTAGTGGCCGGTGACGAGCTCGGAAGCGCCGAGGGCGCGCGCGCGCCGGAGCAGCCAGTCGAACTTGAGATGGTCGTTGCAGCGCACGCACGGATTCGGGGTCCGGCCCTGCGCGTACGCCTCGACGAAGGGTTCGATCACCTGCTCGCGGAACCGCTCCTGCGCGTCGTAGACGTAGAAGCGGATGCCGAGCGCGGCGGCAGCGCGCCGCGCGTCGTAGAGATCGTCCGGCGCGCAGCACGTCCGCCCGGAGCGCACGGCGCCCTCCGCCACCGAGTACAGCCGCAGCGCCACGCCGGCGCAGGAGCCCCTGCCGCGCAGGTCCGCCGTGAGCGACGCGGCGACGGAGGAATCCACGCCGCCGGACATGGCGATCATCGAGATCACGGCGCTCTTCTACCAGCGCTCCTCCGCCGGAGCACGCGGATCTACGACGTGCCGCCGTCGGGCGCGCTCTCCACGAAGGGCGTGGGCTGCGGCTCCTTGGGAGCGTGCGCGCGCATGGGGATCCAGAAGCCCACCTTGGCGCCGGAGAAGTGATGCCGCGAGTCGGGCTGGTTCTTGGGCGGGCTCTCCGCCACGATCCTGCCGCCGTGCGCCTCGACGATCTGCTTGGCCACCGGCAGTCCCAGCCCCGCGCCGGGCGCGCGCTCTTCGCCCACCCGGTCGGCGTGGAAGAAGGGGTCGAACACCTTCTCCGCCTCGTCCGCCAGCATGCCTTCGCCCTGGTCGTACACCTCGAAGGAAAGACGCCGGTCATCGCCGGTGACGCGCAAGAGGACCGCGCTGCCGTGCGGGCTGAACTTGATCGCGTTGTCGATCAGGTTGGCGAGCGCCTGCCTGAGCTTGCGCTCGTCGCCCCAGGCGCGCTCGGGAATCGAGTCCGCCGCCAGCTCCAGCGTGACGTGCCGGGCCTTGGCCTTGGGCTTCTCGTCGTCCAGCGCCGCCTTGGCCGCCGCCACCGCATCGAACTCGGCGCGGTGGATGGCGTAGCCGCCGCTCTCCAGCGTGGCGAAGTCCACCAGGTTGTCGATGGTGCGGGAGAGCCGCTCGGAGGCGGTCTGCATCGAGTCGATGATCTTCTGCTGCGGCTCGCTCAAGGGGCCGGTCTTTCCCGACTTGAGGATCTTGAGATAGCCGGTGATGGGCGTGAGCGGCGTGGCCAGCTCGTGGGAGAGGTTCTGCATGAACTCGGTCTTGCTGCGGGCGGCGGCGCGCAGCCGCGAGTTCGCGGCGGTCAGCTCGCGCACCGTGGCCTCCAGCCTCTCCACCAGCGACTGCGAATACTCGCGCAGGTAGCGGCGCTCCTCCGGACCGCGGACCTTCTCCCGCTTGCCCTTGAGGAACTCGCGCAGCTGCCCGGGGAACTTCTCCACGTCGATGGGCTTCTCGATATACCCGTCGCAGCCGATGCTCAGGGAGAGCCCGCGATCGCCGTGCGAGGTGAGCACCACGATGGGACAGCCGTCCAGCCCGCGGTAGGAGCGCAGGCGGGTGGCGGTCTCGTACCCGTCGATGCCCGGCATCTCGATGTCGCAGAGGATCAGGTCGGGGTGGGCGGAGATGGCGAGGTCGATGCCGGCGATGCCGTCGGAGGCTTCCAGCACGTCGAAGCCGCGCGCCTCCAGCACGTTGCGCACCAGCGCCCGGCTTTCCGGGTTGTCCTCGATGTAGAGGATGCGCGGTTGTGGCGAGGGTACCTGTTCGGCCATCGAGGAACTTCCCTGTTGCGTTCGGCCACGTAGGTCGCGCTGCGATGAGTCTAGCATCCGATCGGTTACCGGTGAAGCCGCGGGGCCGGCGCTCCGCCAGGCGACGCGCTGTGTCTTCGGATCGGATGGCGGGATCGGCGTCCACAACCTGTCCACAGGGTCATTCCTCCGGCGGCCGCAATCTTGGCATCGCCTTGCCACGCCGCACGGGCGGCGTCCGCCGCCTGCTTCGCGCCTTGTATCCCACTGGACTAGCGACGGATTTCGACGGCCACGAATTCACACCTGCCCCCAGCAATGATTCCCCTTCCGAGGAGAGAGCGCCCAGAGTGAAGCTCACTGTGGATTTGTTGTGGACAACTCTTCGGCCACTTCCGACACGAGGCTCAGGAGATGTTCGCGGGTGTTCAAATTTGGATCATCCAGGACGCGTTCGAGCAGGCGCGAGAGGACCTGGCCGACCTTCCGCCCCGGCGGCAGGCTCAGCTCGCGCATCACGTCCGTGCCCGTGATGGCGAGGTCGGTGATCTTGAGGGCCGCCTCCCGCTCGATCTCGCGGGCGAAGCGCTTCTCCGCCTCCGCCTGGTTTCTCAGGCCCTCTTCCACCAGCCGGCCCCTCGCCCGGAGGTCCGCATGGCGCAGCGCCCAGAGGTCGGGAAGCTCGGCCGCGCCGATGCGCGCCAGCACCCTGCGGACCGTGGAATCGCTCCACTCGGACTGGTAGTGCCAGTTGTGCTCCGCCACCAGGAGCGCCACCCGCTCCGTCTCGCGGCGGGGAAACTTGAGCCGCTGCAGGATCTCCACCGCCATGGCGGCGCCCAGCTTCTCGTGATCGTAGAAGGTGTGCTCCCCGGGCGCGCCCTCCCTGGGCTTGGCGCTGCGCGGCTTCGCCACGTCGTGCAGGAGCCCGGCGAGCCGCACGACCAGGTCCGGCGGGGTCGCGTCCACGCAGCGGAGCGTGTGCTGGAAGACGTCCCAGCGATGGTAGCGGTTCTGGGCGAAGCCCACCGACTCCAGCAGCTCGGGGATCATGCCTTTGAGGAGCCCGGTGCGCAGCAGGAGCCGCAGCCCGCGGCTCGGAGGCGCGCCCCGCAGGAGGAGCTTCACGAACTCGTCGCGGACGCGCTCCATCGCCACCTTTCCGAAGACGTCGAGCGCCTGCGGAATGGCGCGCAGGGTCGCAGGCTCGATGGCGAGGCGCAGCGTGCAGGCGAAGCGGGCGGCCCGCAGGGGGCGCAACCCGTCCTCGCGGAAGCGCGCCAGCGGATCGCCCACCGCGCGCAGGCGGCAGCGGCGCAGGTCGTCCTCGCCGTGGAACGGGTCGCGCAGCGCGCCCGCGATGGGGTCCCAGGCGATGGCGTTGATGGTGAAGTCGCGCCGGGCGAGGTCGCCGTCGATCTCGCGGAGGAAGGTCACCTCGCTGGGGCGGCGGCCGTCCAGGTAGGGGCCTTCGCCGCGGAAGGTGGTCACCTCCACCTTGTGCTCCCCGCTGAGCACGGTGACCGTCCCATGCTGGATGCCGGTGGGGATGACCTTGGGAAAAAGCCCCGCCACCTCCGCGGGCACGGCGTCGGTGGCCACGTCGAAGTCCTGGGCGCCGTGGCCTCGCAGGAGGTCGCGCACCGCCCCGCCCGCGAGCCATGCCTGCTTTCCCGCGGCGCGCAGGGCGCGCAGCACCGCCATCACGTCCTTGGGGACCGCGGATGCATCGGGCAGCATCCGGGTGAGCTACCACAACCATGCGCGCGGAGGCGCCCGCGGCTCAGCGCGCGGCGACGGCCGGCGCTTGCGCGCGGTCGCGCCGGTCCCGCGCCATGCCGAGAAAGGCGAGGACGCCGACCACCATCGCGTCGCCGAGAAGGATGAGCGAGATGATCGCGAGGGAGTAGTCGGGCAACGGCTCGTAGGGCATCGCTTCCTCCGTATCCGCCGGAGAAAGCAAGGCCCGAGCCGCGCCGCTTCCGCTCTGGCGCGGCGGAGGCGCCGCGCAAGCTTTGCGCGATCCGCAGGCGCTGCGCGGTCAGCCGAACAGGCCCGCGGTGAGGCCGCCGTCGATGGAGATCGTCTGTCCGGTGACGTAGGCGGCAGGCTCTCCGCAGAGGAAGGCGACGAGCGGCGCGTATTCCCGAGGGGTCGCCGCGCGTCCTGCCGGCACCCGCTGCGCGGCGGCCTCGCGCTGCTCCTGGGTGGCATAGATGGAGCGGAAGCGGTCGGTCTCCACCAGCCCCGTCGCGATCGAGTTCACGGTGACGCCTTCGGCCGCCACCTCGCGCGAGAGCGTCTTCAGGGCCGCGACCGCTGCGGTGCGGAACGCGTTCGAGAGCACGAGCGTGGGGATGGGCTGCTTCACCGAGGTGGACTCGAGCGCGACGATGCGGCCCCAGCGCCGCGCCCGCATTCCCTTGATGACTGCGTCCACCAGGCCGAGCGCGCTCTTGAGCGTGAGCGTGTACGCCGCGTCCCAGTCGGCCGGCGCCATCTGCAGATAGGTTCCCGGCTTCGGCCCCCCGCCGTTCACCACCAGGATGTCCACCGCGCCGAAGTGCTGTTCCACCTCCGCCACGAGGCGCGCAGGCGCTGCCGGATCGGTCTGGTCGGTGACGAACGCGCGCGCCTGGACTGCGCCGGCGGCGACTGCCCGCCGCGCCACGTCCTCGAGCTTGTCCTGGCGCCGCGCCGCGACGGCGAGCGTCACCCGCTCCTTCGCGAGCTGCAGCGCCACCGCCTCGCCGATGCCCGAGCTTGCGCCCGTGACCAGCGCCACCCTGCCTGCGATGCCGAGGTCCATGCCTATTTCTGCCGCAGGTAGAAGTCGGTGCCGTCCAGCCAGTCGCGCCGCGGCGGATCGAAGATGTCCACGTCGAGCGTGTCCTCCAGCGCCTCCGCGCTGTGGGGCAGGTTGGAGGGGATCACCAGCACGTTGCCGGCGCGCACCTCCACTTGCTGCGCTTCGCCGAGCCGGAAGCGCAGCGCGCCCTCGAGCACGTAGGTGATCTGCTCGTTCTCGTGCTGGTGCCGGGGCACGAATGCGCCCTTCTTCAGATAGATGTGCGTGATCATCATCCGGTCGCCGGTGATCATCCGGCGCTGCAGCTTCTCCGAGAGCTGCTCCTTCGGCATGTCGTCCCAGCGGTGAAGCGTGGCCTTCGGCTCCTGGTGCATCGCCGCCCTCCTGTGGAAGGGTGACCATACGGATGCGCGGGCGCCGCGGTCAATTCTCGGCGGGACTCCGCGCCGCCTTGCCTGTGACGCCGGCCCTGTTCTATGAAAAGAGGCGCGTGCCCCCGCCTCCCGACAAGGAGCAGGAGTTCTTCCCGAGAGGCGCCGTCGCGTTCTTCGCTGCGATGCTGGTGTTCTTCTCCGCGGTCTGGCTGGTCTTCTATGCGCTGATGATCCACCGGCACTGACGATGGCCACCGCGCGCGCCGTTCCCGAGGTCGAGAAGCAGGTGGTGGTGGCGGCGCTGCTCTTCTCCGCCGCGATGATGGCGCTGCTCGCCTACGCCGCCGTGCGCCTGGGCATCTCGGTTCCGGGCTGCGTGACCAACGTGAAGCCGTTTTCCCGCGGCGAGCTCATCCAGGTGGCGCCCGGCCGCTACGAGGCGCACGTCGTCTCGAAGATGTTCTCCTTCAGCCCCAGCCCGCTCAAGGTGCCGAAGGGGTCGACGGTGGACTTCTACGTGACCAGCCAGGACGTGGTGCACGGCTTCTACGTCGACGGCACCGACGTGAACCTCATGGCCCTTCCCGACGCGGTCACCTACGCGCAGGCGCGCTTCGACAGGCCCGGCAAGTACCAGGTCATCTGCCACGAGTTCTGCGGCCTCGGGCACCAGGACATGCTCGGGTTCGTCGAGGTCACGCCGTGATCCAGGCGAACCTGCGCCGGATCGTCCTCGTCGAGCTGCTGCTGCCGCTCGCGCTGACCCTCTTCGGCGTCTACCACGGCGTGCTCCAGGTGCTCTATCGCGCGGGCATCATCCAGGACATCAGCTTCCTCGGCATCGGCTACTACCAGGGCCTCACCGCCCACGGCGTGATCAACGCCATCGTGCTCACCACCTTCTTCGCCGTGGCGTTCGGCCATGCGGTGATCAGCCAGTACCTCGATCAGGGCGTCGCCATCGGCGCGGCGCGCATCGGCTTTGGCCTGATGGTGCTCGGCACCCTGGTCGCGGCGTTTCCCATCTTCACGGGCCAGGCCAGCGTCCTCTACACCTTCTATGCCCCGATGAAGGCGCACCCGCTCTTCTACTTCGGCGTCGTCGCGCTGGTCGTCGGGTCCTGGGTTTCCTTCTGGGCGTGGATTCCCGGCTACCTGCGCTGGCGCAGGAACCATCCCGGGCAGAAGACGCCGCTGGCCGCGGTGGGCATCTTCGCCGCCTTCATCATCTGGCAGATCTGCACCCTCCCGGTTGCATATGAGGTCATCGTCCAGCTCATCCCCTGGTCTCTGGGGTGGACGCCGGGGGTGAACGTCGTGCTCTCGCGGCTGCTCTTCTGGTTCTTCGGCCACCCGCTGGTCTACTTCTGGCTCCTGCCGGCGTACGTCATGTACTACACCGTCATGCCGCAGCTCGCGGGCGGCAAGCTCTACAGCGACTTCTACGGCCGCTTCGTCTTCATGTCCTTCATCGTGCTCTCCTCGCCGCTGGGCCTGCACCACCAGTTCACCGAGCCGGCCGTCTCCTCCGGCTACAAGGCGCTGCACGCCGCCATCACCTTCCTGGTGGCGGTTCCCAGCCTGATCACCGCCTTCACGCTGGCGGCCTCGCTCGAGCATGGCGCGCGCAACAACGGCGGCACCGGCCTCTTCGCCTGGTGGGGCAGGCTCCCGCACTTCGATCCTTCGCGCTGGCTCTTTCCCTACCTCTTCATGGGCCTCGTGATCTTCATCCTCGGCGGCATCACCGGCATCATCAACGCGTCCTACGGGATGGCGAGCCTGGTCCACAACACGGCGTGGATCCCGGCGCACTTCCACCTCACCGTGGCCGGCCCGGTCTTCCTCGCCATCCTCGGAACCAGCCTCTATCTTTGCGCCGGTCTTCTGGGAAAGAACGTCGCGGCGCCCAGGCTGGCGGTCGCGGTTCCCTACCTGTGGACGCTGGGGACGTTCACCTTTTCCGCCGGGCTCTTCTACGGCGGCCTCCACGGCGTGCCGCGCCGGACCAACCTCGGCATGTCCTTCATGGACCCCACCTCCGACTCCTTCCGGCCCGACTGGGCGGCGGGCGAATACGTGGGCGCGGTGGGCGGATGCCTGATGGGGCTGTCGGTGGCGCTCTTCTTCTTCGTCCTCGTGCGCACGCTCGTCGCCGCGCGCTCGCAGGCGGCGGCGGAGGCGTTCGCGCTGCCGGACTCCGGCGCGCTTCACGACGAGGACGCCGGCGTGGTGCGGAACTTCCGCCCCTGGGTGGTGGCGGGCGTCGTCGCCATCCTCATCTCCTACGTGCCGCCGCTGGTACAGGTTCTCGGCGCGGGTTATCCGCTCGCGGCGGGCTAGAGCCGGAGCATGCGGCCCTTCGCGATCATCGTCGTCGCCGCCTGGCTCGCGCAGGGCCGCCCCGCGCGGGCCACGCTGCTGCCCCCGGAGCACGCCCAGGTCCTTCCGCGCGGCCTCGCCGCCTCCGACGAGCACGGCCGGAAAGGCGACCTCGCCGCCGCCATGGCGGGAGCTCCGGCGCTGCTGCTCCCCGTCTTCACCCGCTGCAGCGGCACCTGCCCGCTCACGGCGGTGCTGCTCAAGCAGGCGCTTGCGAGGGCGCGCGCGCCGTTCCGCGTGGTCGTCTTCTCCTTCGACGCCGAGGACGGCGCGGCCGATCTCGCGGGCTTCCGCGCGCGCTTCCAGTTGCCCCCGGACTGGCTGCTCCTGCGCTCTGCGGACGCCTTCGCCACCCGCGCCTTCTTCGACGGGCTGGATTTCCATTTCATGAAGGCGGCGGGAGGGTTCGACCATCCGAACCGGACGTTCGTGTTCTCGCCCGATGGCGCCTGGGCGGGCACGCTCGCGGGCTCGGCGTTTTCCGCCTCGGATCTGGAGAGCGCCTGGCGCCGCGCATCGGCGTTCGACGATCCCGCCGCGGCGCGGCGGCTGGCTGCGTGGCTCGTCCGTCCCGAAGCATGGATCCTGCTCGCCTGCGCGGGCCTCGCCCTCTCGCTCGCGGCGCTGCTGCTGGCTCAGCGCCGCTCGCGCAGCCGCAGCGCCTGCAGCTTGCGATAGAGCGTCCGCTCGGAGAGGCCGAGGATGCGCGCCGCCTCGGCGCGGTGCCCGTTGCAGCGCTGCATCACCGACTCGATCTGCCGCCGTTCCATCTCTGCCAGCGTGGGCTCTTCGCCTGCGGGCTGCTGCGGTCTCTGCGCCGGCCCGCACACGCACCGCTCGATCTCCGCCCTGCCGATGGCGCGCCCTCCGCCGAAGGTCACCAGCCGCTCGGCCACGCCGATGAGCTCGCGGATGTTTCCCGGCCAGTCGTACGCGCAGAGGGCGCGGGTCGCCTCCGCGTCCAGCGTCGGAGCGGCTTCGCGCCCCCGGGAAGCGCGCGCGAGGAAGTGCGCGGCGAGCAGCGGGATGTCCTCGCGCCGCTCGCGCAGGGGCGGAACGCGGATCTGCAGCGTCACCAGCCGGTAGTAGAGATCCTCGCGGAAGGTCCCCGCCTTCACCGCCTCTTCCAGCCGCCGGTTGGTGGCGCTGAGCACGCGCACGTGGACCTGGATCTCGGAGGTGCCGCCCATGCGCCGGAAGGTCCCGCTCTCCAGGACGCGCAGCAGCTTCGCCTGCACCCGCGGCGTCACCTCGCCCACCTCGTCCAGGCAGATGGTGCCGCCGTCCGCCACCTCGAAGAGGCCGTGCTTGCGCTCCACCGCGCCGGTGAAGGCGCCCTTCTCGTGGCCGAAGAGCTCGCTGTGCATCAGCTCGTCGGAGAGCGAGGCGCAGTCCACCACCACCAGCGGCTTCTCCCGGGTGGGGCTGGCCTGGTGCAGCCGCCGCGCGACCAGCTCCTTGCCGGTGCCGCTCTCGCCCACGACGAGCACGTTGGACAGGCTCTGCGCGGCGCGGTCGATCTCCGCCGTCATCTGGAGGAAGGCCGGAGAGCGCCCGATCATCTCCACGCCCGGGCGGACGAGGCCGCGCTCGAGGATGACGTTGCGCTCCTTGAGCCGGCGCGTCTCCAGGGCGCGCTCGATGGCCAGCTCCAGCTCGTCGAGGTCGCAGGGCTTCTGCAGGTAGTCGGCGGCGCCCATCTTGAGCGCGCGGATGGCCGAGGGGACCGACCCGTGGCCCGTGAGCATGATCACCTCGCTCGAGGCGTGCGAGCGCACGTGCTGGAGCAGCGAGAGCCCGTCCTCCGACGCGAGCCGCAGGTCGAGCAGCACCACCTCCGGCTCGCCGGCGAGAAGGCGCTCCTGCATCTGCGCGCCGTTCGCCGCCTCGGAGACGCGGTAGCCGGAGGAGGACAGCTCGCGGCAGAGGCTGGCGCGGAAGGCGGCGTCGTCGTCGACGACCAGCACCCGGGCCTTGCTGCCGGCGGGCCCCGCGACGAGCGCCTCGCGAGCGCTGGCGCTCATGCCGCGCCCTCCCTGCCGGCTTCCCGTCCGCCGGCGGGAAGGAAGATGCGGAAGCGAGCGCCGCCTTCGCCCGGCATCAGCTCGAGCCGGCCGCCGTGGGCCTCGACGATCTGCCGGGAGAGGTAGAGCCCGAGCCCGGTCCCTCCCGGCTTGAGGGTGACGAAGGGCTCGAAGATGCGCTCGCGGTCCGCGGCGGCGACGCCGGGCCCGGTGTCGGAGACCACCACCTCCACGCCGGATTCGCACGGGCGCGTGGCCACCTCCAGCCTGCCGCCCTTCGGCATCGCCTCGATGGCGTTCATGAAGAGGTTGAGCATCACCTGCTCGAGCTGATCGGCCTGGCCGAGCACCGCGGGGACGCGGGCGGCGGGCCGATCGACCACCTCGACTGCCTGCCGCTGCGCCGTGGGCAGGACCGCCTGC
The DNA here is from genome assembly GCA_036518615.1 of Myxococcales bacterium. Taxonomy (GTDB): domain Bacteria; phylum Myxococcota; class Myxococcia; order Myxococcales; family 40CM-4-68-19; genus 40CM-4-68-19. The sequence continues at coordinate 20,641 of DATDMU010000121.1, forward strand.
AACATCCGCGCGACCACCGCCTCCAGCTGGACCCGCTCGCGCACCGTGCGCCTGCGGCGGCCCAGGTCGAGGAGCGAGCGGGTGATGTCGCGGCAGCGGAACACCTCGCGCGAGGCCACCTCCAGCCGCTCGCGCAGCGCCGCCACCTCGGATGGGTCGACGCTCTCCCTCTCGCGGAGGATGCGGAGCATGCCCTGGATGGAGTTGGAGACCGTGCCGAGCGGCGTGGAGATCTCGTGCGAGAATCCGCTGGCCAGCGTGCCCACGGCGGCGAGCTGCTCCGACCGGGCCAGGTTCGCCTGCAGCGCAACCCGCTCGGTCACGTCGCGCCACACCTCCACCACCTGCTCCACGTTTCCCTGTGCGCCGACGATGGGAGAGGCGAACACCTCCACGAACGACTCGCGGCCGCCCTGCGCATAGCGGGCGATGCGCTTCTCCACCCTGGCGTTGCGGAAGGCCATCCTCGTCGGGCACTCGCCCGCCGGCTGCGCCTGGCCGCAGAGGGCGGTGTCGCCGCAGGTCAATTCCCCGCGGCCCACGCGGGAGCGGTCGCAGCCCACGCGCCGCAGATACGACTGATTCGCGGCCACCACCGTGAGCGACCGGTCGAGCACCGCCACGCCGTCCTCCACGTGATCGAGCAGATCGACGAGGAAGCGCTTCTGCCGATCGACCTGCGCGCGGCTGTCGTGCAGCGCCGAGGAGACCTGGGTGAGATCGTCGGCCAGCTCCACCAGCTCGTCGCGCGGACCCGCGCCGGCGGGCGGCTCCGGCACGAGCGACCGGGCGATGTCGCGCAGGCGGCGCAGCGGCGCCAGCGCGCCGACCTGCACGACCAGCCCCACCGAGACCAGCACCAGCAGCGCCACCCCGACGCCCCAGAGCAGCATCCAGGCGACCCTGGCCTCGCGCGCCTTCTCGATCGGCGCCATCGAGAAGTCCACCGCCAGCGTGCCGAGAATGCGCTGTCCGGCGGGGTGGCAGCGCAGGCAGCGCGACTCGTTGGCGATCACGGTCAGGCTGCGCAGGACGCTCCGCCCTGCCACCGTCTCCACGCCGGTGCGCGTCTGCGGCGCGCCCGGCGGAAGCTGGCAGGTGGGGCACACGTCCGCCGGCAAGGGCACGCGGCGTCCCGCCCAGCGCGCGTCGCTGGCCACCGCCACCTGGCCGGTGGCGTCGGTGACGAAGACGCGGTCCACCTCCTCGCTGCGCGCGTACTGCGCGACCAGATCGTGGAGCAGCGTCCGGTTGTTCTCCAGCATCGCGAACTGCAGGCCGGTGAGCGTGAGCCGTCCCTGCGTCGAGGCCGCCTGGTGCATGGAGTCGAGCAGGCGGTCGCGCTCGCGCACGTACGACCAGATCGACGCCGCGCCGATCACCACCGACACCACCAGCGTGCTCAGCAGCCCGAGCTTCAGTCCGAGCCCGCTGGCGGCGCGCAGCAGCAGGCCCGCCGGCGAGGCCTTCGGCCCCCGCATCTCACGCAGCCTGGGCAAGCTGGTCATCTGCGGACTGCCAACTGACCTGACAGCCTGTCAGGTGGCATTGCCTCCGTTGGCCGGTGCGGCCGCCAACACCGCCATCTTACGGGAAATCGCGACGCGAGCCGAACGGCCCGCCCTTTGCTCCTGGCAGAAGCCACGCAGTCGAGGTGAGCCATGGCGGATTCCGCGGGAACACTCCTGTGCAGCGGACGGGTTCTGTTGGTCTCGCTCGGTTTCATCGGCCTGTCGTGCAACGAGAACCGCGCGCGGGCAGCCACGGGGGGTGAGCGCGCGGCGGCAGTCGATGTACCGGCGCCGGAGCGCATGCCTCAGCCCGAACCCCGCGCCGTGGAGGTCGAACCCGCCATGGCCACCTCGGCTGCGTCCGAGATGCCGAGGCTTGCGGTGAGGGCGAACGCCGCCCCCGCAGCGCTCCGCCCCGGGAAGTTCAACTCCGCGCAGGCGTGCGGCACCTGTCACCAGGCCATCTTCGCCAAGTGGTCGCACAGCATGCACTCCAGCGCGTACGTCGACCCGGTGTTCCGCGAGGCGCTGTTCAAGGCGCAGTACCTCTCGCAGGGCACGGCGGCGCCGGTCTGCCTGCGCTGCCACAGCCCGACGGTGACGGAAACCAACGACATCTACGGGACGACGCCGATCACCCACGAGGGAGTCACCTGCGACTTCTGCCACTCGATCGGGGCTCTGGCCGCCGACGCCTCGGGCGCGACGAAATACCAGATCGACTGGACCAGCAAGCACGGGCCCTACCCGAACACGCAGTCGCCGGCGCACCAGGTCGGGTACCGCCCCTTCTTCGAGAAGTCGGAGATCTGCGCCGGCTGCCACGACATGAGCACGCCGGACGGGACGATGGTGTTCTCCACCTACTCCGAGTGGAAGGCGAGCAAGTACGCGGAGGAGGGCCGGCAGTGCCACGACTGCCACATGCCGCGGCTCGCGGGCATGACCGTGCGCAAGGATCTGCGGGCGCGGGGGCACGACGTCATCAACGATCACCAGCTCCTCGGCGGCCACGAGCCCACCCAGGTGAAGCGCGCGGTGACCGCGCGCATCGAGAGCCTGAGCCGGGAGGGGGAGCGGGTGCGGGCGGTGGTGGCGGTGGAGAACTCCGGCGCCGGACACTACGTGCCCACCGGGATCCCCAGCCGCAAGCTGGTGCTCTCGCTCTCCGCCACCCAGCGCCGGCGCGTCATCTTCCAGCGCGATCTCGTCTACCAGCGGGTCATGCAGGGAGACGACGGGCGCACGCTGACCGAGGACTGGGAGATCAAGCTCCTGAGCAAGCGGTGCCTGCGCGACAACCGCCTCGCCCCGATGGAGGTGCGGCGCGAGACCTTCGTGTTCGACGCGCCCGCGGACGACGACGTCGACGTGAACGTGCGGCTCGACTACGTGCACGGCCGCGGCCTGGAGGCCGCTCAGGCGGTGGACATCCGCATCGTGGAGCTCGACCAGGTGCTGCAGCGCGGGCTGCGCGAGGTGGTCATGCACGCGGGAGCGTCGCGATGAGACACCGCGCCAGGGCGATCGCGGCCGCCGCGCTCGCTGCGATCTGGGTGGGGTGCAACGGGGCGGCGAAGGACCAGCCCATCGCCTTCAATCACGACCTGCACGTGGCGAAGGGCGGGATGCCCTGCGAGACCTGCCACGAGCACGCCTCCGACCGGGCTCACGCCGGGCTGCCCCGCATCGACGTCTGCATGGACTGCCACAAGCGGGTGACGCCGCAGAACCCCGCCGGCGCGGCGCAGGTCGACTCGATGCGCAAGCTCGCCAGGGAGGGCGGCGAGCTCTACTGGGTGCGCGTCTACGAGCTTGCGGCCCACGTCTACTTCTCGCACCAGCGGCACACGGAGGTCGCGGGCCTGGAATGCAAGGTCTGCCATGGCGACATGGCGAAGGCGAAGTCGCCGCCCGCGCAGCCGATCGCGCAGACCCTGCAGATGGACCATTGCATCGCCTGCCACGAATCGCGCGGCGTCACCACCGACTGCGCGGCCTGCCACCGCTGACGGAGAGACCATGAGCATCTCACGGCGAGGACTGTTCGGTGTGGCGGTGGGCGCGGCCGGCGTGGGCCTCTTGCACCGGCACCTCGCGCGCGCGGACGAGAAGCCGGAGAAGCGCCGCCTGCCCCAGTACGACGAGGCGCTGGTTCCGGTGGTGTGCCAGCAGTGCCCCGGCGGCTGCGGCCTGATCGCGCGGGCCGTGGACGGCGAGGTGGTGGGCATCTCGGGCAACCGGCAGCACCCGGTGAACCGGGGCGGCGTCTGCGCGAAGGCGTTCGGCGCGCTGCAGCTCCTGCACTCTGCCGACCGGCTGCACGGCCCGATGATCCGGGACGGCCAGCGCGGCCGCTTCAAGCCGGCCAGCTGGGACGAGGCGCTGCGGCTGGTGGCCGCCCGCCTCTCGGACTTGCGCGCGAAACGGCTCGGCCACACCGTGGCCATCCTCGGCGGACAGTACCGCGGCACCCGCGATGCGCTCTGGCGGAAGTTCGCCCGCGCCTACGGCACCCCGAACTACCTGCGCGCGCGCTGCATGGCGCCGGAAGAGCCTGCGCTGGCGCAGCGGCTCATGCACGGCGCCACCGTGCCCTTCGCCTGCGACCTGGCGGAGGCGCAGATCGTCGTCTCCTTCGGCGCGGGCCTCCTCGAGTCGTGGCTGAACCCCGTCTACGCCTCGCGCGCGTTCGGGAAGTTGCGCCGCAGCGACGAGCGGCGCCGCGGCAAGCTGATCCAGATCGATCCGCGCCGCTCGGCGACCGCCATCAAGGCGGACCGGTGGGTGGGGCTGCGCCCCGGGACCGACGGCATCCTCGCGCTCGGGCTCGCCAACGTCCTGGTCCGCGAGGGGCTCTTCGACAGCGCCTTCGTCGAGGAGCACACCACCGGCTTCTCCGACTGGACCGGCCCCGACGGCAAGCGGCACGAAGGGTTCAGGTCGATGGTGCTCAGGGACTACGGCCTGCTCGCGGTGTCGGCGGCCACGGGCGTCCCGGTGAACACCATCCTCGAGGTCGCGCGCGATCTGGGAACGACGCGGCCGGCGCTGGTGATCGGCGAGCGCGGCTGCTCGTACGGTCCCGACGACCTGCGCACGCGGATGGCGATCCATTCGCTCAACGCGCTGGTGGGCAGCATCGGCGCGCGCGGCGGACTCATCCCGCAGGGTCCGCTTCCGCTCGCGTCCCTTCCCGACCCTTCGCCGGACGAGATCGCCCAGGCATCGCTCGCGAACCCGCGCGTCGACGGCGCCGGACAGGGCGAATCCCTCATCGCGACAGACGCGATCCAGGCGCTGCCCGGCCGCATCCTCGCGGGCACGCCGTACCCCGTCAACGCGCTCTTCCTCTTCGCCACCAATCCCCTCGCCAGCCATCCCGCCAAGGAGGAGCTCGCCAGGGCCGTCGAGAAGGTGCCGCTGACGGTGAGCTTCTCGCCGTTCATGGACGAGAGCGCGGCGAAGTGCGACGTGATCCTCCCCGACTCGCTCTTCCTCGAGCGCTGGCAGGACGACCCCGTCACCCACCTCGCCGGCGTGAGCTGCTACAGCGTGGGCAAGCCCGCCACCGCGCCGCGCTTCGACACGCGCAATACCGCCGACGTGGTGCTGCAACTCGCTGCGGCGCTCGGCGGGCCGGTGGCCTCCGCGCTGCCGTGGAAGAGCTTCGAGCAGGCCGTCAAGGCCAGGGCCCGCGGCCTCTTCGACGCGCGGCGCGGATACGTGGTCGCGGCGGCTGCGGACGAGACGCTGCGGCAGACGATGGAGCGGCAGGGCTACTGGATTCCCGAGTTCGCCGACTTCGACAAGTTCTTCGAAGCGCTCACCGCGCGCGGCGCGTGGTGGGACCCCACCGCGCTCGCGCCCGGACGCCACGCGAGCTTCGGGACGCCCTCGGGCAAGTTCGAGTTCCACGCCACCGCGCTCTCCAGGCTGCTCGACAAGGCGGTGGAGCGCGAGGGCAAGGAGACCGCGGTGGTGAAGCTCCTGCGCAACGGCGCCGGCGCGGGTCAGCCGGTGCTCCCCGCCGTGACCTATCCGGCCGTCGCAGAGGGCGGAGAGTTTCCCTTGGGCCTGCTCACCTACCGCCTCGCCAGCCGTCCCATGGGAGGCGCGCGAAACCAGCCGTGGCTGCTGGAGCAGCCTGCCGCGCACGTCAAGGCGAGCTGGGAGAGCTGGGTGGAGATCCATCCCCGCACCGCCGCGTCGCTGGGCGTGAAGGACGGCGACCGGGTCCGCGTCGAATCGGCGAAGGGCGCCATCGAGCTGCGGGCAAAGCTCTATTCGGGCACCCGTGAGGACGTGGTCCACGTGCCGCTGGGCGGCGGAGGCCAGGGACCCAACCCCAACGATCTCATCGCCAGCGAGCCGGATCCCTTCCGCGGCTTCGGCCTTCTCGGCGCCACCCGCGTCCGCATCCGGAGGGCGTGACATGGCCACCTGGGGAATGGTGATCGACCTCGATCGCTGCACCGGCTGCCAGGCCTGCGCCATGGCCTGCAAGGCGGAGAACAACGTGCCCGCCGTCGGCAGCGAGGAGGCGGGCAAGGAGCGCGTCATCTCCTGGATGCAGGTGCTCGCCGAGCCCGACGAGGAGCGCGAAGGCGAGGTGAAGCGCTTCCTGCCCCGGCCCTGCATGCAGTGCGAGGACCCGCCCTGCACCAAGGTGTGCCCGGTCTACGCCACCTACAAGAATCCGGAAGGGATCGTGGCGCAGATCTACGGGCGCTGCATCGGCTGCCGCTTCTGCATGGCCGCCTGTCCATACAACGCCAAGTTCTTCAACTGGCACGAGTACCAGCATCCCTCGCCCGGGCAGAACCCGGAGGTCTCGCTGCGGCCCAAGGGCGTGGTGGAGAAGTGCACGTTCTGCCACCACCGCCTGCAGAGAGTCCGCGAGCAGGCGGCGGTGGAGAAGCGGCGCCAGCTGCCGGGCGAGTACAACACCGCCTGCGCCGAGGCCTGCCCCGCCCAGGCGATCTCGTTCGGCGACCTGGCCGACCCGACCAGCGAGGTGGCGCGGCTGTCGCGCAGCCCGCGCGCGTTCCGGCTGCTGGAATCGCTGGGCACGCGCCCGAAGGTCATCTACCTCACGGAAGGAGAAGGGCGTGGCTGAGCAACTCGAGGCGGACGAGCTCCTGCTCGAACCCATCCGCAAGACGGGGCGCGGCTTCTGGATCGCGCTCGCCCTGCTCTCTTCCCTCATCGCCTGGGGCGCCGCGGCCTATCTCACGCAGCTCAACGTCGGCCTGGGCGGCACCGGGCTGCACCAGCCCGTCTCCTGGGGCTTCTACGTCACCAACTTCGTCTTCTTCATCGGCATCAGCCACGCCGGAACGCTGATCTCGGCCATCCTCCGGCTCTCCAGGGCGGAATGGCGCAGGCCGGTCACCCGCATGGCCGAGGTGATCACCTGCATGGTGCTGCTGGTGGGCGGCGCGCAGATCGTCGTCGACCTGGGCAGGCCCGACCGGCTGCTCAACGTCATCCGCTACGGCCGCTACCAGTCGCCCTTGCTCTGGGACGCGACCAGCATCACCGCCTACCTGACCGCGAGCACCGTCTACCTCTACCTGCCGATGATCCCGGACATCGCCATCCTCCGGGACAATTGTACGAAGTATAATTTCCTCTACCGCGTGCTCGCGCTGGGCTGGACGGGCAGCGAGCGCCAGCAGCGCATCCTCGACCGCGCCATCACCATCATGATGGTGATGGTCATCCCCATCGCCATCTCGGTGCACACGGTGGTGTCGTTCGTCTTCTCGATGACGCTGCAGCCGATGTGGCACTCGACCATCTTCGGGCCCTACTTCGTGGTCGGCGCCATCTTCTCCGGCATCGCCGCGCTGATCATCGCCATGATCATCTTCCGGCGCGCCTACCATCTCGAGGCGTACCTCAAGGACATCCACTTCCGCTACCTGGGCCAGCTCCTCCTGGTCATGTCGCTGCTCTGGTTCTACTTCACCTTCGCAGAGTACCTCACCGCCTATTACGGCGGCGAGCCGGAGGAGATGAAGGTCTTCTGGTCCAAGTTCCTCGGACGCTTCCGCTGGCAGTTCTGGGCCATGTTCACCTGCAACTTCGTGGTGCCCATCCTCTGCCTGACGCGCCTCTCGAAGAACACCGTCCAGCGCGTCCTCGTCGCCTCCATCACCATCGTGATCGGCATGTGGCTCGAGCGCTACATCATCGTGGTGCCCAGCCTCTCCTCCCCGCGCCTGCCCTTCCAGGAAGGCAGCTACGCGCCCACCTGGGTGGAATGGGGCGAGCTGGCGGGCAGCTTCGGGCTCTTCTCCACCTTCTACCTGCTCTTCACCAAGTTCTTCCCGGTGATCTCCATCTGGGAGATGAAGGAAGGCCGGCACGAGGCCATCGAAGAGGTGATGGG
>DATDMU010000122.1:0-2846 GCA_036518615.1 Myxococcales bacterium
GCCATCGGCCGTGGCTCCCCGCGCCGCTCCCAGGCCGAGCCGGCGATGGCGCGGATCGAGGAGGTTGGCGAGGTGCGCGGGAGAGCCGGCGATGGCCTCGTGTGCCCTGCCCACGTCGCTGGAAAGACCGATGTTCTCGGCTACGCTGCTGTAGGCGTAGCCGCGCGAGCGCAGCCGGTCGGCGGGGCCGCCGTCGCTGGGGAGCACGTGCGCGAAGGTGCGCAGGCGGGCCATCTCCCTGCTGTGCGCCTCGGCGGCGGCGTCGAGCTCGGGATCGCGCTGGAGCGGCACGAGCCCCCGCGACGCGCGCAGATGGGCGATGGCGGCTTCCACGCCGTCGAGGCCTTCCCCGGGAGGCGGATCCGGAGGAGGACGCGACGGCGGCGGAACTCCGGCGAACACCCGCCGCAGCGCCACCACCTGCGGCCCGCCCGGACCTTCGGCCAGCACTTCGATGGAGTGCTCCCCGCGTTCCTTCAGCGGCACCTTCGCGGAGAACCTGGCCCCTTTGACCGCGAGGTGGATCTCGTCCACCGCGCCCTTCGGCCGGGTGACGAAGAGCCGCGGCCCTGCGAGCCCTCTCGCGAGCGTTCCTTCCACCCTCACCGCCTGGCCTGCGCGGACCCGGCCAGGAATGGTCGCCAGATCGGTTCCGTGCAGCGCCGCGAGCGCGCACACCACCGCGCCGCCCGACGGCAAGAGGGCGGCCGCCACGCCGATGCGGTTGAAGCGGCAGGACTTCGGGAACAGCTCGCCCACCGCGCGGTCGGCCTGCGAAGCCGGACGTACCGTGGCGACGGCAGCCACCGGCGCCGGTTCGGCGCTCTCCAGCGAGGCGAAGAACGCAACCGCCGGCCCGCTCACCGTGATCCGGCCCGAAGCAGCGGCGGTCGCATACCCCTGACAGGCGCGCGTGAGATCGCGCGCCACCGAAACCTCATGGTCCCCGCAGAGGGAGGTCACGGCTTCCAGCACGGAGCTTTCCAGGCGCGCTTGCGCCGGCAGCGCCTCCGCGGCGACGAGGAGCAGCGCGAGCAGCACGCCGCAAGCGTACCGGAACGCACGCGGCCGGCGATTCTTTATTTTGTCTTGAGGTTCGCGCCCGTTGGTCGGTTGCGCTCGCCCTTCGTCTGCGACAAGAATTGGCTTTGACTGGCGAGAGCCTTGCATTACTACGAGCGCTGGAGGCACACAATGCGGCTCGGATTCGGTGAGATCCTGATCGTTCTTGCTCTTGCACTCCTGTTCTTCGGGCCGTCGAAGCTCCCGCAGCTGGGCGCGAGCCTGGGGCAGGCCATCAAGGGCTTCAAGCGGGGCCTCAACGAGATCGAGGCTCCGGACGCTGCTCCCCAGGAGGAGAAGAAGCTTCCTCCGCCCGCGTAACGGGGTAGAACCAGAGCTGGATGTCGCTTCGGCTCCAGCTCGTCCTCCTCTTCACCGCCGTTCTCGCGGCGACGCTGCTCGTCGCCTCGGCGCTGGGCCTCCGCATCGGGCAGCGCTCCGTCGAAGACGAAATTCGCAAGCGCACGGTGGAACTGGCCTCCGCCACGACGCTCGCCCTCAAGCATTCCGGCACGGACGACGACCAGATCTCGGAAGAGCTGGCCGGGACCGTGCGCATGCACCGCGGCCTGTTGCGCGCAGAAGTTGCGCGGCAGGCGGCTTTGGGCATCGATGCGGACTTCACCGCCGCAAAAATTACGCCGAGCGGGATCGTCTTCACCCGCTGGCGCGGCCCGGCGACGCGCGTCCCGGCGGAGGTGGTGGACGACCCGGACACCGGTCGCGCGCTGAGGGTGGTCGCGCCCTTCAACGACGCCCGCGGGGCGAAGGCGCGGCTGGTGCTGCTGGCGTCGCTCGCGGAGGCGGAGAGGCTGGTGGCCGCCGAGCGCAAGGGGCTGCTCGAGGTGGCGGTGGGCGCGTCGGTCTTCCTGGTGGTGGCGTTCTGGATCCTGCTCGGGCGCATCCTCATCCGCCGCGTCTCCGCCCTGCAGCTCGCCATGCGGGCGGTGGAAGGCGGCCTTCTCGACGTGACCGCGCCCGGGCCTCCGGAGGGCGGAGACGAGCTGTCCTACCTCTCGCGTGGTTTCAACCGCATGCTCGCGCAGATCCGCGGCTTCAACGCCGAGCTGACCGCCAGGATCGAGGAGGCCACCGCCGAGCTGACGCGGAAGAACCGCGACCTCGCGGAGCTGAACGAGCTGCTCGTCGACGCGCGCCGCGACCTGACCTCCAAGGAGCGGCTGGCCGCGCTGGGGCAGCTCGCCGGCACCATCGCGCACGAGCTGGGCAATCCGCTCAACGCGCTGAGCGGGCACCTCCAGCTCCTGGCGCGCCGCCCCGACCTTCCCGACTCCGCGAAGCCGCAGGTCTCGGTGCTGCAGGGCGAGGTGGCGCGGATGACGCAGATCATCCGCCGCTTCCTCGACCAGACGCGCGGCTTCACCCCGGCCTCCGAGATGGTGGCGCTGGCTCCGCTGGTGGACGAGGCGCTCGACCTCACCCTGGGCGTGGAGGCGCGGCAGAAGATCCAGGTCGCGCGCGAGGTGGACGGCGTCAGCGTGCGCACCGACCCGGGGCTCGTGCGCCACCTCCTCACCAACCTGGTCTCCAACGCGGTGGACGCGATGCCCAACGGGGGCCGGCTGGGGGTGGAGGCGCGCTCGGAAGGCAGGGACGTGGTCCTGCGCGTCAGCGACACGGGGCTGGGCATGCCGCCGGAGGTGAAGCGGCACATCTTCGAGGCGTTCTTCACCACCAAGCCGAGCGGCAAGGGCACCGGCCTCGGCCTCGCCATCTGCAAGGAGATCGCCCGCGCGCTCAAGGGGCGCATCGACGTGGAGAGC
>DATDMU010000123.1:0-22175 GCA_036518615.1 Myxococcales bacterium
CTCCTCCACCATCTGAGGCGTATATCGCGCGTAATGCCGTTTGAGGATTTGATAGACGCAGCGCGGATGCTGCAGCGTCTCGTCGCGGGGGATGTACGTCACCTCGCGCCCGCGTACAGATGGTCCCTCGCCGGAGGGGACCACCTCCTTGTGGCCCGCGGCGGGAACGTCCTCCACGCCCTCGTACTGCCAGCTCTTCGGGTCGTACTTGCCGCCCTTGGCGTCCCAGCCGCTGAAGAAGCCCTCCAGGTCCTCGGTGTCCCTGAAGTCCTCGCCCACGATGGTGGCGGCGTTGGTGTAGTTGACCACGTAGTCGCGGAAGATACGGTCGTTCTCGAGGATGTAGTGGATGATCCCGCCGAGGAACGCGATGTCCGAGCCCGCCCGCAGCGGCACGTGCAGGTCGGCCATGGCGCTGGTGCGGGTGAAGCGCGGGTCCACGTGGATGATCTTCGCGCCCCGCGCCTTGGCCTCCATCACCCACTGGAACCCCACCGGATGGCACTCGGCCATGTTGGAGCCCTGGATGACGATCACGTCGGCGTTCTGCAGGTCCTGCTGGAACGTCGTGGCGCCGCCGCGCCCGAAGGAGATGCCCAGACCGGGCACCGTGGAGCTGTGTCAGATCCTTGCCTGGTTCTCCACCTGCACGATGCCCAGGGCGGTGTAGAGCTTCTTGAGGAGGTAGTTCTCCTCGTTGTCCAGCGTGGCGCCGCCCAGGTGGGCGATGCCGAGCGTGCGCTGGACGCGGTGGCCCTTCTCGTCCTTCGCCTCCCAGGTGGAGTCGCGGGCGCTCTTCACCCGCCGCGCCACCATCTCCATCGCCCTCGAAAGCGGAAGCCGCTCCCAGGAGGTGCCGTGCGGCCGGCGGTAGAGCACGTGCTGCAGGCGGTGCGAGCCGGTGACGAGCTGGAAGGTGGCGGCGCCCTTGGGACAGAGGCGTCCGCGCGAGACGGGCGAGTCCTCGTCGCCCTCGATGTCGAGGATGCGCCCCTCCTTGACGAAGACGTTCTGGCCGCAGCCCACGGCGCAGTAGGGGCAGATGGACTTGTGGACCTCGGCGCCCTCGATGCGGGGACGCAAGGCCGCGCTGCGCTGCGACCAGGCGGAGCCGTCGAGTGCGGTGAGATCGCCGGAGGCTGCCTGCCGGGCAAGCGGCCAGGCGCCGGACAACACCTTGAAGAAACCCATGCAGGAAACTAGGGCGTGCGGAACGGCGGCGCACTTGGTTTGTGCTCAAACTATTTGCCGCCGCGCTTCTGGTAGGTGCCCATCAGCTCGGCCTTGGCGAGCAGGTGCCCCTCGAACGCCCGCTCGAGCTTCTGCCGGGTGGGCGTCCCCAGGTCGTCGAGCTTGCAGTCGAGCGCGGAGAGCACGAAGAAGTACCGATGCCTGCCGATGGGCGGGCAGGGACCGCCGTACCCCTGCCGCTTCCAGTCGTTGAGGCCGGACAGCGCTCCCTTGGGGAGCGCTCCTCCCTGCGGCAGGCCCTTGCAGTCGGGCGGCAGGTTGTAGAGCACCCAATGGACGTAGTCCATCCGCGGCGCCGCGGGGTCGGGAGCGTCGGGATCGTGCAGCACCAGCGCCAGGCTCTTCGCGCCTTGCGGCACGCCGGAGAACTCCAGCGCCGGCGAGACGTCCTTGCCTTCGCAGGTGTGAAGCTCGGGGATCTCGCCGCCGTGCGCGAATGCCGGAGAGCGGAGCGTCAGCATGCGGGCAAACCTTGCTCCGCGGAGCGCCAAGGTCAAGCGGGAGCGTGGTAGAGGAGTCGGGTGCAGATGCCGCGCGTTCTCGTCACCCGCAGGCTTGCGCTCGCGCCCGAGAGCGTGCTGGGGAGCGGCATCGACATCGACCAGCACGACTCGGAGCTCGCCCTTCCCCGGCCCGACCTGCTCCGGCGGGTGCGCGAGGTGTCGGCGCTGGTTCCCACCCTGGCCGACCGGGTGGACGGCGAGCTTCTGGACGCGGCGCCGCGGCTGCGGGTGGTGGCGAACCACGCGGTGGGCTACGACAACGTGGACGTGCCCGCGTGCACGGCCCGGGGAGTGTGGGTCACCAACACGCCGGACGTGCTCACCGACGCCACGGCGGACCTGGCCTGGGCCCTGATCCTCGCGCTCGCGCGGCGGCTCCGCGAAGGCGAGCGGATGGTCCGGGCCGGTGCGTACGTCGGCTGGGCGCCCACCATGCTGCTGGGGCGCGAGCTGCGCGGGCGCACGCTGGGAATCCTCGGCTACGGCCGCATCGGCCGGGCCGTCGCCCGCCGCGCCGAGGGCTTCGGCATGCGCGTGCTCTTCACCGCGCGCGGCGGCGGCGCGCCGTTCGACGAGCTGCTCCAGGAATCGGACGTGCTCTCCATCCATTGCCCGCTCACGCCGCAGACGCGCCACCTCTTCGACGCGGCGGCGCTCCTGCGCATGAAGCGCGGAGCGCTGCTGGTCAACACCGCGCGCGGGCCCATCGTGGACGAGGCGGCGCTCGCCGCGGCGCTGGAGGCCGGGCACCTGGGCGGCGCCGCGCTCGACGTGTTCGAGAACGAGCCGCTGGTGCATCCGGGGCTGGTGGGCCGCGACGACGTGGTGCTCCTGCCGCATCTGGGCAGCGCGACGTTCGAGGCGCGCGAGAGCATGGCCCGCATCGCGCTCACCCAGGTGGAGCTGGTGCTGCGCGGCGAGCGCCCGCGCACCCCGGTGAACGAGATCGAGGCGAAATGAAGTCTTCTCCGGCGAATTCGACGGCCGCCGCGACGAGCGGTTGATGGTGAAGGCGATCGGCGAGCAGGATGATCCGGGACGCCCATTACAGGCGTCCCGGATTCACCGTTCATTGATTGAGGTTCGCGTATTTCGCCGGCGTGGCGGTGGCGGCGCCGGTGCCGAACGCCTTCACGCTGAACTGGACCTGGACTGCGTCGAGGGCGAAGGGGATGGCCGTCGAAGATCCCTGGATCGTGTAGTTGACGCCGTCGGCCGAGGTCTCCCAATAGGTGACGCCGGCGGCCTGGCGAAGCCGCCAATACACGTGGGTCGCGGGAGCGTAGGTGAGCGTGACCACGGCGGTATTGGTGCCGTTGACCGTGTAGTAGCCGAACAGCGACCCGTGCTCGTACCACCAGCCCAGCTCGTTTCCGGCGGCGCTGGTCCGCAGCCTGAAGCGGTTGTTGATGTTGCCGCCGGAGTCGACCACGCCGGCCACGCGAACGCTGGCCGTGCTCTCGACGAAGGTGAAGGCCTGGTTGCTGGTGACGAAGATGGCGGCGCTGGCGTTCTGCGCGTTCGGAGTCAGGGTCAGCACGCCGCTCGAGGCGCCGGCGGTGCCCGCGGTGGCGCTGACGGCCCATGTCGCGGAGCTGAGCTGGGTGAACGGATCGGCCAGGCTGTGGACCTTCGGCAGCGCGGCGCCGTTGAGGTTGGTGTATTTCGCCGGGGTCGAATTGGCCGCGCCGGTGCCGAAAGCGCGCACGCTGAACTGCACCTGCACTGCGTTCACCGCAAAGGGAAGGCTGTTGAGGGTTGCCCTCGGGCTGTACACGGCGCCGTCGGGGGAGGTCTCCCAGTAGGTGACGCCGTTCGTCTGGCGCAACTGCCAGTAGACGTCGGTCGCGGCAGAATAGGTGAACGAGGCCACCGCGGTGTCGGTTCCATTGAACGTGTAGTAGGCGATGAGCGACCCCTGCTCATACCACCAGCCCAATTCGTTCCCCGGAGCGCTGGTCCGGAGCCGGAACCGGTTGTTGACGTTGCCGCCATGGTCGACGACGCTCGCCACCTTCACGTGCGCGCGGCTGTTCACCAGGGTGTAGGAGCCCACGCTGGTGACGAAGATCCCCGCCGTCGGGTCGAGCGAGTTCGGAGTCAGCGTCAGCGTGCCGCCCGACGCGCCCGCCGTTCCCGCGGTGGTGCTCACGCTCCACCTGGTGGAATCGATCTGCGGGCCGCTGAACGGATCGGTGAGCGTCTCCACGAGCGGATTGCCGCTGGTGCTGAAGACCGCGGTGACGGTCTGGCTCGTGTTCATGGTGACGGTGCAGGTGCCCGTTCCCGAACAGCCTCCGCCGCTCCATCCGACGAAGGTGACCCCGGCGCCGCCGTCGTTGAGCACGGAGAGGGTGACGCTGGCGGCGGTCGTATACACCGCGGAGCAGGTCGCGCCGCAGTTGATGCGGCCGTCGTTGGAGGTCACGGTCTCCGAGCCTCCGGTCTTGTTGACCGTCAGGGTGGCCGGCGGGGGCGTGCCGTTGAACGTGGCCGCCACCGTCGTGCTTCCGGTGAGCGTGAAGGAGCAGGGACTGCTGCAATTCGTGCCGTTGACGGTGAAGCCGGCGAAGCTCGATCCGCTGGCCGCGCTCGCGGTCAGCGTCACGGCGAGATGCGTCGAGAGATGGTTCGTCTGTGTGCTGCATCCGGTTCCGCAGGAGATGCCCGCGGGACTGGAGGTCACCGTCCCGGACCCTGTCCCCGCCTTGTTGACGGTGAGCGCGGAGCCGAACGATCCGGCGATGTATTCGAAGTAAGGCGAGAGATAGCTGTATTGGGCGCCGTTGGTGCTGCACCCCTGGTCGTGGACGTAGAGGAATCCAGGATAGCCGTAATCATTTCTTCCCTTGGCAATGATCGCGTCCAGGTCGGCGTTGGAAAGGGTCCCGAACTGCGAAGGCTTGCGCAGGACGTGAGCCGTCTTCACGGAATTGCCGGCGGCGAAGTACCAGTTGGCGGGAGACATCGTGTCCTGGCATGAGCCGGAGGAGGGATTCGGGCAGAACCCGATCGAGGCGGTCGGAGTGACTCCGAAGTAATCCTGCTGGTCTGGGCTGCCGCAAGCGCCGTTGTTGTCCGTGCCGTGGATCGGCCGCTCGTAGGTGACCGCCCAGTCGGCGGCAGGCCCGTTGATCACCCAGTCGGGCGCCACCTGGCTGGCGTTGACCATCACGCACGCCTGGGCTCCGGTTCCGCACCTTCCGCCGAAGCTCGACCGCACCGCCGCGTAGAGGTTCTCGTAGTACGTCCGCTGCGCGGCCGTCGGAGTGGCGGTGGGGCCGTTGTCGAAGAAGATTCCGTCGATGTGCGAGCCGAACTGGGTGTACCACTGGTCGACGCTGAAGCCACCGTCGGCGCCGTGGATGACGTTGCAGTTCGGGTTGTTCGTCGGACACGACGCGTCGCGCGCTCCACCTCCTGTATCGACATAGCCGAGGACGAACTGTCCGTTCGCGCGCAGGCAATCGAACATCTGCGCCGGCGACCCGAGGCAATCGGTCCCTCCGGTGCCGGCGCCCAGCGTGTCCAGTCCCGCCACGACCACCTTCGCCACCTCCCCGGCGTTCAGGATCCTCTGCCAGTCGGGCGTCACGCCGTTGTGGTTCTGCGTGACGGGAAAGAATGCCGGTACGGCGATGGCCTGAGGCGATGGCGTCTGCGCGACGGCGCTCGTGCCGGTGGCCATTGCAAACCCCGCGGCGAGCAGCGCAATGCAATGCAATCTTCGTTTCGACACTCGTGAAAAGGGCTTCATGACAATCTCCGCACGGAACTAATCCGATCGACGGATGCCGACCGGAGTCCGGCCCGTGCCGCACAGACTGGATGCCGCCCTCATGCAAGGGGCATTCCTTATTGCTAACTATTAGTAACGATTACTAATGATCCTGGACCAGCGGGTGCATTCCGAACGAAGGACGCCGCGCTGTCGACTCGCGCATGGAAGAAACGACCTGTCCTGTCGAAACGCGCACGTTGCTCGCAGGCAATGTTACCGATGATGCCCGTGAATCGACATCGGCAATCCCCTCCGGGACCGGCGGCATCGGTGTCGATGCGGCGGGGAAGCAGGACGGAAGTGAGCTTCTGAGAGTGCGCTCCGTATGAGATTCTTCATCGACATGAACAGGCTATTCGATCGCGCAGCTCTGTTGGTCACCGCCATCCTGGTCGTCGTCGGCCTCTGGCACGCGCCTCTGCATACGGCGATGCGTTTCACCGGCCGATAGATCCGCATGCCTGGTGACGAGTTGGATCCGAAGCAGCCGCCCGGTGCCTGGTGCAGCAATCCCGAGGGCTCATCGCGACGATGGATTCGGCCGCCGAAGAGATCCTGCGCGAGATCAGCGACGCGCGTGACAATCCACATGTCCCTGACGGGGATCGCAGGTTTGCAGAGGCGTGGAAGCAAGATCACACCTGTTGGCAGCGAGACGACCGGCTGCGACAGACTTATTGGCGTCTGCGATGCACCGACGCCTGGCGGCCGAAGAAGTGATCTGCGGTGCGTTGGTTCGCGAGCGGGCAATGTCGTGCCGCGGACTCGTCACCGGAGGTTGGTTCAACCGGTTGAACTGCGGGAGCCCTCGACGGTGGAGGCGCGGACGGCAGTCTGTTGAATGGCCGACAGTCCGTTCAACCGGTTGAACTGGCGGCCGCCGAGACGCCGAGGCTCGCCCGGATCGCCGCCTGACCGGACCGTGCGTTACTGCCTCGTGGTGTGCAGCAGCATGTACCCGCGCCCGTCCACGCCGAACCCCGCGGCGTTGCGCACGCTCAGCACCAATTCGCCGGTGGAGAGCTCCCAGTAGACGTCGGCGCGGACGTCGTTGCCGGCACTTGCCTGCGGGACGGTGAGGAGCTGGCTCCAGTGCACCCCGTCGCCGCTGCCCCAGAGCGAGCCGCGGTTCCAGCCCGGCGCCTCGACGTCCGCGCCCTCCTCGTGGGTGGCGCCCACCACGTAGCCGCCGCCGGAGACGGCGTGCGTGGAGTAGCTGGCGGAGGGGAGCGTGACGTAGTCGGTCTCCACGCCGTTCAGCGCGATGCGCGCGATCTGCGGCTTGTCCGGCGTGGAGCCGACGAAGCTGATGTCCTGGCCGCAGAGGAAGGATCCGTCGGCGAGCACCACGCCGTCCACGATGTCGCCCGCCTGCGTGCCGCCCTTGATCAACGCCCAGCTCGCGCCGCCGTCGACCGAGCGGTACAGCCCCGACTGCGCGTCGAAGTCGCCGAAGAAGGCGAAGAGGGCGTGATGCGCGGGATCCGCCATCAGCCCGTGCGCGTGCCGGTGCCCCTGGAAGGTGAACTTCACCGACCATGTGGCGCCGCCGTCCAGCGACTTCCACAGGCGGATGGGCGTGCTGGCGGTGGTGAAGACCTGGTACTCGACGTAGTACACCGCGCCGTCCAGCTCGGCGAAGCTGTGCGGCGTCAGCGCGCGGTAGACGCCGGTCGCGAGCGCATCCTTCCAGGTGACTCCGTGGTCGGTAGAGCGCGAGATGGCCCCGCCGCTGCTTCCCGTGACCCAGGCGAGGAGCGTGCCGTCGGACAGCGCGGTCATCACGCGGAAGTTCCCCGTCGTGCTGGTGCTGCGCGCGGACCAGGAGCGGCCGTCCACGCTGGCCCAGACCTGCGCGTCGCCTGCGGCGAGGCTCACGCCGTAGGCGGTCCCTGCGGGATCGACCGCCATGAGATCGAAGTTCGTCTCCGTCCAGGTGACGGTGGCGGCGAGCGACGTTCCGGGCGCTCCGGCGTCGGGCGCTCCCGCATCCGGCACACCCGCGTCCGGCGGCGGCGCTCCGGCGTCCGGCGCTCCCGCGTCGGGCACACCCGCATCGGGAACGCCCGCATCGGGCGGAGGAGGCGCGCTGGCCGCTCCCGTCCCGTTCAGCCGGAAGTCGTCGATGACGATGCCCGCGACGGTTGCCGCGATGCCCGCCTGGCCCGCGCCGGTGAGGGCCGCCGCTCCGGAATCGGTGACGCTCAGCTTCGGCACGCCGTCGAGCGAGCCGACCAGCGTCACCGGCCCCGCGCCGGAGACGGCGAGCGAGAAGGCATGCTTCACGGTGAGATCGGGAATGCCGCTGGCCACGGAGCCCAGCACGGTTGCTGCCGTTCCATTGTAGCGGCGCAGCTCCAGCCTGCCGGAAGCGGTGAGCGCCAGCGCGTAGCGGCTGGTGGCGGAAACCCGCAACTCCAGCATCGCCTCGCCGCCGCCGAAGTTCACCATGGTGGCGTCGATGCGGCAGTCGGCGCAGGTGATGCCGTTGACGGTGGCGCGATCGAGGAGGTTGCGGTCGGAGTTGGCGCGGTTGTCGTCACGCCATGCGCCCGCCACCACCGTCCAGTCCGGGCCCAGGCCGGACGAGAGCAGCCGGGTGAAGTCGTCGGTGAAGAGGAGGCCGCTCGGGGGCGGAGGCGGAGGGGGCGCGCCCGCATCGGGGACACCGGCATCCGGAGGAGGAGCGCCCGCATCGGGAACACCAGCGTCCGGGGCACCGGCATCGGGAAGACCCGCGTCTGGAGGCGGAGGGCCCGCATCCGGAACGCCGGCGTCCGCGCCGCCGCCCGCCCCATTGCCGGTGACCACGAAGTCGTCGAACACCACTCCCGCCACGGTGGTGGACATTCCCGCGGTGCCGGCGCCCGCGATGGCGGAGGCGGAAGTGTCGCTGAGGCTGAGCTTCACGACGCCGTTCACGGAGGCGACGAGCTGCACCGGCCCCGCGCCGGTGGCGGTGAGCGAAATGGTTGCCATGGTCCAGATGTCCGGCACGCCGCTGACCGCGTCCCCGAGCACCGTGGCCACTCCGCCGCGCCACCTGCGAACCTCCAGATGAAGGTTCGAGGTCAGGACCACGTCATAGCGGTCGTTCGCCGGCCCCTCGCGCAAGTCCAGCGCCGCATTGGTCCCGAAATGCACCACGCGCGCCTGCACCGTGCAGTCGGCGCAGCTCAGCCCTTGCACCGCCACCCGGTCGCCGCCGTTGAGATTGGACTGCGCGTTCGCGCCCGGCGTGAGCCACGACCCGGAGAGCACCGTCCAGGCGGAGCCCATTCCGGTCGTGCGATTGAAGTCGTCGGAGAAGAGCGTGCCGCTGGATGGTGGCGGAGGAGGAGGTGGTGGTGGTGGCGGCGGAGGGGGCGGCGCCACGGCGCCCGGCGTCGGAGCGAACACCAGCGCGATGCTGCCGCCCACGCTCGCGTCGGCGGTGCTGCCATAGAAGCAGGGAATCGCGGGCACGGTTGCGGGCAGCGCCTCCGCGCTGGCCGGATAGCCCTTGAAGTTGCCGCTGCCCGCGAGCTGTTGCGGCGGGCCCAGCGTGCCGCCGCTGAGCGTCCGGTAGAAGAACTGGTAGCTGAACCCGCTGGTCAGCATCCGGTTCCAGAAGATCACCAGCGTCCCGTCCACGCGCGTGACGGCCGGCTGCAGCGCCCAGTCCGCGCTGCTCTCGACGAGCTGGCGCGCGCTCCAGCTCCCGCTCCAGTGCCGGTACCAGAGCTGCTCGCCCACGTCCTTGTAGACGAGGTGCACGCCCCCGCTGCCGTCGCCCGCCGCGCTCAAGGCGGCGCCGTGGTAGATGCCCTCGGGAAAGACGACCTGGCGGGCGCCCCATGTGCCCGGCGGGTCGGAATCGTTGCGCAGGCGCATGAAGCCCGGATCGGTCGCGTGCGTTCCGTACAGCAGCATGAGCTGGTTGCCGGCCACCGGGAGGATGCGCCCCCCGGGCCGCGCCGCGAAGGTGTCGAGCGACGGCTGCGCCTGGAAGGTCTTGCCGCCGTCCGCGCTCATCGAGAGCACCAGCGTGAAGCTGCCGTCGCTGTTCAGGCGCGAGGCCCACACCCAGAGCCGCCCCAGCGAATCCACCGCCAATTCCCCGCGGTGGTAGGCGGTGAGGCTCGAGGTGGAGTCGAACACGCGGACCGCGGGGTCCGGCGTCCAGTCCGCGTTGCCGTTCCAGCGCCACCACTGGAACCAGACGTCGTGAGCGGTGGACCCGAGGATGTCCGGCCCCTCGTAGGAGAAGAGCACCGCCACGTCCATGCCCACCTGCACGAGGTCGGGCGTGTCGCGCTCGCAGCAGGCGTCCTGGATGGGCGCGTACCAGTGCCAGGTCTGGGCCTCGTCGTCGCTGCGGTAGAACGACAGCCAGTGGCCCGCCGCTCCGTCCTGCTGCACGGCCAGCAGCCAGGTCGCCCGGCCGCCGGGCGGCTGCATGCGCACCAGGTGCCGCGCGGCGGGGAGCGTGAGCGCATTGCCTCCGCCGATTGGAGCGACGTTCACCGGCGCGGCGAGCAGCGCAACGAGCAGACCCAGCATGTCCCCTCCCCCACGACCCCAGGTCAATCTAGGAACCCACCCCCAGTGCGAGCGAGAGACGGCATTGCGCCTGCTAGAGTGGCCGCCATGCGGGAGCTCACCTTCAAGGCGGTGGCCGCGGGCGTGATCCTGGGGATCGTCTTCGGCGCGGCGAACGCCTACCTGGGCCTCCGCGTCGGTCTGACCATCTCGGCCTCGATCCCCGCGGCGGTGATGGCGGTGGCCGCGTTCCGCGCGCTGCGGCTGCCCGCCACCATCCTCGAGACCAACCTCGCCCAGACCATCGGCTCCGCCTCCACCGCGCTCGCCACCGGCTCGATCTTCACGCTGCCGGCGCTCTTCCTCTGGGGCGCGGTGCCGCCCTACGTCCAGGTGGTCGCGCTCTGCTTTCTCGGCGGCCTGCTCGGCCTCGCCGCGATGATCCCGCTGCGCAAGGCGCTGATCGTCGACTCCGGCCTTCCCTATCCGGAAGGCACCGCCTGCGCGGAGGTGCTTCGCGCCAGCGCCGGAGGGTCGTCGAAGAGCGGCTGGATCTTCCGCGGCATCGCCGTGGGGGCCGGCCTGAAGCTCGTGGTTTCGCTCCTCTTCCTCGTGCCCGGCAGCCTCGCGCTCGGGCTGCCGGTCCTCCCCCGCGCGCAGCTCGCCATCGAGCTTGCGCCGGCGCTCATCGGGGTCGGGTTCATCCTCGGCTACCGGCAGTCGGCGGTGATCGTGGCCGGATCGCTCGTCTCCTCGCTGGTGCTCATTCCCCTCATCGCCTGGGTGGGCGGGACGCTGCAGGCGCCGCTCTTTCCCGAGACGCAGCGGCTGGTCTCGCAGATGGACGCCGACGCGCTCTGGTCGCGCTACGTGCGCTACATCGGCGCCGGCGCGGTGGCCGTCGCGGGCATCCTCACCGTGCTGCGCGGGCTGCCCTCGATGGTGGCGTCGTTCGCGGCGGTGGCGCGCGGCGTGCGGCGGTCGGGGCTGAGCACGGAGCGGGACCTGCCCGCGGGCTTCGTCTTCGGCGCCATCGCGCTCGTGCCGCTCGCCTGCCTCGTCCCCGGAGTCTTCGCTGGCGGAATGACCTTCTGGCCGCGCATGGTTTGCGCGCTCGGCGTCGCGGTCTTCGGCGTGCTCTTCGTGGCGGTGGCCGCGCGCATCGTGGGCCTCGTGGGCGTCTCTTCCCAGCCCACCTCCGGCATCACCCTCGTCACGCTGCTCGGCGTTGCCACCGTCTTCGCGGTGCTCGGCTGGACCGGCGCGGGCGCCAGGGCGGCGGTGCTCACGGTGGGCACCGTGGTGGCCATCGCCGCCTCGAAGGCGGGCGACATCTCGCAGGACCTCAAGACCGGACACATGGTGGGCGCAACCCCCGCGCGCCAGCAGCTCGGGCAGCTCATCGGCGCCGCCTTCGCCTGCTGGGCGGTGGCCGCCACCGTGCTGCTGCTCGGCAGCGCGTACAGCTTCGGCTCGCGCGACCTGCCCGCGCCGCAGGCGACCTTGATGAAGACCATCATCGAAGGCGTGCTCTCCGGCGTCCTCCCCTGGGGCCTCGTTCTCACCGGCGGGGGAGTTGCGCTGGGAGCCATGCTCTGCGGCGTCTCCGGCCTGGCCTTCGCCATCGGCGTCTACCTGCCGCTCGCCTCGATGGCGCCGATCTACCTGGGCGGCTGCGTCCGCGCGCTCTGCGATCGGCGCGCCGCCGCCGGCGGCGATGCGGATGCGGGCGTCCTGGCGGCGTCGGGGCTGGTCGCCGGAGAAGGTCTCGCAGGCGTGCTGGTGGCAGGGCTGGTGGCGGCAGGCGTGGCGCCGAAGTCGGTGTCGCCTCGCATCCACGGCGCCGCGGGAGACGTCGTCGCGCTCGCGCTGATCGCGCTCGTGTGCGGCTTTCTCCTCCTCAGCCGCCGTAACGAAAATTGAACTGCCGGGCATTATGCCTTGCCCCTCTCGCCTCGCTTCATAGGGGAAATCCCCAGCTGGGACAGAGCGCCGCACATTCGCCTCCGCACATATTTCGCGCGCCCCCCGGTTCGAGGCCGGGCGAGCGGATTTGTCGCAGCGTCCCGGTCAAGAAACTGCGCGGGAATTGCGCGTTACACCTCGAGACGGAATCGAGCACCGTTCCCTACAGCGAAGACGGACGCTCGCTGCGTCCGGGGCATTACCGACTGCAATCACTTGGATCGCGGCGAGTATTGTTTTTTATCCGCCCAAGGGCCCCGGCGGGCTGTCGCAGCTGAGTCCCGGCGCCCGCAGGTTTTTCCCCCCGATCCTCGCCGGACGACGTATTTGCGCATTAATTTAAACCCGAATGCGCATAACACGCGGTATCCACTGGGGTGAGCTCGGGGCACCCGCCTTGCAGACATGGCCGGTGCAGCAAAAAGTGCCACCGGGGGGGAGAGTGTCTGCCGGTGGCGCCCGAAGCGTGGGGCGCGCGCGGGGCTGTTCGAGTTCGCGACGTGGTGGCGATTGGTAGTTGCGTCGACTTCCGCCTCGGGGGGGGCGCTGATGCGCGTGGCAAACCGAATGGCACCGCGCCAGCAGCGCACGGGCGGCGAGCCCTGCTCGCCGCCACATCCCTCGAACTCGAGTCTTCGCGCAGGGGTCAGTGACCTGCGACGGAGGGGAGCGACGCAACGTACCGGTGCTTCACCGTAACGGGTGCTCGACCGAGCACCTTCAGGGGGACGCAATGCAGAAGAAAGCGCAATTGTCTCGACGTGACCTGCTGAAGTACTCAGGGGCCGCGGGGGCCGCGACGCTGGTCGCCAGGAAGGCCGACGCCGCCTGCGTGGACACGATTCCGGTCGACATCGAGACCGCATCGAACACCGGCTGCCCGGTCGACGCAGACTTCTTCCCGACCAGCCCGCTCATCCTCAACCCGTTCGTCGATCCGCTGCCCATTCCCACGGCGCTGCGGCCCGGCTACCGGAATCCGGACGGCACCCTGGCGACGTCGCAGACCTGGAACGTCCGCCAGAAGAACGGCGTGTTCGGCAACTTCGTCAGCCCTCCCGGACCGGGTGCCGGTAACCAGGACTCCATCGGCGACCGGCCGATGGCCAACGACGGCAAGACCTACACCTTCTTCAACCCGAAGAACGGGCAGTCCATCACCAAGACGCTGAACTTCGGCGGCGCCAGGGCGGGCACGCACCAGCTCTGGCCCGGCGGGCAGGGTGTGGGGTACGCGCGTCTGCCGGTCAACGAGACGCTCTGGGACGGCAGCGTCAACCACCCGAAGGCCGTCTTCGACGCGATGAACCCGAACCCGCTCCTCTACCACATCCGCCTGCAGGTCTCGACGCACAGCATCACCTCGTCCGCTGTGCAGCCCATCGACGCGAGCGGCAACGTGGTCCCGCTGCCGCCCGGCGCGACTCCGTCACCTGGCGCCGTCGCCGGCACCTTCGTGCTGCCGCCGAGCACCATCTACGGGTTCAACGGCGCGTTCCCCGGCCCGATGATCAACATCGAGTACGGCCAGCCGGTCTGCGTGCGCTTCGAGAACGACCTCGACCGCAACCCGCTCTGCCTGGACCGCGGCGACTTCGGCGCGCCTGACTGGGCGTTCCTCACCCACCTGCACAACGGCCACACCGCTCCCGAGTCCGACGGCCAGCCGAACCACATGCAGGACAACCGCGGCGGCTACCAGCCGGCGCAGTGGGTGGACAACCTGTACCTCGCCTACGCTGCAGGCGGCGACGACAAGGAGAAGCAGTCCTTCCTCTGGTTCCACGACCACCGCATGCACCACACCGGCCCGAACGTCTACAAGGGCATGGTCGGCATCGCTCCGCACTACGACCCGGCCAGCACGTTCAACCCGACGGGAGTGGACGGCGGCGACGAGACCAAGGGCCTGCGGCTGCCCGGCATCCGCACGAACAACGGCGACGGGACGTTCGACGTGAAGTACGACATCCCGCTGGTGTTCTACGACTGCCGCATGGACGACGGCATCACCCCGCACAAGGACGACCACCAGCCGCTCACCGTGCAGCCGTGGTCGAACAACGTCTGCGGCACCACGCACCCTGAGTGGTGGGGCAAGCTGTTCCTGCAGCACTACCCGAACCACGGCTTCGTCGGCGACATCTTCACCGTCAACGGCGTGGCCTTCCCCACCCTGGTGGTCGATCGCCGGCACTACCGGTTCCGCCTGCTCGACGCCTCGGTGTCCCGCCAGTACGAGGTGTCGCTGCGCAACACCTTCGGCGGTTTCAAGCTGGCCCCGATGACCAAGGCCAACGGCTCCAACCCGGTGCAGGGACAGGGCCAGTGGGGCTTCAAGGACAACAAGAACAACTGGGCGCTTCCGCCGCAGTGCATGAAGATGACGCAGATCGCCTCCGGCGGCGGCCTGTTGCCCAACCCGACCCTGGTCGACTTCATCGACATCTGGCCGGCCAAGCGGCGTGAGTTCGTGGTCGACTTCGGCGTGTACATGACGGGCGCTCCGACGAAGGCCGGCGACGTCATCTACATGGTCAACACCGCGGTGATGACCGATGGCCGCCAGCAGAACGGCAACCTGACCATGGGCGGCGCGTTCGCGGTTCCGCTGATCAAGTTCATCATCGGCAGCAACCAACTCGCGCCCGACGCCAGCGATCCGGGCCTCACCCCGGTGCCGACCAACGTGAAGAACAACGCCGGCGGCGGCGTGTTCAACCCGAACAAGGTGCTCCGCACGCGGCACATCCCGCCGTTCATCGGCAACACCGACCCGAAGCTGGAGAACATGGACTTCACCCTGGTGCGCGGCAGCGCCCCTGGCTCCAGTGAGACCGAGTGGCTGATCAACAACCTGCAGTTCGACCCGCTCAACCCGCTCTACGCACCGACCCAGGGCGCGTTCGAGCTGTGGGGCATCAACAACGGCGGCGGCGGCTGGACGCACCCGATGCACATCCACATGGAAGAGCACCAGGTCGTCTTCCGCACCACCGGCGTGGGCCCGAACAGCAAGCCGCAGCACCCGGAGGACCCGCTCGGCAAGGAGGACCTCGTCTCCCTCGAGCCGTCCGAGCAGTCGCAGATCTGGCGCGGCTTCCGGACGTTCACCGGGAACTACGTGGCGCACTGCCACAACCTGGCGCACGAGGACCACAACATGATGTTCGGCTGGTCCATCACGCTGTAGTTCGGGAAGTGCAGAGGGCACCCCGGCGCACGCGTCCGCGCCGGGGTGCCTTTTTTCTTCAGTCGGAGCCGGGAACGAAGGGTTCGGTGTCCGCCCACGCCGAGGCCGGCTCGCGGACCGGCTTGCGCGCGCCGCCTCCCGCCACCGGCCGCACGTCGCCGGCGCGGCGGGCCGGCCTTTCTGGACGGGGCTTCTGCTCCTCCCGCAGCACGCGCTCGCTGGTCTTGAGCAGGGAATCGGGCATGAGCGAGAGCGAGTCGATGCCCTGCTCCACCAGGAAGGCGGCGAACTCGGGGAAGTCGCTCGGCGCCTGCCCGCAGATGCCCACCTTGCGTCCCTTGCGCCGCGCCGCATCGATGATGCGCGCGCAGGCCTGCAGCACCGCCGCGTTGCGCTCGTTGAAGAGCTGCGAGACGAGCGCGCTGTCGCGGTCCACGCCGAGCACGAGCTGGGTCAGGTCGTTGGAGCCGATGGAGAAGCCGTCGAAGATGTCCGCGTACTGATCGGCGAGGAACACGTTCGAGGGCAGCTCCGCCATCACGTACACCTCGAGGCCGTCGCGCCCCTGGACGAGGCCGCCCTCGCGCAGCACCTCGATGACCTTGCGGCCCTCGTCGGGGGTGCGGCAGAAGGGCACCATCACTTTCAGGTTCCTGAGCCCGAACTCCTCGCGCACGCGGCGGACCGCGCGCAGCTCGAGCATGAATCCTTCCTTGTATTCCGGATGGTAATAGCGCGACGCGCCCCGCCAGCCGATCATCGGATTTTCTTCCACCGGCTCGAACTGCTTGCCGCCCAGCAGCGTGGCGTACTCGTTGGACTTGAAGTCGGAGAGGCGCAGGATCACCGGCTTGGGGTGGAAGGCGGCGCAGATGGTGCCGATGCCCTGCGCCAGCTTGTCGACGAAGTACTCCGTCTTGTCTTCATAGCCGCGGGTCATCTCGTCCACCTGGGCGCGCGTCTCTTCGTCCAGCTCGCCGTAGCGGGTGAGCGCGAGCGGGTGCACCTTCACCCAGCTCGCGAAGATGAACTCCATCCGCGCGAGGCCGACGCCGTCGTTGGGCAGCATCGCCGTCTGGAAGGCCTGCTCGGGGTTGCCCACGTTGAGCATCATCTGCGTGCGCGGCCGCGCGAAATGCGAGCGGTCCACCTCTTCCACCTCGTACTCGAGCTTGCCCTCGTAGATGCGGCCCTGCTCGCCCTCCGCGCAGCTGAGGGTGATCTCGCCCCCGCTCGGCACATGGGTCGTCGCGGTGCCTGTGCCCACCACCGCCGGAATGCCCAGCTCGCGGGCCACGATTGCGGCGTGGGAGGTCCGCCCGCCCCGCTCGGTGACGATGCCGGAAGCCGTCTTCATGATCGGCTCCCAGTCCGGGTCGGTGTTCTCGGTGACGAGGATCTCGCCCGGCTTGAACTCGTGGAACTGCGCCGCGCTCCTGATCACCCGCGCGGTGCCCACGGCGATGCCCTCGCCCACCGCGAGCCCCTGCGCGAGCTGTTCGCCCTTGCCGAGGAGCTTGTAGATGCGGATGGAGGCGCCCTTGCGGTTGGAGTGCACCGTCTCCGGGCGCGCCTGCAGGACGAAGAGCTGGCCGCTCTCGCCGTCCTTGCCCCATTCGATGTCCATGGGCGAATCGGACCCGCGCTGGCGCGTGTAATGCTCTTCAATGCGCAGCGCCCATTGCGACAATTGCAGCACCTCGTCGTCGCTGAGGCAGGCGCGGCCGCGCAGCTCGGCTGGCACAGGCTCCAGCGCGGTGCCGCCTTCGGAGTACACCATCCGCTGTTCCTTGCTGCCCAGCGTCTTCCACACCAGCGGCCGGTAGCCTTCGCGGAGCGTGTCCTTGTGCACGTAGAACTGGTCGGGCACCACCTGCCCCTGCACGATGGCCTCCCCGAGCCCGTAGCTGGCGGTGACCAGCAGCACGCCGCGGTGGCCGCTCTCGGTGTCGAGGGTGAAAATCACTCCCGAGGCCGCCTTGTCGCTGCGCACCATCTGCTGCACGCCCACGCTGAGCGAGACGTCCAGGTGGTCGAAGCCCATGTCGGCGCGGTAGCTGATGGCGCGGGCGGTGAAGAGCGAGGCGAAGCAGCGCTTCACCGCGGCGAGCAGCGCCTGTTCGCCGCGCACATTCAGGTAGGTGTCCTGCTGCCCCGCGAAGCTCGCGCCCGGCAGGTCTTCGGCAGTGGCGGACGAGCGGACTGCCACGTCGGTCTCGTCGCGGCCGCCGCGCCGGGATAGCGAGCGGTAGGCCGCTACCGCCTCGTCGGCGATCTCGCGGGGCAGTTCGGCCTCGATGATGAGGCGGCGGATCTCGGCGCTGCGCGCGACCAGGCGCTGCACGTCGCCCTTGCCGATGCCTTCGAGCTGCTCGCGGATCTTTGCTTCCAGGCCCGCTGCGGCGATGAAGTGGCGGTAGCCCTCGGCGGTGACGGCGAACCCGTCCGGCACGCGGATGCCCAGGGGCTGCAGCTCCCGGATCATCTCGCCAAGCGACGCGACCTTGCCGCCGACGAGCCCGACGTCGGCGAGCCCCACCTCCCCGAACCACCGCACGAAGCGCATGCCTGTTGCCTCCCGGAGGCAAGATGCGCATTCACGCCGCGATGCGCCAACCCGGTCAGGTAGCGGACAGGACGATGCGCTCGATGCGGGTGAGCGCCTCGTCGAGCGAAGATTGCGGAGCGCCGAAGGAAAAGCGGGTGTAGCTGCGGAACCGGGAAGCCCGGTGGCTGCGCCGCTTGCCGGGGTTCACGTCGAAGAACTCGCCCGGCACGGTGATGACCTTCTCCTTGAGGGCGGCGCGGAAGAAGCTCATGCCGTCGTTGAGCGGCGGCGGCAGGCTCTCCAGATTGCCCCAGACGTAGAAGGTTCCTTCCGGAGGGCGGTCGGCGCGGATGCCCAGCCGGTCCAGCCGCTGCAACATCCGGTCGCGCTTGTCCCGGAAGGCGGCGTTGATGGCCAGCGTCTCCTGCCGGACCAGCTCTTCGTTGAGCAGGGGAATGGCCGCGCGCTGCAGCGGACGCGAGCCGCCGCCGTCGAGGAAGGAGCCGGCGCTGGCCACCGCCTCGATCACCTTGGCCGGCGCCACCGTCCAGGTCACGCGCCAGCCCGGATAGCGCCAGTTCTTGGTCAGGCCGTCGAAGATGACCACCGGATCGCGGTTCACGTCCTCGACGTAGCGGGCCGCGCTCTCGATGGGGAGCTGGCCGGGGCGGCCCGTCCAGACGTAGTGCGAGTAGAACTCGTCGACGAGCAGCGAACAGTCCAGCTCGCGCGCGGTGCGCACCCAGCGCTCCAGCTCGTCGCCGTGGACCAGCTTGCCGGTTGGGTTGCAGGGGTTGCTGAGGAGCAGCGCGGAGAGGCCGCGGCCCTGGATCTCCTTGGAAAGATCCTCCGCGGTGAAAGCGTAGCCGTGCTCGCCTTCGAGCAGGATGGGGATGGCGGTGAAGGCCTTGAAGACGTCGAGCAGCTCCTCGTACGCGGTGTAGTCGGGGAGGAAGTGGCCCAGGTTCACGTGACCCAGGGAAGCGGCGGCGCGGGTCAGGGCGGCGCGGCCGCCGCCGCAGATGCTCACGTTCTCGGCGCTGTACTGCGAGGGGAGGCCCTTGCGGTAGATGCGGTTGTAGAGCTGCGCGACCGCGTCGCGGAGCTCCCAGAGGCCGGGGACCGGCGCGTACTCCTGGTCGTCCACGCGGACGGAGATCTCCTGGATGCGCGGAGGCGCTCCCGGCAGCGGGCCGGTCTCGGGCTGGCCCTGGCCGAGGTTGCACCAGGCCGGATCGGAGCTGCGGTAGCCGAGCTTGTGCGCCTCGGCGGTGACGTAGATGACGCCGGTGCGCGGAACCGCGCGGAAGGCGGGGATGGTGAAGTCGTCGGCCACGGCGCGAACCGTATCATGCGCGCAGGATGGCGCGCGCGAACCACGTGGATGTGAAGGTGCACGTGGATGAGCTGGTTCGCCCCAACCTTCGGCTGGCACTGCGCCGACGATACACGGAAAGACACCGTGGCGTCCTTGTGCTTTTTCCTTCACGGTTTGGTTCTTCGTTCACTTCCACTTTCACATGAACGTCGACAGGGCTCTGGCCTTGCCAAGGAGCGCGCAAGTTGCGAAGCGATTTTTTTTGGGGCGCTCCGGCCTGCGGCCTCCGCTTGTGCGGGGGCTGCGCGCCCCCGCAACGCCCCGCGGCTCTGGTACTGCTTTTCCTGCTTTTCCCTGAACGACCGCAGCCGCAGTGACAGCCCGAAGGGCTGGCGCGAGGCTGCCCTTGAACCCGAACCTGAACTTGAACCTGAGTTCAACGCCCCTGAAAGAAGTTCGAGTTCGACTTCAAGGGCAGCCTCGCACCGCCCTTCGGCCATCCTCGGCCGCGACCGGAGACCCGCCCGCGGAAACCCGCACGCGAATTACGTCGAGGTGAAAGTGCAAGTGGATGAGCAGGCTCGCGCCAGCCTGCGGCTGGCACTGCGCCTGCAGTGTGTTTGAAAAAGCGGCGCCTTCGGCGGGCTCCGTCGCTCTCGGAAAGCTTCCTCACGAAAGGCTCCATGCGTACCAGGAGGCGCGCAAGCTGCTCGAGTGCATTCGGGAGGCGCAGATTTCCGGCGGCAGGCTGCGCGATCAGGCGCTTCGGGCGGGGACCAGCGTTTGCCTCAACATCGCGGAAGCGGTGGGGCGCACAGGGTTCGCGGACAGGGCTCGCGTGTTCGCGATCGCGCGCGGTGAATCCTGCGAGGCTGCTGCGGCGCTGGACATCGCGCTGGCTGCGGGCCTGTGTGCCTCCGGGCCGGCAACCGCCGGCGCAGGCCATGCCCGCGCGGTCTACGCCCTGCTGACCGGGCTCATCCGGCGGTTTGGCTAAGCGAACAATGGGGACACCCTGCTTGATCGCCACGCACGCCATGAGGTGAATCAAGTAGGGTGTCCCGCTTCTTCCTTCATGCGGCGTCGGAGAAGGTCGAGGGCGGGGCGCGTGAATCTCCAGGCGGCCCAGAAGATGATGTGGCGGCCGACGGGCGTGTCGCAGCGCAGCTGCAGATGCACGAGGCCGGGCCTCGCGGATTTTCTCACTTCCTCGATCTGATCGTATGGAACGAGAGCCTCCGATCGCAGACCGCGAACGCGCAGGCCGGCATCCTCGGCGAAGACCTCCTTGGCTCGCCAGATCGGTGCCTGGATCACGAGCACGACGAAGGCAAAGAAGAGACTGAACGAAAGGAGCGAATGGCGGGCGAAGAGAAGACCGAGGATCAAGGCCATCGCATCAAGCCCGACGGACATGGCTTTCGCCGCCGTCGTGAATCGGCTGCTGACTTCGGCTGTGCGCGGCGCGGTCACGGGCTGGGTTGTAGCTCGTTGCGCGCCTGCCGCGCGGAACGCAGGCATGGTGAAGTCGTCGCTCACGAAGCGGGCACTACCTCACGACGTAACCCGCTTGGCCGCATTCCAGCGCGATCGCGGTGGTCACCCATCTGTTGGAGCCAAGGCGAATACTACTGAAATTCTGAAAGTGCCAGACTCGAGCATCGTTGCACTTGATGACGGCGGTGGCTGAGGCGGCCCATTGAACCTGCGGCGGCGGCGATTTATCCGACCTGAAGACCAGCGCCGTGCCGGTCACTCGCTCGCCACGTGGGACAATGAAGATTTCGAACGTCCTTGAGACGGTCGCGTCTGTTGGCACTTCCGTCACGACGATGTCGACGGGATCTCGCGGTGCAGTGGCTCGAAACAGTTCGCGGTTTTGCCTGACGTCGCGATTGCATCCACTCATCACTGAAGCCACGGCGATGCATCCAACGGCTGTTTGCAGCATGACTGGTCGCCACATCACAGTCGCCACCCGACGCGTAGCAACCAGACGGAGGGCGCTGCCACAGGCGTGTCCCCTCCGGGACGCTCCTGTGTGAACCGCGCGGAGCCGAGCGGGTCGGTCCAGCCTGGCGGCAAGTACTCCAGCGCGTGGTGGTGGTAGTTCGTCAGCACGTAGCGGACGGCGTGCCTGGTCTCCCGCGGTGTCTTGAGCGGGTGTGCGTGATACCGGTCGGCGAAGACGGGGCCGCGCCGGCCGGTCAGGGCGTTCAAGCGCCGCGCCAGGCGCGTGGCCAGGCCCTGCATGGCGCGCGACAGCGCCTCCGGGCTCTCTGCCTCGACGATGAGATGCAGGTGGTTGCCCTGGATCGAGTAGTGGATGATGCGCACGCCGAACCGCTCTCGCGCCGCGCGCAGCGCATCCTCCACGATCTTCGCGCGCCGGTATGAGCGCAGGTAACCCACTTCGTGCTGCAGCCGCATCGTGACGTGCACCGGATGCCGCGCGGCGAATTCCGGGCGCCGGAGGTGAGGCACTCCGGGACCGATCAGATCCGGATGCGGCCGGATCCTGGGCCTGCCAGCACCGTGCCGTTTCCCACCTCGGTGTGGGAATTCGAACGATGTCTGCCGCCTCGCCGCGTTCATGGCCATTTGAATAGCAGACTTTTTCGCAGACGTCAAGCGACACCGTCGGGGTCCGGACCGCGAAGGCCGGCCTTGACCTGGCTAGCTGCGTGCGAAGTGGCTACCGCTTGTACCGGGGCAGCCGCACGCCCTGGGTCAGCGCCGGTTCGAACAGATCGCCTACCTCGCCCAGCCGGGCAGGCATGGTTGCAATGTTGAAGGCGGCGGGGTCGAGGCCCGGCTTCACCTCGCTCCAGCGCAGCGGGGTGGACACCGGTGCGCCGCGGGCGCCACGGAGCGAATACGGCGCCACGATGGTCTTCGCGTATGCGTTCTGCATGCAGTCGAAGTAGAGCCGGCCCTTGCGGGCAGACAGCGACCGCTCCAGCGTGACCTGCTTCAACTGCTTCGCCACCGTCTCGCCGACCTGCAATGCAAAGGCCTGCGCGTCGTCGTAGGAATGCCCCTTCGCGAGCGGCACCAATATGTGCAAGCCGCGCTTGCCGGTGGTCTTGGGAATG
>DATDMU010000124.1:0-8239 GCA_036518615.1 Myxococcales bacterium
ACGAACATGACCAGCCCCGCCGCGGCCCCGGCGGTGAGCACCGCGCGCATGGCGATGCCGATGCCCGGCGCCGCGTGCACGAGCAGCATCCAGCCCGCCACGAAGATCACCGCGACGAAGCTCGCCGGCACCAGGTACTTCCAGCACATGTTCATCATCTGGTCGACGCGGATGCGCGGCAGCGTCCAGCGCAGCCACATCACCACGAAGACGAAGAAGAGCGTCTTGAGGGCGAAGCAGGCGAGGGAGGCGACCTCGCCGAAGAACGCGGCCCAGCCGGTGAGCGCGTCGAGCCGCCCGGCGGGCAGGAACGGCACCTGCCAGCCGCCGCAGAACATGGTGACGGCGAGCGCCGACATGACCCAGAGGTTTCCCCACTCCACCAGGAAGAAGTAGGAGAAGCGCATTCCCGAGTACTCGGTGTTGTAGCCGGAGACCAGCTCCGACTCGGCCTCGGGAAGGTCGAAGGGCGTGCGGTTTCCCTCCGCCAGCGCGCTGATGAAGAAGATGACGAAGGCGGCGGTGGCCGCCGGGTTGTCGAAGACGAACCACTGCCACGGCCAGGGCCCCTGGGCGCGGATGATGCCCTGGGTGGACATGGTGCCCGCGAGCAGGACCGGGATCATCAGCGCCATGCCCGCGGGGATCTCGTAGGAGACGATCTGCGCCGCGCTGCGGATGGCGCCGAAGAGGCTCCACTTCGAGTTGGAGCTCCAGCCGGACATGATGATGCCCACCACGATCAGCGCGGTGACCGCGAGGATGTAGAAGATGCCGATGTTCATGTCGGCGATGACCAGCCGGTGGCTGAAGGGCAGCGCCACGAACACGCAGGCGAACCCCACCATCATGAAGTAGGGGGCGGCGCGGAAGAGCACCTTGTCCGCCTCGTCGGGGATCAGGTCCTCCTTGAAGAGCAGCTTCACCGCATCGGCAATCCACTGCAGGAAGCCGGCCGGCCCCACCCGGTTGGGGCCCACCCGGCTCTGCATGCGCGCGGCGATGCGGCGCTCGGCCCAGGAGAAGATCCCGCCGCTGATGGCGGCGAAGTTGATCACCAGGAACGAGAACAGGCCCATGAAGAAGACGTACACGAACTGCGTGTACGGCCAGGTGGCGGGATCGTGTCCCCAGCCGCGGATCAGGTTGTCGAGGAAGCCTTGCATTAACGGTCAATCTCCGGCGCGACGACGTCCAGCGATGCGATCAGCGCGACCAGGTCGGCGATCATCAGCCCGCGCGAGAGCACGTCGATGATGCCCATGGCGGTGAAGCTGCCCGTGCGGATCTTCACCCGGTGCGCATTCTCGGATGGGCCGGCCACCACGTAG
Organism: Myxococcales bacterium; assembly: GCA_036518615.1. GTDB lineage: Bacteria > Myxococcota > Myxococcia > Myxococcales > 40CM-4-68-19 > 40CM-4-68-19. Next base: position 1,332 of record DATDMU010000124.1, read on the forward strand.
TACTGCATGTCGCCGCGGGCGCTCTCGATGCGCGAGTATGCCTCGCTGCCCTCGGGCGCCTTGAGCTTGCGCGGCACCTTGGCCATGATCTGGTCGTCCTTGGGCATCTGCGCCAGCGCCTGGCGGAGGATGCGGCAGCTCTGGCGCATCTCCTCCACGCGGCACCAGAAGCGGTCCCAGGAGTCGCCGGTGGTGCCCACTTCGCCCCTGCCCACCGGCACGTTGAACTGGAACTCCGGATAGACGGAGTAGGGGAGCTGCTTGCGCACGTCGAAGTTCACGCCCGAGGCGCGCAGGTTCGGCCCCACCAGGCAGTAGTCGATGGCCATCTGCGCGGGGATCGGCGCCAGGTGCGCGAGCCGCTGGATGAAGATCTCGTTGTAGGTGATGAGCCGGTTGAACTCGTCGAGGATCTTCTCGAAGTGGTCGAGGAAGGTGCTGACCTTGTCCTCGTACCCGCTGGGCAGATCGAAGGCCACCCCGCCGATGCGCAGGTAATTGTAGGTGAGCCGCGCCCCGCACAGCTCCTCGAGCAGGTCGTTGATGTACTCGCGCTCGCGCAGCGCGTAGGGGAAGGGCGTCACCGCGCCGATGTCCATGGCCATGGTGCCCACCGACACCAGGTGGCTGGAGATGCGGTTGAGCTCGCAGGCGATGACCCTGCAGTACTCGGCGCGCTTGGGAACGGTGAGGCCGAGCAGCTTCTCCACCGCCATGGCCCAGCCCTGGTTGGCGAACATGGCCGCGATGTAGTCGACCCGGTCGGTGTACGGCATGTAGCCGTTGTAGGTGCAGCGCTCGCCGATCTTCTCCAGGCTGCGGTGCAGGTAGCCGACCTCGGGGATGGCGCGCTTCATCACCTCGCCGTCGGTCTGGACGAGGAAGTTGATCACCCCGTGGGTCGAGGGGTGCTGCGGGCCCATGTTGAGCAGCATGTCGCCCGAGATCTCGATGCGGCGGAGAACTTCCTTGTTCTCCATGTCCATCGTCGGCAGCTCGAGGGGCTTGCTCACTGCAGCACCTCCTTCTTCGCCGCCGCCGCTTCCGCCGCCTTCTTCCTCAGCTCGTCGAGGCGCACGTAGCCTTCCAGCGAGTTCTCGCGGGTGGTGCTGATGTTGTGCCACTGCGGCTGCTCGGCGTAGTCCTTGCGCAGCGGGTGCCCCACCCAGTCGTCGGGCATCATGATGCGGCGCAGGTCCGGGTGTCCGTGGAACTGCACGCCCATCAGGTCGTACTGCTCGCGCTCCAGCCAGTCGGCGGACTTCCACACCGGCTCCACCGAGGCGACCTCCGGCTTCGCCCGGTCGAGGTTCGCCTTGAGGATGAAGGCGTGCTGCTTCGCGTAGCTCCACAGGTGGTAGACGAGCTCGATCTGGTTCTTCTTCGGCCAGTCCACCGTGGAGAGGTTCATCAGGCAGTCGAAGGAGAGCTCGGGGTCCTCCTTGAGGAACCGGCAGATCTCCGGCACGTCCGCGGCCTGGACGAGCACGAAGGCGTCCTTGTTCGCGGGAGCGAGCGGCCCGATGCGCTCACCGAACTTCGCGGCGAGTCGCTGCCTGATCTCTTCGAAGTTCATCTAGGCCATCACCTTGTAGTCGACGCCCAGCGACGGTTCGGCCTGCCCGATCTGCTTGCGCGCGGTGAACCAGCGCTCGCGCACGATCTTGTCCTGCACGCGCAGCAGCCCTTCGGTCAGCGCCTCGGGGCGAGGAGGGCAGCCGGGCACGTAGATGTCCACCGGCACCAGCTTGTCCACGCCCTTGCACACCGAGTACGCGTACTGGAAGAGGCCGCCGCAGGAGGCGCAGGAGCCCATCGAGATGACGTACTTGGGCTCGGCCATCTGCTCGTAGAGCAGGCGGCAGCGCTCGGCCATCTTGTAGGTGAGCGTGCCGGCGACGATCATCAGATCGCTCTGCCGCGGGGTGGCGCGGGGAACGCTGCCGAAGCGGTCGATGTCCGCCCGCGGCCCGCCGGTCTGCATCAGCTCGATGCCGCAGCAGGCGAGCCCGAAGAGCAGATAGAAGATGCTGCTCTTGCGCGCGAGGTTGATGATCTCGTCGATGAACGAGGTCTTGCTGGTGATGACCGAACCGAAATCCTGCCCGTAGTCCTTCGCCATGTCGTCAGGCTGCCTTCTTCGATGGAGTTTGCGGAGGGGGAGTCTGCTTCTTGTCGCGCAAAGACTGGAGCACGTCCTGCTTGAGGCCCTTCACCCACTCGAGGTCGCCCATCGCCCACACGTACGCCAGCGCCACGGCCAGGATGGCGACGAAGACGAAGATCTCGCCGAACGCCAGAAGGCCCTGCTGGTGGTCGACGAAGTACTTGTAGACCGACGCCACGGGGTACATGAACGCGATCTCCACCTCGAAGATCACGAACACGAGAGCGATGAGATAGAAGCGCGGATTGAAGTTGAACCACGCCTGCCCGATGGGCTTCTCGCCGCACTCGTAGATCATCGACTTTTCGCGGGTGGGCGCATCGGGGCGCAAAAAACGCCCCGCCAGCAGCGACCCGAACACGAAGAGGACGGCCGTTGCCGAGAAGAGAAGCACGTTGGCGAAGTGAAAAGGCATTCACTCCCTCGGGTAAGCTGCGGAAATTGCGGGGCAGAGTCTACGGTGAGGGGGGTGCAAGTCAAGCCGCGTGCGGCGCCGGTTGCGCTTGCTTGACGGGCTGCCTCCGCGGGCGTAGCGCTGGTTCGTGGATGCGGCGTCGCTGAACCTGCCGCGCTGGCCGGCGGCTCCCTCGGGCAGCTTCCACGAGGTCTGGTTCGTCTCGGCGAGCGATCCCCGCGCCGGCCTCGGCCTGTGGCTCCGCTACACGGTGGATGTGGGCCCCTCCGGCCGGACCTCTGCCGTCTGGGGCGCGTGGTTCGATCGCGACCATCCCGACAGCTGCATCGCGCTGAAAAACGAGGTGGATGCTGCGGCAATCGGCCGCACCGGCGTGGACCTGGCCGGCAACGCGCTGTCCGAGGCGGGCTGCAGCGGCGAGGTGGAGGGCGCAGGGCGCTCGCTGCGCTGGAGATTGTCCTTTGGTCAGGGCGCAGCGCCCGAAGAGGTCGTTCCGCTCTGGCTTTCGCCTTTGGCGCTGCTGCGCGGCAGCGGATACGCCTTGCCGAGGCCCGCCACCACGCTCACCGGAGCGGTGGAGGTGGACGGGCGGATGATCGACGTGCAGCGGATGTCCGCCGGCCAGGCGCACTACTGGGGCCGCTCGCGCTGGCCGTCGTGGGCGTGGGCGCGCTGCTCGGCGTTCGCGGAGGATCCCGGCGCGTCGCTGGATCTGCTGGAGGTGGAGGGGCCCGGCGGCGTGCGCGTGCCGCTCTTCACCTTTCGCTTCCGCGGCCACGTGCACCGGTTCGGCGAGCTGCCCTGGATGCCGTTGTCCACCTCGCGCGCCGTGGCTCCGGTGTGGCACTTCGCGGCGCAGCACGCGCGGGTCGCCATTGATGGCGTGGTGCAGGCGGCGCCCGGGCAGATGGTGCAGGTCTCCTACGGTGACGCGCTGCATTGCGCGAACACGGAAATCGCGAACATGGAGGTGCGCGTGCGCACCCGGGCGCTGGTGGGCGCGCCTTGGCGACCCGAGGCCACACTGACATCCAAGTGCGCAGCATCATTGGAGTTTTGTGGCCGGACGCCTTTCCTGAAGGTCATCAGGCGACTGGTCGCTGTGCCCGCTGTCCGAAAGGAGGGGCCGGCGGCCGGTTCTGTGGCAAGTTGAGGACCTGAGGGGTGCCCACATGAACCGTCGCCTTCCGCGTTTCGCGCTCGCCTTTGCCTTCCTCGCCGGCATTTCCGCCTGCGTGGTGAACCTCAGCTTCGACATGGACCAGCCGAACCTGGGGCTCCAGTCGCCCGCGGCGGGGAGCGCCTCGAGGAGCATCCAGGTCGACCTCGGCAAGTACAAGGAGATCGCGGACCACAAGGACAACATCAAGAGCCTGGACCTCGACTACGTCGACGTGACCGTTACCAGCGTGAACGCCGGGAACCAGGCCAGGGTGCTCAACGGCACCATCGCGCTGCGCCGCAACGCGACCGACCCGGCCGCCAACGACGTGAAGGCGGGCGACCTCGTGAACCTGCCGGTGGTCGCGGGCAGCACCGTTCGCATCAAGGGCAATCCGGCGCTCGATGCGTTCCTCCTCGAGCAGTTGCACAACGGCGGCACCTTCTTCGTCGTGGCCAGCGGGACGGTGGACGGCAAGGCCGACCTGGTCCTGGACCTGAACCTGCACGCGAGCCTGGGGTACGACGCCGGAATGCTCTAAGGCAGGCGCCGGGAGGCGGCCGAGCAGGCTGACGAAGTCCGCGCTCACGCCCTAGCTTCACCTGCGTGGCCATCCTCCAGGCGCTGATCAGCTATCTCGGCAAGTCCGCGGGCAAAGCTCTGAACGCCATCTTCGGGTGGGCGGTCCTGGCGCTGTTCGGGCGCACCTCGCCCAAAGAGCAGACCATGCTCACGGTGGTGGTGGCCGCGGCTGCGGCCTGGCCGCTGCTGCTCTTGGGCGTGATCGTCCCCAAGGTCGCGCTGCTCGTGCTGGCGTTCGTGCCGCTGGCGAAGTCGGTGCCGAGCCTGTGGCTGCGGCTGGTCTGGATCGCGCTCGCCGTCCTGGTGCCGATCGTGGTGGGCACGGTGGTGGCGAAACGCGGCGCCGAAGAGCGCATGCCCGAGCCGGGCTGGAAGAAGTTCGCCCGCGGCTTTCCGGTGACGCTGGCGCTGGCCTGCGCCTTCCTGCTCATGCTGGTGGTGGCGCCCATCCTGCGCATCGCCACGGTGCTGCGGCGGCGCGAGGTGGTGCGGATCCCTTCGGTGATGGACAAGGGGCTGACCGCGGAAGCGATGGCGGCGCTCGCGGACGAGCTCAGGCGCAACGAGATGGAGCTTGCGCCCGCGAAGGCTCCCTGGCACCAGACCGCGCCGGCGAAGATCCTTTTGAAGATTGGCGGCAGGCCGTTCAAGTCGATGGCCAGCGACCACGTCGAGTACCGCGAGAACGACGAGCTGGCGGTGACGGTATTGCCCAACGAGACCATCCTGCGGGGCAAGCCGGATCTGGTGGCGCGCGCCCGCGCGCTCTGCGAAGAGGTCTACGGGCCGCGGCCGGTGCTGCAGACCTTCGGCGCGGACTCGCGCGAGATCGAAATGCACGCCAAGCGCGTGTGGAGCATCTACGCCGCCCAGCCGCGCGCCCACCGGCGGGCGGCGATGCTGGAGACGCGGGTGAGCGAGCTTGCGGCGGAGCTTTCGCGCAAGAGCCTGCCCTGGGACGAGTGGCAGATCGTGTACCGGCTATTGCTTCAATTGGACCGGGCGCTGCACGGCGACGAGCCGCTCCTGCGGCACTCGCAGAAGGAGGAGGAGCACATGGCGGACGAGAAGGTTGCGCTGCCCGGGCCGCGCAACATGGAGAAGCTGCCGGCGCGCCTCGGCGCCGATCGGGCGCTGCCGGTTTCGGTGGAAGGGATGACCAACCGCGAGCTGATCGGGCACATCGTCGACAGCGCGACGCTGCTCGCGAAGAAGGAGATCGAGCTGGCCAAGTCGGAGCTGCGCGCCGACCTCAAGAAGGAAGTGGCCATGGCCAAGGGCCTGGGCGTGGCCGGCCTCTGCGCGCTGTGGACGGTGAGCCTGATGCTGGTGGCGGGCGCGCTCGCGCTCGGCACCTTGATTCCGGAGTGGGCGGCTGCGCTGGTCGTGGCCGCCGGCGTGCTGGCGGTAGGCACCGTCGCTGGCCTGCTCGGCTGGGGCAAGCGCGTCAAGGAGCCGCTGGAGTCCACGCGGCGCAGCCTGAAGGAGGATGCACTGTGGGCGAAGGAACGGCTCGCGTGAACGGAAACGGCAAGGCGGAGCCGCGGCCTCCGCGTGAGATCGAGCGCGACATCGAGCACCTCCGCACGCGGCTGGACAAGTCGCTGGCGGAGCTGGACCGGCGCCGCCACGAGCTGACCGACGTGCGGCTGCAGATGCAGCGGCACCCGGGAGTCTTCATCGGCGCGGGAGCGGCGGTGGCGCTGATGATCGGCGGCGTGGCTTTCGCGGTGTGGCGCTCGCGCAAGCGCGAGGAGCTGCCGCAGAAGGCGAGGCGGCTGCGCATCGCGGTCCGCCGCGCGGTGGACGACCCGAAGAAGGTGGCGAGGGGCGAGGCGCCGGTCTGGGAGAAGATCATCGCTGCGGTGGGAACCACCATCGCGGTGAACCTGACCAAGAAGATGCTCGACCGCGCCTGGAGCTCGACGGAACTCTCGCGCCGCCGCTAGAGCTCTGCGAGGCCGCGCCGTCGCGTCGCGGGGGCGTTGCGGGGGGCGCGCAGCCCCCCGCACAAGCGGAGGCCGAAGGCCGGAGCGCCCCAAAAAAAAGCGAAACCCGTCGACGGCCGATCGCGTCCCGAGCTGCGCTGTGCGAGCGGCGTGCCAGAATCGTCTTCAGGGCGCAGTCGCAAGCCGGGCAGACCGAATCGATACCCCGATTCCGGTCACCCCCTCCCGGAATGCTCCGAAAAAAATATTTTTTGTTTTTTTTTGTGGGAGGGGGCGGGTTGAGGCCCTTCCGGGTGGGCGCGGCGCGTCGTCGGACCGCCCTTGTCGGAACGGATAATGGCCGTGTAGGCTTTGGGTTCGATAGGAGGGGACATGGCCATCCGCGTCGGGGCGAGAGTGCTCGGCTGGGGTGTCGCGCTGCTCGCGGTGACGGGCTGCGCACGGGTCAGCGTCGAAACCAGGAAAAGCCAGGATTACGACAAGAAGCTGGATCGCCTGCTCGTCGTCTACAGCGAGCTGGACAGGTTCAGCGCGGAGTACCGGAAGCTCCTGCGCGATCGCACCGTGGTCGAGTTCGAGAAGCACGGCGTGGCCGCAAGCGTCGGCAGCGCCGCCGATCGGCTCGCGCTCGAC
>DATDMU010000125.1:0-5989 GCA_036518615.1 Myxococcales bacterium
GAGCGTGAAGGCCAGCTCCTGGATGGCGGTCGCCCCCGCCTCGCGGATGTGGTAGCCGCTGATGGAGACCGGGTGCCAGCGCGGCATGTGCTTCGCCGTGTACTCGATCATGTCCACCACCACCCGCGTGGCCGGACGCGGGCCCACCACCCATTCCTTCTGCGCGATGTACTCCTTGAGCACGTCGGGCTGGATGGTGCCGCCGAGCTTGTCCTGCGAGATGCCCTGCTTCTCCGCCACGGCGATGTACGCGCACAGCGCGAAGATCGCGCTCGCGTTGATCGTCATCGACGTGGTGACGCGATCGAGCGGGATGCCGCTGAAGAGGATCTCGAAGTCCTTGAGCGTGGAGACCGCCACGCCCTCGCGGCCCACCTCGCCGCGCGACATGGGGTGGTCGGCGTCGTAGCCCATCAAGGCGGGCATGTCGAAAGCGGTGGAGAGCCCGGTCATGCCGTGCTCGAGCAGGTACTTGAAGCGCCGGTTGGTGTCCTCCGGCGTGCCGAAGCCGGCGAACTGCCGCATGGTCCACAGCCGGCCCCGATACATGGTGGGCTGCGGCCCGCGCGTGTACGGGAACTGCCCCGGGAACCCGAGGTCGCGCTCGTACTTCTCCACCTCCGCGTCGCTGGGCTCGCCCACGTCCGCGGGCGTGAGCAGGTCGGGAATGGGGATTCCCGCGTCGGTGCGGAACTCCTCCCGCCGCAGCGGGCTCTTCTGCGTGGCCTTCGCCAGCTCGGTCCTGCGCCATTCTTCCTGCGCCGCCTTCAGCCTGTCCTTCGCGCTCATGGTACCGCGCGAGATAACACGGCCGCGGCAGCGGCGCGAGCAGCCGCGCGTGCGGGTGTGCGCCTGCCCGGCTGCAATCCCCGCGGCGAATCGTCGCGTCGCTCCGACCTGCGAGCGAAGCGCGTCCGGCGGGACACGCCTAGATTGAGCCCATGATCGAGATCCACGGCATGCGCGAGTGCCCGTTTGCCTGGCGGACGCGGATCTGCGCGCGGGAGAAGGGCCTCGCCTTCGAGTGGCTTCCCTTCGACGTACCCTTCCCCGACCCCCGCGCCTTGCGCCACAACCCGGAGCGGAAGTCGCCCAAGCTGGTGATCGGCGACTTCGAGCTGATCGAGTCGCTGGTCATCCTGCAGTACCTGGACGAGGCCTATCCCGGAGCCGCCCTCCAGCCCCTCAGCGCCCGCGAGCGCGCGCTGCTCCGGCTCCGGCTCAAGACGCTGCAGGCGCTGGAGCAGCACCCGACCAGGGACGAGCCGCCGGACCAGGAGAAGCTGCGCAAGGGCTTCGACGCCATGGAAGAGAGGCTCGCCGGCGGCAAGCCCTGGATGGGCGGCGCGAGCCCCGACCTGTCCGACATCGCCGCCTGGCCCTTCCTCTGGGTGCTGGAGGAAGCGGGAGTGCCGGTGCGCCCCGCCGCGTACTGGCAGCGGGCGAAAGGGCGGGAGTCGCTGGAGCAGACGCGCCCGCGCTGACGCAGGTCAGTCCTTGAGCAGGTCGCGCGCGATGACCATGCGCTGGATCTCGCTCGTGCCTTCGTAGATGGTGGTGACGCGCGCGTCGCGATAATGGCGCTCGGCGGGAAACTCGTCGAGGTAGCCGTAGCCGCCGTGCACCTGCACGCTCATCTCGCAGGCCTTGTTCGCCTTCTCGGTCGCGAACACCTTGGCCATCGAGCCTTCGCGCGTGAACGGCTTGCCCTCTTCCTTCAGCGCCGCGGCGCGGAGCGTGAGCAGCCGCGCGGCGGACAGCTCGGTGGCCACGTCGGCGAGCGCGAAGCGGATGGCCTGGTAGTTGGCGATGGGCTGTCCGAAGGCATGGCGATCCCTGGCGTAGCTGACGGCGGCCTCCAGCGCCGCGCTGCCGATCCCCACGCCCTGCGCGGCGATGCCGATGCGGCCGCCGTCGAGCGCGCTCAGCGCGATGGAGAAGCCCTGCCCGAGGCTGCCCATCATCGCCGAGTGCGGGACGCGCAGGTCCTCGAACGTCAGCGACACCGTGCTCGAGGCGCGCAGGCCCATCTTGTCCTCGTGCCTCCCGACGGAGAGCCCGCTCGTCCCGCCCTCCACGAGGAAGCAGGAGATGCCCTTGGCGCCCTTCTCGCCGGTGCGCGCCCACACCACGATCACGCCGGCGCGGTCGCCGGAGGTGATCCACTGCTTGCTGCCGTTGAGCACCCAGCCGTTGCCGTCCTTGCGCGCGGTGGTGCGCAGCGCCGCCGCGTCCGACCCCGCGTGGGGCTCGGAGAGCCCGAAGCTCACCGCCTGGAAGCGGCCGGAGGTGATCTCGGGGACGTACCTGGCCTTCTGCTCCGCGCTGCCGAAGCGGACGATGGTCTCCGCCACCATGTTGTTCACCGCCATGGTGACGGCGGTGGAGGCGCAGCCCTGGGCGATCTCCATCATCGCGAGCGCATAGGCGACCGCCCCCGCGGCCGCGCCGCCGTACTCTTCGGGGACGTTCACGCCCATCAGGCCCAGCTCGGCGAGCTGGGCGACCTGCTCGCCGGGAAAGGCGGCCTCGCGGTCCAGCCGTCCGGCCACCTTGGCGAGCTCTTTCTGCGCATAGCTGCGGGCGGTGTCGCGGATCAGCGCCTGCGCCTGCGACGGCTCGAAGAGTGACGTCATCCGCGACGGGTGTAACGGCCAGCGGAGGCGGGCGCCGGTTTCATTTCAACAGCGCCGCGGAGATGACCATGCGCTGGATCTCGGAGGTGCCCTCGTAGATCTCGGTGATGCGCGCGTCGCGGAAGTGGCGCTCCACGTCCAGCTCCTTGGAGTAGCCCATGCCGCCGTGGATCTGCACCGCCTTGTTGCAGATGCGGTTGGAGGCCTCGCTGGCGTAGAGCTTGGCCATGCTCGACTCGCGGGAGTGGCGCACCCCCGCGTCCTTGAGGCTCGCGGCGCGCAGCGTGAGCAGGTGCGCGGCGTCCAGCTCGGTGGCCATGTCCGCGAGCATGAACTGGATGGCCTGGTGCTGCGAGATGGGCACGTCGAACGTCTTGCGCACCTTGGAGTAGTCGCGCGCCTCCTCGTAGGCGGCCATGGCGATGCCGACGGCCTGTGCGGCGATGCCGATGCGACCGCCATCCAGCGTGCTCATGGCGATCTTGAAGCCCTCTCCCTCCTGGCCGAGGCGGTTGGCCACCGGGACTTCCATGTTCTCGAAGAAGATGGTGCAGGAGGGGCTGGCGCAGATGCCCAGCTTCTCGTCCTTCTTCTGCGGCAGGAAGCCCGGGGTCTTGGTGTCCACCACGAAGGCGGTGATGCCCTTGGTGCCCTTCGACAGGTCGGTCATGGTGAAGAGCACCATGGCGTCGGCGACCGGGCCGTTGGTGATCCAGTTCTTGGTGCCGTTGACGACGTAGACGTCGCCCTTGCGCACCGCGGTGGTACGCTGCTCCGCGGCGTCGCTGCCCGCCTGCGGCTCGGTGAGCCCGAAGCATCCCAGCTTCTCGCCGGCCGCAAACGGCCTCAGCCACCTTTCCTTCTGGGCGTCGTTGCCGTACTTGAGGATCGGATCGCAGTAGAGCGAGTTGTTGACGCTGAGGGTGACGCCCACCGACGCGTCGCCGCGGGAGATCTCCTCGATGGCGAGGACGTAGGCGACGTTGTCCATGCCCGCGCCGCCCCAGTCCGACGGGATGGCCACGCCCGCGAGCCCCAGCTCGAAGGCCTTCTTCACCGCCTCGGCCGGATACTTGTGCTCGTGATCCCAGCGCTTGGCGTTGGGCCTCAGCTCGCGCTCGGCGAAGTCCCTGCAGGTGTCGCGGAGCAGCCGCTGCTCGTCGGTGAGATCGACTTCCATGGGTTGTCTCCGCGCTGGCGAAGTTCAGTGCTTGTCTGCGTACTTGGATGGATCCTTCTCGAAGTCGGGCTTGCAGTCGGGGCAGCAGAATGCATAGACGCGGCCCTTGTAGGTGGCGAACTGCGTGTCCGGGCCCACCTGGAAGCTGTCGCCGGAGACGGCGCACTTCGCCCAGGTGCCCTGGGCCGGCTGCTTGTCGAAGCTGGTGGGGGCGTCCTGGTGCTCCCCGTGCTTTGCGTGGTCCTTGGGGGCGTCTTTTGCGAAGGCCGGGCTGGCTGCCAGGGCGGCGGCGAGGATGAGATTTTTCATGGCGCCCGTTTTAACCCTGTCCGCCGGCCTGGGCCAAGAGATTGCGGGCGATGACCATGCGCTGGATTTGCGAGGTGCCCTCGTAGATCTGCAGCAATTTCGCGTCGCGCATCAGCTTCTCCACCGGGTACTCCTTCGTGTACCCATAGCCGCCGAAGATCTGCACCGCATCGGTTGCCACCTGCATTGCAGAATCCGCGCCGAACGCCTTGGCGTAGGAAGACTCGATCGCGTCGAGCTTGCCCTGGCCGATGCTCCACGACGCCTTGTGCATCAAGAGCCGCGTCGCCTCGTACTTCATCGCCATCTCCGCGAGCATGAACTGCACCGCCTGGAACTGCGCGATGGGCTGCCCGAAGGCCTTCCGCTCCAGCGCGTAGCGGCGGCACTCGTCGAGGGCGCGGCGCATGATCCCGCAGGCGCCGGCGGCGATCCACGGCCGGCTGCGGTCGAAGGTCTTCATCGCCACCTTGAAGCCCTGCCCTTCCTCGCCGATCAGGTTCGCCCGGGTGAGCTTCACCTCCTCGAAGAGCACGTCGGAGGTGTCGCTCGCGCGCTGCCCCAGCTTGTCCTCCTTCTTGCCCACCGAGACCCCCGGCGCGTCGCGGGGCACGACGAAGCAGGTGATCCCCTTGTGCCGATCGCGCACCTCGCCGATGCGGCCGAAGACCGTGTACCAGGCGGCGTAGCGGGCGTTGGTGATCCAGCGCTTCTGCCCGGTCATCACGTACTCGTCGCCCACCTTGCGCACGGTGGTGCGCATCCCCGCCACGTCGCTGCCCGCGTCGGGCTCGCTGCAGGCGTAGGCGGCGAAGATGGGCGCCTCGACCAGCTGCCCGAGCCACTTCTTCCTCTGCTCCGCGGTCCCCGCGATCACGATCGGCATGGCGGCGAGGTTGTTGCCGAACATGGTGGTGCCGATGCCCGCGCAGCCGTAGTTCACCTCTTCGGCCATGAGCACGTGGTCGAGGGTGGAGAGCCCGATGCCGCCCACCTCCTCGGGGATCTCCGCGTTCATGATCCCCAGCTCCCAGGCCTCCTCGCAGATCTCCTTGGGGAAGGTGCCGTGCTCGTCGAGCTTCTGCGCGACCGGGATGATCTTCTCGCGGGTGAACTTCCGCGCCGTCTCGACCAGGCGCTTCTGCTCGTCGGTGAGGGAGAATTCCATGGGCTATTTTCCTGTGAAGCGGGGGGACCTCTTCTCCACGAAGGCCTTCATGCCCTCGCGGCGGTCGTCGGTGTCGAAGAGGAGCGCGAAAGACTCCGCCTCCTGGCGGTTGGCGGCGCGCAGCGGGATGTCGTAGCCGCGCTCGACCAGCCGCTTGGCGCGGGCCACCGCCAGCGGGCCGCGCTGCGCGATCTTCTGCGCGACGGCCTGGCAATGGGGAAGCAGCTTCTCGCGCGGCAGGACCGCGTTGACGAGCCCGATCTCCAGCGCGCGGTTCGCGTCCACCCAGTCGCCGGTGAAGATCATCTCCTTCGCCCGCAGCTTGCCCACCAGCCGCACCAGGCGCTGCGTGCCGCCGAACCCGGGCGTCACCCCCAGGGTCACCTCGGGCAGGCCCATGCGCGCGCTCTCGCTGGCGAAGATCATGTCGCAGGCCACCGCCAGCTCCAGGCCGCCGCCCAGCGCATAGCCGTTCACCGCGGCGATGGTGGCGGCGGGAATGTCCTCGATCAGCGCGGTGACCACGTGCCCCAGCTCGCTGAACTCGCGCGCCTGCCAGGGGCCCATCGGCGCCATCTCGGAGATGTCGGCGCCGGCGACGAAGGCCTTGTCGCCCGCTCCGGTGAGGATCACCACGTGCGCGTCGGCGCACTCGCGCACCGCCTGGGTCAGCTCGCGCAGCGTGGCCGAGTTGAG
>DATDMU010000126.1:0-6413 GCA_036518615.1 Myxococcales bacterium
CGCGCGGCGCTGCGCGACGATCCGCCCGCCGCGTTCATCTGCACCCGCGACCGCCTCGCCGTGCTCGACGCGCGCATCAAGAACCCCGCGGTGGGCTCGGGCACCCTGATGGAGACGCTCCCCGAGTGGGAGGTCGCGGAATGACGCGCCGGCGGATCGCGATCCTGCTGGCCGCCCTGGTGGCGCTGAGCGGCGCGGTCCCGGTGCTCCTGCTCGCGGCCGTCAGCCTTCGCATCGTGCAGGAGCGCGGCGAGCGCGGGTCGCAGGAAGCGCTCCACGCCGTCGCCATGCAGGCGGCGGCCCGCATCGACACCTTCGTCGCGCAGCAGCGCGAGGCCCTGCGGGCGCTGGCCATGGCGGTGGGGACCGAACCCGACGCCGCCCGCAAGCTCGCCGATGCGTCGCTGGACGCGCCGGCGCTGGGCAACGCGCGGTTCATCACCTCCGCCTCGCCCGCCGCCGACCTGCCCAGCGCGCTCTCGGCGGAGCAGATCCGCCGTGCTCTCGACGGATCTGAAGTGGCCTCGCCTGCGTACCTCGCCGACGTCTCGCCGGCCATGGACGTCTGCGTTCCCTCCGGTCATCCGGAGCGCGCGGTCTGCGCGACTCTCGACCTGCTCGAGCTGCAGCGGCAGGTGCAGCGCATCCGCTTCGGCGAGTCGGGCTACGCGCTGGCCTTCGACCGGACCGGCCGCCTGCTCGCGGCGGGGTTCGGGCCGTTGCGCGCGTCGGTGATCAGCGGAGAAGCCGTCGCCGAATCGCCCTTCGCCGCCCGCCTGCTCGCGGGGACGCCTGCCCCGCAGCGGCTCCGCGCCGACGGCGAGCGAGACATGTTCGCGGGCTGGGCGGCGCTGCCCGACCTGGGTTGGGCCATCGCGGTCGAGCAGCCGGAGCACGAGGCGCTCCGAGGCGCGCGGATCGCGCTCCTCTTGCTGGCGGTGGGCGCGCTCGCGGCGCTGGTGCTCTCCATCGGTGTCGGGTACCGGATCGCCCGCCGCATGCTCGGCCCGCTGGAGCTGGAGGAGCGCTTCCGCACCGCCGGCCAGATCGCCGCCGGCATCACCCACGACCTGGGCCACCGCCTCGCCACCCTGCGGCAGATCCAGCAGCTCGCCGCCACCAACGACCCCGACTACCTGCCGCGCATCCGCGACTCCCTGGCTTCCGAGGTGGAGACGCTGCGCCGCTTCGTGGGCGAGTTCTCCGATCTCACCCGCGAGGCCAAACGGTCGGACTTCATGCCCATGGAGCTGAACGCCTTCGCCGAGAGCGTGCGCGCCACGGCATCTCCTCATGCGGAGAAGGCCGGCATCCGAATCCAGCTGGGGCGCGCGCCCTCCGATCTCTGGGTGCACGGCGACCGCTACCTGCTCGAGCGCGCCGCCCTGAACCTCCTCCGCAACGCCGTCGAGGCGTCGAGGCCCGGCTCGACGGTGCACCTGCGGGTGGAGCGGCGCGACGGTTCGGCGGCGCTGGTGGTGCAGGACCAGGGATCGGGCATCGCCGCCGACCGCCTCGGCGAGCTGTTCGAGAGCTTCTCCTCCACCAAGCGCGTCGGGCGGCACATCGGCATGGGCCTGCCCAACGTCCGCCGCATCGCCACCGCGCACGGAGGACAGGTGGCGGTGAAGAGCAGGCTGGGCGAGGGCAGCGTCTTCACCCTCTCGCTCCCCGTCGCCGATCACTCCTCGTCGTCGCGGTCGTCGCCGGCGACGATGCCGTAGGCCTTCAGCTTCGACTTCAAGGTCGAGTAGCCGATGCCGAGATGGGCGGCGGTGGCCTTCTTGTTCCAGGCGTTCTTCTTCAGCGCCTTGCGCAGGAAGCTGGTCTCGAAGGCGAGCATGGCCGCTTCCAGGTTCTGGCCCTCGCTGCGCACCGCCAGCTCCGCGTCGGCGCCGAGCGCGAAGTCGTAGGGCAGGTCCGACTCCTCGATGACGGGCGACTCGCAGATCACCGCCATGCGCGCCATCACGTTCTCCAGCTCGCGGATGTTCCCCGGCCAGCGGTAGCGCTCGAGCAGACGCAGCGCGCCTTCGGAGAGGGTCTGCGGCACCCCGCCGTGCTCGGCCGCGTTGAGCGCGAGGAAGTGCCGCGCCAGGTCGGCGATGTCCTCGCGGCGCTCGCGCAGCGGCGGCAGATCGATCGGCACCACCTTGAGGCGCCAGTAGAGGTCTTCGCGGAACTTGCCCTCCTGCACCCGCTTGCCCAGATCGCGGTTGGTGGCGCAGATGACGCGCAAGTCGAGCTGGATGGGCTTCTCCCCGCCCACGCGCTCGATCTCGTGCTCCTGCAGCACGCGGAGGATCTTCGACTGCAATTCCAGAGCGAGGTCGCCGATCTCGTCGAGGAAGAGGGTGCCGCCGGTGGCGAGCTCGAACTTGCCCAGCTTCTGCCGGTCGGCGCCGGTGAAGGCGCCGCGCTCGTGCCCGAAGAGCTCGCTCTCCACCAGCCCCGCGGGAATTCCGGGCACGTTCACCGCGACGAAGGGGCCGTTCTTGCGGTCGCTGCGGGCATGGATGTAGCGCGCGAGCACCTCCTTGCCCGTGCCGCTCTCGCCGGTGATGAGCACCGTCACCGGCTTGGCGGCGATCTTCTCCGCCACCTGCACCACCGGGCGCATGCGCGGCGAGTTGCCCGCCACCATGGGCCGGCCCACGTGCTTGGCCTCCACGTCGTGCAGCCGCTCCAGCTCGCGGCCGGCGCGGAGCTGGGCCAGCGTCTTGCGCACGCGGGCGATCAGCTCCGGCGGCGAGAAGTCCTTGGTGACGTAGTCCAGCGCTCCTCCGTGCATCGCCTCCACCGCCACGGCGATGTCCTTGAGCACCGAGAGCATGATCACGCCCACGTCGGGGTGGCGCTCGCGCATCAGCCGCAGCGCCTCCATGCCGCCCATGCCCGGCATCTGCACGTCGAGGAGGACGAGGTCCGCCGCGGTGGTGCGCAGGCGCTGCAGGGCTTCTTCGCCCGAGGAGGCGAGGACGGGCTTCATCCCGCCCTTGCTGAGGATGAACTCGATGTTCTGCCGGATGTTGTCGTCGTCGTCGACGACGAGGATGACGGGGGGTCGCAGCATTCAGCCCGACTGTACCACCCGTTCGCGCCGGACGAGTGTGTGGACGACGCGCACGGCGAGAAGCGCCGACACCACCGCCATCCACGAGAGCGTCTCGATGCGCGGGGTCTTGAAGCGGAGGAGGAAGTGGAAGGCGGCGAGGCCTCCGGCCAGGTAGACCAGCCGGTGCAGCGTCTTCCAGCGGCGGAAGCCGAGCCGGCGCTGCCAGCCCCGGGTGGAAGTGACCGCCAGGGGCAGGAGCAGCACCCAGGTGGCCATCCCGAAAAAGATGAACTTGTGCTTCAGCACGTCCTTGCCGATGGCGGCGAGGTCGAGGCCCTGGTCGATCACCGCGTAGGTGAGCAGGTGCAGGCAGGCGTAGAAGAAGCAGAAGTCGCCGAGCAGCTTGCGGATGCGCAGCGGCTGGGTCCAGCCGAAGAGAAGCTGCGCGGGAGTGCAGGCCAGGGTCAGGGCGAGCAGGACGAAGGCGGTGTAGCCCAGGCCGTCGAGCAGCGCCTCCACCGGGTTCGCGCCGAGCTGCCCCAGCGCGAACTGGGCCGCGAGCCAGAGCAGCGGCAGGCAACAGGCCGCGAACGAGAGCGGGACGAGCGCCTTCTTCAAAAGAACTTCCTCAGATCCATGCCCGCATAGAGCGGCGCGACTTCCGGGTAGCCGTTGAACATGAGCGTCTTGCGCCGGAACACCTCGCCGATGCGGCGCTCCTTCGCCTGGCTCCAGCGCGGGTGGTCCACGTCGGGGTTCACGTTGGCGTAGAAGCCGTACTCGACCCCGCCGCCATACTGGTTCCAGGTGGTCTGCGGCTGCGTCTCTTGCAGCTTGATGCGGACGAGGCTCTTCGCCGACTTGAAGCCGTACTTCCACGGCACCACCACGCGGATGGGCGCGCCGTCCTGGTTGGGCAGGCGCTCGCCGTACAGGCCCACCGCGAGCAGCGCGAGCGGGTGCATGGCCTCGTCGATGCGCAGGCCCTCCAGGTAGGGGAAGGGGATGCCGGCGTACCCCTTCACCCCCGGCATCTGCGGCTGCACCACCGTCTCGAAGGCGACGTACTTGGCGCGACTGGTGAGATCGTGCTTCCCGAGGAAGTCGGCGAGGGGAAAGCCGTCCCAGGGGATGACCATCGACCAGGCCTCGACGCAGCGCAGCCGGTAGACGCGCTCCTCCACGGGGAAGGCCTTGAGGATCTCGTCGAGGTCCCACTTGCGCGGCTTCTTCACCTCGCCCTCGACGCTCACCGTCCAGGGCTGCGTGACCAGCTTGCCCGCGTTCTCGCTCGGGTCGGACTTGTCGGTGCCCAGCTCGTAGAAGTTGTTGTAGGTGGCGATGTCGTCGAAGGAGTTCTTCTTCTCCTCGGGCAGCGCGTATTTCGGGTTGGGCGTCACGCCGGCGAGCCGGGGCCCGTGGGGCACCGAGGTCTTGCCGAACGCCGGCAAAGCCAGAGCCGCGGCGCTGCCCGCGCCCAGCTTGAGGACGTCGCGCCGGCGCAGGTAGAGGGACTTCGGTGTGATCTCCGACGACTTCATGGGACCTCCAAGGCCGGATACGAAGTCCCCGCGCAAACGGTTTCGTTACTAGGCTTCGGCGGGCTCGGCCTTGCGCACGATGGGCGGCACCGGAACCGGCGGCGCCTTGGGCTGCTCGGGCGCCGGCAGCGCCTTCCCCTTCCGCCGGGCGTTCCATGCCTTCCGGGCCGCCTCCTGCTGCTCCGGCGAAAGCTCGGCGCGGTGCTGATCGCAGATGTAGCCCGCGCGCGGACCGCGGGAGCGGTTCGGGCAGCCGTCGACGCGGCAGCTCATGTCCAGCGCGCGGCGGGGCCTTGGCGTGCGGGCGGGCAGCCGCACGACACGCTGCGCCGGCACCGAGGCGGAGGCCTTTCCTTCCGCGAGCAGCCGGCGGTTGCGCTCGAGAATCCCCTTCTGCTCGGACGCGGAGAGCTTCTTCGCATGGTCCTTGCAAAACCACCGGTTGCGCGGCCCCGCGCCGGGCTTGCCGCAGCCGGGCACCGGACAGATCCGCCCGGAGCGGCGTCCGTCGGAGCGGGCCGGGGCGACCTTCAGGTGCGAGAGGGCGGCGGCGACCTGCTCTTCGACATGCGAGGCGATGGCGGCGGTGAGCTCGTCGGTGAAACGGTCGATGAGCGCGCGAAACGAGGGATTCTTGGTTTTCTGGGCCATGGATTCTTTCGTGCCTTCGGGCAATGGCGGAAAATGCGACGGCACGAGCGGGAAAGTTGTACCCGGACGCCGCGGCAGGCGCGAGCAAAAAATAGATCTATTTGCCGAACAGCCCCTTGAGGCGGTTCTTCGCCTCCTCCTCGATCTTCTTCTGTTGCTCCGCCGCCTTCTTCTGCGCCTCCGCCTGGACCTGCGAGGCCTTCTGCTCGGCTGCCTTCTGCGCCCCCGAGGAGTCCACGCCGATGGCGCGGCCCACCAGCGCGGCGCCGCCCTCCTTCACGATCTGGTTCACCGCCGGCTTGAGATCGAGGTCGGCGATGGAAGGGCTCCACGCCGGTCCCACCAGTTTGAGATTGACCGGGATGGCGCCGGCGGGTTTGACCTTGCCGCCGGTGATGGCGGAGATGGTGGCGGGCGACAGCGCAACCACCCCTGCCATGTCGAGCATGCCGTCGACGCGCATGCCGCCGGAGAAGGTCATCTCCGCCTCGGGTCGTGAGACCTTGAGCGGGTTCTTCAGCTTCGCGACTCCGTTGTCGATGGTGACGCCGAAGGGCAGGTCCTTGCCCAGCGTGGTCGAGCCGCCCTGCCCGGTCTTTCCCGCCAGCCCGAAGGGCAGCGCCTTGGCGAGCGGGCCGCTCACGGAAGAGACCAGGTCCTTGCCGTAGAAGACGCCGTCGAGCACGTGCCCGTCGAGGACGCCGGCCAGCGTCTTGCCGAGATCTCCCTTGCCGCGCAGGTCGATGGTGCCGTTGAACTTGCCCGCGAGCAGCTTGTGCTCGGTGCCGAGGGCGACCAGGTTCTCGAGTCCGACGTTGTCGAGCTTCGTGACCACGTGGAAGGGCTCCGCCGGATGGGCCAGCTTCATCTCGGTGCCGCTCGCGTTCACCGTTCCCCCGAACGCCTTGAGCTGCGCCGTGTTCACCTTGACGTCGTCCTCGTGCACGGTGATGTCGGCCACGATGTCGGTGACGGTCTGCTTCTTCATCGTCAGCTTGCCGATGGTCACCTTGGCGTGCCCGTCGAGGCCTGCGAACAGCTTCGGGTCGAGCGGCTTCTTTTCCTGCTCCTTCCTGGAGGGAATGAGCATCCGGTCGAGATCGAGGTGGGAAGAGGCGAGCGTCAGATCGAACTGGCGCGTCGCGCGCGGGCCCGCGCCCCTGGCC
>DATDMU010000127.1:0-6734 GCA_036518615.1 Myxococcales bacterium
GAGGCCGCTCTCGCCCGCGCAGGCGCGCGAGATCCTGCGCACCGCTCCCGGCGTGAAGGTGGTGGACGACCTCCAGGATCACGTCTACCCCATGCCGATGCTCGGCGTGGGCAACGACCTCACGCTGGTGGGGCGCATCCGGCCCGACCTGACCGCGCCCAACGGGCTTGCGCTCTTCGTGGTCAGCGACAACCTGCGCAAGGGCGCGGCCACCAACGCCGTCCAGATCGCCGAGCTGCTCGTCCGCGACTACGCTGACAAGCTGTCCGCCGGCGCCTGAGCAGCCTTGACATTTTGTCAGCGCACGCGCTGCCGGCAGCCAGCGGCCGTGGGGCAGGCCGCTGGCCTGTACCTTGCTATGCTGCCACCTGGCATGCGCCTCCACCTCGTCCTGGCCATCGCGCTTGCGCCCGTGGGCGCCTCCGCGGTCCTGCTGAACGTCAACGGCGGCAAGTCCGACGTGTTCGTCGGGGCCGCCAACTGCAAGACGCTGCAGCTGGTCGCCAACTGGGACCTGCAGCAGGCGCCCAACCCCGGCGACCAGGTCCGGCTGCTCGGCACGAGCAATTCGAGCACCTGCAGCAGCACCGCTGCCGTCTCGCCGCCAGACCGCCAATTCTTCAGCACGGCGCCCAACACGCAGACCGAGTCGTTCACCGTCGCCGCGAAGGACATGGTGCTCTCCGCCTCCGACGCCGGGGTCGCGTCCGGTTGCGACGACCCCAACGTCACCGGCCGCACCTCGGCGAACCCGGTCACCAACGTGCTCTGCGTCCAGTACCAGGTCGTGAACTTCCTGGGGGGAACACCCGCCACCGCGTCGGTGAACATCAAGTTCGCCCTCGCCAATCCCCTGCCGCCGCGGAACTTGTCCGTCTCGTCCGGCGACAGCCATCTGCGCGTCTCCTGGTCCAAGGGCGACGACGCGGAGGACATCGCTTCCTACGACGTGCACGCCGTGCCGAAAGGCGCCGATGGCGGCGGCGGCGTCGCCGTCAACGTGACCAGCACCAACGCCGACGTCACGCAGACGGACGACAAACAGAATCTGCAGAACGATGCCGGCTACCTCATCTCCGTGGTCGCGCACGATCGCTACGGCAACATCTCCAGCCCGTCCGCTTCGGTCGAGGGCACTCCCGTCGCGGTCTCCGACTTCTACGACCACTACCGCGAGGCCGGCGGCGCCGCGAAGGGCGGCGGAGGCTGCAGCACCGGCGGCGGTTCGCTGTGGATCGCGGGAGGAGCGCTGGCAGCCGCGCTCCTCTTCCGGCGCCGGCGCAAGGCGCGCAACGGCGCCGCTCTGCTCGTCCTCTTCGCGCTGGCCGCTCCCGGGGCGCGCGCCGCGGAGCCGCCTCCGAAGCGCTTCCTGGTCGGGTTCAAGATGGACCGCTACGACCCCAAGGTCGACTCCGAGCGCGGCCTCACCGGCACGCCCTACCACGACGTGTTCGGTCCCCGCGCGCCGCCCCGCTACCAGCTCGAGTTCGACTGGGAAGTGGCCCACCCCTTCGGGAGCTTCCTCGTCGGCGCGACCGCCGGCTTCTGGCAGAACTACGGCAAGGCACTCAAGCGCGACACGACGCCGGGAGCGCCGCTCCAGCGCTCCAGCGACACGACCACGCTCAACGTCATCCCCTTCGGCGCGATCGCCACCTACCGCTTCGACTGGCTCGCGGAGCGCTGGCCGCGCTTCCCCTTCATCCCCTACGCGCAGGCCGGCCTGATGCGCGCCCTCTGGGCCTCCTACAACGGCACCGGCGGCATCTCCAAGGGCGTCACCAAGGGCGGCCGCGGCTCGGGCTGGACCAACGGCTACACCACCGCGCTGGGCTTCGCGCTGAACCTCAACGCCATCGATCTCGAGCTCGCCCGCGAGGCGTACATGGACACCGGCATCCAGCGGACCTCGCTGTTCGCCGAGTACGGCTGGACGTACCTGAACAACTTCCACAGGAGCGGCCAGCTCATCCTCAGCGACCGCGCCTGGCGCTTCGGTCTCGCGGTGGAGTTCTAGAAGAGGAACAGCCGCAGCCCGAAGAGCGCGAGGCCCACGCCGTCGGCGCTCTGCGCTGCGGGGTAGACGTCCTGGTGGACCTGGAAGAGCGGGATCAGCACGTCGCCGAACAGGGACGGCTGCACCGAACCCAGCCGGGGCAGACGTACGGCAATCTCCGCCGACACCGCCGCTCCGCTGCCGTTGAACGGGTCGCAACCGAATTGAGGGCACTCCGCCACGGAGAGGGCGTTCTCGGTTGCGAAGGCGGGGCCGACCGCGACGTAGACGTCGGGTGCACGGCCGAGGAAGAGTCCGACCCTCCCGGAGATCGCCAGCCACTGGGGGTTTGCCGCCCAGAACCCGCCGCCCGCGACCTCCAGCTGCACCAGGAACCTTTGCGCCTCCCACTGCACCAGACCGGAGAGGGCAGTGTCCTGGTGGGTGCCGTGATACCCGTCCGGTGTCGCCAGCGGGACGGCCCAGCTTCCACCGACCGCGATGCGCAGCCGGCTTTCATTCTCCGCCGCGGCGAGCGGCGCGGAAAGCAACAAGAAGACGATCAGCGGACGCATGCCCGTGGACTGCGCACGCCCGCCCCCGGCCACGGACGCGGCCATACGGCAGCAGGGGTCAGGTCCGGCGCGGGCGGGCGAAGCGCATCAGCGGTCCGAGATCCACCCGCCCCTGCTGCACCAGCGCCATCAGGAGCCCGCGCCCCACCCGGGCCAGGTCGGCCAGCTTCCCCAGCCGCTCCAGCATCTCCTCCAGCCGGTTGCGCTCGCTGCCGGTCGCCATCGCCCGCAGCTTCTCCCGCGCGCGGTCGAACACCTCCAGCACGCGCTCGATCTGCTGCAGCTCCCGCTCGCGCAAGACGCGCGAGATCATCTTCCAGATGTCCGTCTCCGCCTCGAAGTACTCGCGCCGGTCGCCCTGCCTGCGGATGCGGCGCACCACCGCCCAGTGTTCCAGCTCGGAGAGGGCCATCGATGCCGCGCCCGAAGAGATGGAGAGCTGATCGCACAGCTCCGCCGCGGAGAGCGCGTCGCCGCGCAGGTAGAGCAGCGTCCACACCCGGCCCATCACGCGCTTGAAGCCCCAGAACTCGATCAGCGCGCCCACGCCGTCGGCCACCTCGTGGAGCACGTCCTGCTCCCGCGTCCCCGCCTCGATCGGAGATGTCGGGACCGGAGTCATGGGTCAATTCTTTCGCGAGAGCAGGGCCCGCGCCACCTGCGCGAGAAGCTCGCGGGTCGGGCTGTCGGGCACCCGCTCGAGCGCCACCAGGGCGGCGTCGCGCTCCTTCTCGGCGATGCGCCGCGCGGCGCCCAGCGCGCCGGTGCGCGAGAGCCGCCCGGCAAAGGCGCGGACCTTCGCCCGCACCTCTTCCTCCGGCGTCTCGCCGTCGAGCTTGAGCAATTCCGCCATCTCCTCGCGCAACGGCGGCAGCCGCTTGAGCGCGATGGCCAGCGGCAGCGAAGGCTTGCCCTCGGTCACGTCGGCGAGCACCGCCTTGCCCAGGGTGGCGGCGTCCGACTCGAAGTCGAGCAGGTCGTCGGCGATCTGGAACGCCGATCCCGCCCGCAGCCCGAAGTCGCGAAGCGCGGTGGCCACCGACCCGGGAGCCCGCGCCACCAGCGCGCCCGCCTCGCCGCAGAACGCGAAGAGCGAGCCCGTCTTGAGATGCGCGATCTGCAGCGCGTCGTCGGCGGTGAAGTCGGTGCGGCCGCGCAGGGCAATCTGCCGCGACTCGCCCTCGACGAGCTGGCGGAGCGTGCGCACCAGCGCCTCCATCGCTCCGGGCGCCTCCGCGCGCAGCGCCAGGTCCAGCGACGCCGCCAGAAGCCAGTCGCCGGCGATCACCGACACGCCGTTGCCGTACGCGACGCGGGGCGCGGGCAGCCCGCGGCGGGTCAGCCCGTCGTCGATCACGTCGTCGTGCAGCAGCGTCGCGGAGTGCACCATCTCCGCCACCAGCGCCAGCGCCACGCGTCCGCGCGATCGCCTGCCGGGGTTCGCCGCGCGCGCCGAGAGGAGCAGCAGCAGGGGGCGCACGCGCTTGCCGCCGGCGCGGACCAGGTCCACCGCCGCGCCGGTCAGCTCTCGCGGCGCCTTGCGTGCCGCGGAGAGGAGCAGCCGCTCCAGCCGGGGAATGCCTTCCGCCGCCTGGGCCGCCGGCAGGAGCTGCGCCGCGGACGGCCGCGCGAGCGGGCTCGCCGCCGCCTCCTGGAGCTCCCGAAGTCCCGCCGATGGAACCGCCGCCATGCGACCTCGCTGAACTTTCAAAACTTTCTGAAAGCTCTAACGACTCGCGCGCGCGCTGTCAACAGCGCAGACGTCCGTCCGTCGGCGGTTGTGATACACCCCCCGCGCCATGAGAACTCGCCTGCTCGTCTGCGTCCTGGCTGCGCTCGCGGCTTCGTGCGTCAAGAGGATCGCGCCTTCGCCCGGCGCCGACCGCACCACGCTCTCGGGCTTCGTGCTCCGCTTCGGCGAGCAGCAGGAGGTCCCCGAGGGCACGCAGATCACCTGGTCCTTCGGCGACGGCACCCCCGACCAGCAGGGCGCCGGCGTCGATCACGTCTTTCCGCGGGCAGGCGTCTACACCATCGTGGAGACCATCAAGGACAAGGACGGCGAGATCCGCTCCGCCCGCACCCACGTCACCGTCCTGCGCCGCACCGTGCAGATGGCGGTGCCCGCGGAGGTGCGCGCGGCGCTGATGGTGCCCACGCCCTGGAAGCGGCTCCAGGTCCACCGCGAGGTCGCCACCAAGCTCTCGCTCGGCACCTTCTTCGACGAGGTGTCCGGCTCCATCAGCCAGGCCGCGGGGTTCGACGTGCTCGACCCCAGGGCGGCCGACGCCAACGGCTTCGACCCCGACGAGGGCGTCGCCTTCTTCACCGTGCCCCAGGATCCCGAGGCGCTGGTCTTCGCCATCGGCACCGACGACGACGCCAAGGCGCTCTCCGTGGCGAGAAAGCTGCTCGGCTCCGCGCGCAGCGTCGGCAACTATGGGGGCGGCCCGTTCCAGCTTCGCGACGGGCAACTGGCGGATGGCTCTCCCATCCTCCTCGGCCAGAACGCCGCGGGCGAAAAGGTGGGCGTGCTGCAGCGCGCGGGATACCTCTACCTGCGCCTCGCGGGCGGCACCGATCCCTCCCTCGCGCTTGCGGCGGTGGTCGCCGCCAACCCGCAGCAGGGCCTGAACGGCGACGCGGGATTTTCCGGCGCCAGCCGCCACATCGGCGCCGGCGACGCCATCTTCTACTCGCGCTCGCCGGACGCGCACGCCGACGCGCGCCTTTCCAGCCAGCTTCGCGTCTCCGCCTTCTCCATCTACGACAAGCCGGACAACCGCGAGCTCGTGCAGGTGCGCATGTTCTCGCAACTGCGGAACCTGGCCGGCGACGAGCTGGTGGCGGCGTTCAAGCCGCTGATGACGCCGCCGGACCTCGCCTCGCGCCTGCCTTCCGGCGCCGCCGCCTACCTGCGCCTCTCCGCGGCGCCCCAGGCGCTCTGGCGCGAGCTGACCCGGTCCGCCGGCGCCGACGCGCAGCGCCTGCGCGACCGGGTGCAGGAGACCACCGGGCTGGATCTGGAGAAGGACCTCATCCCCTCCTTCTCCGGCAACGTGGGCATCGGCGTGTATCTGGACGCCGCGTCGCTGATCGAGGCCATCCTCGGAGAGCAGGTGGGCTCCTTCGACCGCTCCGCCTTCCTGGTCGCGGCGCAGCTCAAGGACGCGAACACGGTGCAGGCGGTGCTCGATCGGGCGATGAAGTCGCGGCCCGCCTCCGACCGCGCGCAGGTGAACGGCGCCTCCTGGTTCCGTCTCGGCGACGGAGCGCAGGCGGCCATCAAGGAGGGCGTGTTCTATCTCGCGCTGGGCGGTCAGCCGCCGGCGGAGCCGCAGCCGCCGCCGCGGCGCAGGAAGGGCAAGGCGGCGCCGCCGCCTCCGCCGCGCAAGGCGCCCACCGAGAAGGATCTGGGCGTGCTCGCCCGCGTGCTCTCGCCGTCGGGGCAGACGCTGGGACAGGAATTCAAGCGCATCGGCGTCGCCGGCTTCGAGGTGCCCGGGCAGGAGAACTTCTGGGTGGACATCGCCGGCATCGTCCGCTCCATCGAGCGCGCCGGAGGGGAGCAGGGTGGCGTGGCGAAGCAGGGCGCCGGCCTCTTCGCGGAGCGCGCATCGGACCTGCGCGACGCGCTCTTCGAGGCTCGCCCGGGCAAGGAAGGCATCGACGCCGACCTCTGGGTGCGCTTCTTGCCGCAGAAGAAGAGCGCAAGCACAGGGAGGTGAAGGCACCATGCGCGACCACGCCTACGATCGGATCGCCTACCGCGCGCCGCAGATCGAGCACCGCTACGGCCCCAACGTGCACGTCATCGCCGACCCGCTCGCCCTCACCCAGCTGGCGAAGCTGTGCGCCAAGGGCACCTACCAGCCGGAGATCAACACGCTGGTGGCGGTGCTCTACCGCGACATCCTCAGGGTCGTGGTCAACGCCGAGTTCCCCCGCCGCAACACCGCCACCGCGACGCGGATGATCGACTCCACTCCCCACGCGGTCTTCCACGGCGAGACCATCGACCCCGAAGTGCGCGCCGTCACCGTGAACATCGCCCGCGCCGGCACCTTGCCCTCGCAGATCACCTACGACTTCCTCAACACGCTGCTCGATCCGCGGGTGGTGCGGCAGGACCACTTCGTCATGGCGCGGGTGCTGGACGAGGC
>DATDMU010000128.1:0-4002 GCA_036518615.1 Myxococcales bacterium
CCGGAATTCGGTGTGTTGGCCCGGGCGGTCGGTCCAGGTGCAGTCGCTGACCCAGTGGTTGTCGCCCGCGGGGTCGCTGATCGCGCAAGTTCCGTCACGGAATCAGCAACGCGCGTGCCAGCGCCTCCGGCCGCAGGGCACGCGGCCGGGACCCTGGCGAACTCCCTACGCCGCGGGCCGGTAGCTCTCGGCGGCGATCACCTGCGTGCCGGCGGCCTGATCCCCCAGGCGACGCCCGCCCTCCGCGGCCACCGCGACGACCGGCTCGACGAACCACCCGAGGTACGGGATCATGTTCGTCACTCCCAGGACCAGGGCTCGCAGGGCCGACTGCGACCGGCTGCAGGGCGCGTTCGTGGGCAGGTGCACGACCATCAGCCCAAGCTTCTGCTTTCCGATGCTCTGTCCCCGGCCTTGACCGTCCTTGACGAACGAATAGTAGGTAGCCCAGACCAGCGCCGGCGTGCCCGCCAGGAATCCTATGGCGATGGAGACTCCCCAGGACACCGCCGCGGCCGCCGCGGCGACCAGCACCGCAGCGACGCCGAGCGGCGCGCAGGCGATGGCCGCGTCCAGCAGTGAGGCGAGAAAACGACGGTCGAGCGGTGCTTTCGGGTAGGCCGTGGCCATGATGGATTCCTCCTCGCTCCGCGACATGCGTGAGCTGGAGGGAACCCAATCACGACAGGCTGCCTCGGGTTGATCGGTCAGCTGGCCGATGCGCCCGCGATTGCTCTCAGGCCGTCTTCATTCGCGCGGCCCGCTGCAGGCCCAGCTCCTCGACCGCCATGTCGCGCATGCGGAACTTCTGCACCTTGCCGGTCACCGTCATGGGGAAGCCTTCGACGAACTTCCAGAAGCGGGGAATCTTGTAGCTGGCGATCTTCCCGCGGCAGAAGGCGTCGAGGCCCGCCCCGGTGACCTCCGCTCCGGGCTTGAGCTTGACCCAGGCCATCACCTCCTCGCCGTACTTCTCGCTGGGCACGCCGATCACCTGCACGTCGCTGACCGCCGGGTGCCCGTAGAGGAACTCCTCGATCTCGCGCGGGTAGATGTTCTCGCCGCCGCGGATGATCATGTCCTTGATGCGCCCGACGATGTTGACGTAGCCGTCCTCGTCCATGGTGGCGAGGTCGCCGGTGTGCATCCAGCCGGCCGCGTCCACGGCGGCGCTGGTGGCGGCCTCGTTGTTCCAGTACCCGAGCATGACGCTGTAGCCCCTCGTGCACAGCTCGCCCGGCGTCCCGCGCGGCAGCGTGGCGCCGCTCTCCGGGTGGATGACCTTCACCTCGACGTGCGGGTGCACCCGGCCCACGGTGCCGACGCGCTTGGCGATGGGATCGTCGACCGCGCTCTGCGTGGACACCGGCGAGGTCTCCGTCATCCCGTAGCAGATGGTGACTTCCGGCATGTGCAGGAGCGACTGCACCTTGCGCATCACCTCCACCGGGCAGGGCGAACCGGCCATGATGCCGGTGCGCAGCGAGGCCACGTCGAACTCCTTGAAGCGCGGATGGTCGAGCACCGCGATGAACATGGTGGGAACGCCGTAGAGGGCGGTGCAGCGCTCCGCCTGCACGGTCTCCAGGACTGCCAGGGGATCGAAGGCCTCGCCGGGGATCACCATGCAGGCGCCGTGGGTGGTGCAGGCGAGGTTCGCGAGGACCATTCCGAAGCAATGGTAGAAGGGCACCGGGATGCAGACGCGGTCGGCGTCGGAGTAGCGCAGCGTCTCGCCGATGAAATACCCGTTGTTGAGGATGTTGTCGTGCGAGAGCGTCGCGCCCTTGGGAAAGCCGGTGGTCCCGGAGGTGTACTGGATGTTGATGGCGTCGTCGGGATCGAGCGACGCCTCGCGCTGCCTTAGCTGCTGCTCGGTCGATCCGGCAGCGTCGGCGAGCAGCCGGTCCCATCCGTCCTCGAGCTGGATGGTCTGACGCAGCTGCGGGCAGCGGCCGCGCACCTCTTCCACCATCCCGTGGAAGTCGGAAGTGCGGAAGGCCTTGGCGTAGACGAGCAGCGAGGCGCCCGACTGCTGCAGCACGTACTCCAGCTCGCTGGTCTTGTAGGCCGGGTTGACGTTCACGAGGATGGCCCCGATCTGGGCCGTCGCGTACTGCAGCACCACCCACTCGTAGCGGTTGGGCGCCCAGATCCCCACGCGGTCGCCCTTCTGGACGCCCCGGGCCAGAAGGCCGCGGGCCGCGAGCCGCACCTGGTCGAGCAGCTCGCCCCAGGTGAAGCGCTTCCCCTGCGACCGGACGATCAGCGCGGGCTTCGTCGCGGACCGCTCGACCGTCCTGCGGAAGTTCTCGGCAATGGTCTCCCCCAGCAGGGGAACGGGGCTTGCGCCATGGGCGTACGAGCGCGAGGGCATGCGTGGCCTCCTCTCGATGACGGGCGCGGGAGACTACCGCCGTTCCGCGCCGATCGCGCGGCGGCATCGGATCGCATGCCCCGCCAGGCGGACGGGCGGCCGGACAGGGCGACGGTTCCCGTTGACCGATGCCCCGGTGGAGGTTCTAATGTGCCGCTCGCGACCGACTGTTGGGGCGTCGCCAAACGGTAAGGCAGCAGGCTCTGACCCTGCCATTTGTAGGTTCGATTCCTACCGCCCCAGCCACCCATCTCTGGTAGGTTCGCGCGTCCCGATCAGGGAGGGCCGTACGTGACCGAGGAGACGCGCGCTCCGACCAACTTCATCCGCCAGATCATCGACGCCGATCTCGCGGCGGGCAGGCATTCGCTGGTGGTGACCCGCTTTCCGCCCGAGCCCAACGGCTACCTGCACATCGGCCACGCCAAGTCCATCTGCCTGAACTTCGGCATCGCGCGCGACTACGGCGGCCGCTGCCATCTGCGGATGGACGACACCAACCCGGCGAAGGAGGAGCAGGAGTACGTCGAGTCGATCAAGGAGGACGTGCGCTGGCTCGGCTTCGACTGGGGCGAGCACTCCTACCACGCGGCCGACTACTTCCAGCGCCTCTACGACTGGGCGGAGAAGCTGGTGCGCGAGGGCAAGGCCTTCGTGGACGATCAGAGCGCCGAGGAGCTGCGCCGGACGCGGGGCACGCTGACGGCTCCGGGGACGCCGTCGCCGTTCCGCGACCGCTCGCCGCAGGAGAACCTCGATCTGCTGCGGCGGATGCGCAACGGCGACTTTCCAGACGGCTCGCGCACGCTGCGCGCGAAGATCGACATGGCCTCGCCGAACCTGAACCTGCGCGACCCGGTGATGTACCGGATCCGCCGGGAGCACCACGACCGGACCGGCGACCAGTGGTGCATCTACCCCACCTACGACTGGGCGCACGGGCAGTCCGACGCCATCGAGGGCGTGACCCACTCGCTCTGCACGCTGGAGTTCGAGGCTCACCGCCCGCTCTACGACTGGTGCCTGGAGCAGATCGGGGTTCCGCACAAGCCGCGGCAGATCGAGTTCGCCCGCCTGAACCTCACCTACACGGTGCTGAGCAAGCGCTACCTCGGCGCGCTGGTCGCCGAGGGGCTGGTCTCGGGCTGGGACGACCCGCGCATGCCCACCATCGCCGGCCTGCGCAGGCGCGGCTACACCCCCGAGGCGCTTCGCCTCTTCTGCGACCGCATCGGCGTGGCCAAGGCCGACAGCACCGTGGAGGTGGAGCTGCTCGAGAACACGCTGCGCGAGCTGCTCAACGTCTCGGTGAAGCGGGCGCTCTGCGTGCACCGGCCCCTCAAGGTGGTGGTGGAGAACTGGGAGGAGGGCAAGGTCGACGAGATCGACGCGCCCTTCCTCGCCGACGCGCCCGAGGCGGGCTCGCGCAAGCTGCCCTTCACCCGCGAGCTGTTCGTCGAGCGCGACGATTTCCTCGAAGTTCCCGCCAAGGGCTGGAAGCGCCTTTCCCCGGGCAAGGAGGTGCGCCTCCGCCACGCCTATGTCCTGCGCTGCACGGGTGTCAGCAAGGACTCGCGCGGCGAGGTCAGCGAGCTTCGCGCGACCATCGATCCCGACACGCGCTC
>DATDMU010000129.1:0-5682 GCA_036518615.1 Myxococcales bacterium
GGCGCCGAAGTGGACGTAGAGGAACGCCAGCACCATGACCGCGATCCAGCCCGGCAGCACGAACCCCACGTAGCCGAGCAGGGCGCCCCTCATGCCGCCGAAGCGCAGGCCGATGTACGCCAGCGCGTTCGCCGCCGCGCCGCCGGGCAGCATCTGCGAGACGGTGACGGTGTTGGTGAATTCGCGCTCGGTCATCCAGCGGCGCCGCCCAACCACCAGCGCATGGATGTTGGCCAGGACCGAGAGGCCGCCGCCGAACCCCACCACGCCGAGGAAGAGGGCGGCGCGGAAGAACTGCGCCAGCCCGGGCCGGACGCGCGCAGCGGCGACAGGAGGCGCCTCGATGGCGTGACCGTCCATAACTTTCCAGTATAGAAGGTCCGCGATGCCGCTGTTCCTGAAAGGGATGAAGATCGTCCACCGCGCGCAGGCCGGGTGGGGCGTCGGGCACGTGCTGGCGGTGAGCGAGGATCCTCCGCGGCTCTCGGCGGAATTTCCCGGAAGGCCGGGCGGGCCGGTGATCCTCTCCTCGCGCGACCTTTCGCTGGTGCGCTTCCGCTTCGCGCCGGACGCACCCGCGCTGCTCGCGGACGGCACCACTGCCCGGGTGCTGCGGCCGCTCGCCGGACCTTCGCAGGACCTCTACCGCTACACGGTGGAGGTGCCGGGGAAGAAGCCGCAGATCCGCAGCGAGGCGGACCTGCGCGCGCCGGTGCCGCGGGAAGGCCCCGCCGAGCACCTGGCTTCCGGCCGCTGGGGCACGCCCGAGGACTTCCAGCTCCGCGCCGAGGCGGTGCGGCTGGACCTGGAGCGCCGCGCCGACGCGCTGGGCGCGCTCTTCGCCTCGCGCGTCTACGTCATGCCCCATCAAGTGAGCGTGGCCCATCACGTGCTCAGCGCGCCGCGGCCCCGCTTCGTCCTCGCCGACGAGGTGGGGCTGGGCAAGACCATCGAGGCGGGCCTCGTGCTCTCCGGCCTTCTGCACGCGGGCCTGGTCAAGCGCTGCCTGGTGGTGGCGCCCAGCCACCTCACCGTGCAGTGGCTGGCGGAGCTGTTCCACAAATTCAACCTGCTCTTCACCCTGATGGACCCGGACCGCGCCAAGGACGACCGCGAGGCTGCCGACGCGGAGGCGCCGGAGGACGAGGGCTCGCCCTGGTCGCGCCATCCGCTGGTGATCACCTCGCTGGAATGGCTCTCGCGCAGCGCGCAGGAGAGCAAGGTCGCGGCGCAGGCCGGCTGGGACCTGGTCATCTTCGACGAGGCGCACCACCTCCGCGGCGAGCGCGCCTACGAGGTGGCCCAGGCGCTGGCGAAGAAGAGCTGGGGGCTCCTCCTGCTCACCGCCACGCCGCTGCAGCTCGATCCCGCCGAGTACCACGCGCTCCTGCGCCTGGTGGACCCGGCCCCTGCCGCGACGGAAGAGGAGCTGCGCGCGCGGCTCGCCCGGCAGGGCGACCTCTCCGCGCAGGTGCGCGCGCTCCTCGCCGGCGACGCGGGGGCGGCCGGCCGCATCGCGGAGCTCTTTCCCGACGACCCCGCGCTGCAGAAGCTGCGCGGGCCGGCGCTGCTCGGTCACCTGGAGGAGAGCTACGGGCTGTCGGCGCGCCTGCTCCGCAACCGGAGGGCCGTGGTGGGCGGCTTCACCCCCCGACGCCTCGGCACCATCGAGGTGCAGCTCACCGCGCAGGAGCGCGCGCTGGAGGACGAGGTGCGCCGGGCGCTCGCTTCCGCGAGGCTGCCCTCGGGCGCGGTGCTGGCCTCGCTGTTGCGCCGCCTGGGCAGCTCGCCGCCGGCGCTCGCGGCGGGACTTGCGAACATCGGCGAGAAGAAGCTGGCGCAGCGCGCGCTCTCGCTCGAGCAGGACTCCAAGCTCGCCGCCTTCCACGCCCTGCTCGCCGAGCTGGGCCCGCGGGAGAAGGTGCTGGTGTTCGCCGAGCCGCGCGAGACGGTGGAGTACCTGCGCGCGTCGCTCCAGCGGCAGAGGGTGGAGGCGCTGGCCTACGCCGGCGATCTGACGCCCGCCGAGCGCGACAAGCTGGTGGCGCGCTTCCGCGACCCCGACGGCCCGCGGGTGCTCCTCTGCACCGAGCTGGGCGGCGAGGGCCGCAACTTCCAGCACTGCCACGTGCTGGTGAACTACGACCTCTCCTGGAGCCCGGCCGCCATCGAGCAGCGCATCGGCCGCATCGATCGCATCGGCCAGTCGCGCGAGGTGCGCATCTACGCCTTCCGGCCCGAGGGCACGCTCGCGGCGCGGGTGCTGGACGTGCTCGACGCCGGCGTGGGCGTGTTCCGCGAGCCCGTGGGCGGGCTCGATCCGGTGCTGGAGACGGTGGAGTCCGAGCTGCTCGCGCTCGCCGCGACCGACGACCCGGCGCGCTGGGAGAGCATGGTGCGCGCCCTTGGAGAGCGGGTCTCCGCCGCGCGGGCGGAAGTCGCGCGCGCCTACGATCCGCTCCTCGACCGCAGGAGCTGCGACGTGAACGCCCTGCTGGCCCTCGCGTCGCGGGGAGCCATGCGGCTGGGCGCGCGCATTCCCTCGCCGGCGTCTCCCGCGGATGCGCTGCAGGCGGTGGCCGCGCACCTCGAGCGGCGGCTCGAAACCGTGACCATCGAGGCGGCGAAACGCGTGGGGCTGGCGGTGGACGTGGATGTGGACGTGCTGCCCGGCCAGGTGTCCTTCCACGTCGGCCCGGAGCTGAAGGTCGACGCGCTCGCGGGGTTCGACCTGGCGGAGGACCGGACGGTGCTGGGGTCGTTCCGGCGCGAGGTCGCCGTGCAGCACGAGGAGCACGACAGCTTCGCCACCGGGCATCCCCTGGTGGAAGCGCTCTTCGCCTGGGTCCGCGACGGGGAGCTGGGCCGTTCCAGCGTGGCGCGTGCGCGGGCGCGCGGGGCGGCCGGCGCCGCGCTCGACGCGCGCTTCCTCGTCACCCTGCCCGAGCCTTCCGATCTGGCGCAGGGCGCGCGGGTGCCGTCGCGCCGCGCCGCGCGGCACCTCGACCAGATGCTGGTGCGGGTGGTGGTGCGGCTGGACGGCCGCGGCGGCGTGCAGGTGGACGACGCGCTCGGCGCCCAGCTCGACTCCGCCGACCTGGAGGCGGTGCCCGCGCCCGACGGCGGCCCTCCGGCGGCGTTCGTGCAAGCGGTGGAGGTGGCGCTCCGCCGCGCCCAGGAGGAGGCGCGGCGCAGGCTGGCCGGGATCGTGGCGGCTGCGAGAAAGGGCGTGGCCGCCGAGAAGGAAGCCGCCCTGCGCCGCGTCGGGCGCTGGCTTTCGCAGAGCCGCGCGCGCAAGGCCGATGCCGATCGCGTGCTGCAGGCGGAGGCCGCGGTCTACGACGAGGCGGCCTCCGCGCTGGAGGGCGCCCGCCTGGAGCTGGATCAAGCCGCGCTCATCCAGCTCGCCTAGACTACCGCGCGTTGTAGGCGAGCCCCACCAGCGTGATGAAGCCGGTCTGCGCGCCGGTGCCGGACGAGTCGAGCGCGAACTGCGGGCCGATGCGGACCCGGGCGGTCACCGCGAGGTTGTTGTCGAGGAGGTACTCGCCGCCGCCGCCGAACTGCGGGCCGACCAGAAATCCGGTCGGGTTGGTGAAGGAGATCAAGACCGGCACGTCGGCGCCCAGGTCGAGCGTCATCCGGGGGCTGACCCTGAGTCCGGCGACCACCCCGACGGGGCCGCCCGCGGCGAAGAGGACGCCGTTGTTGCCGTACAGCGAGACCCCTGGCTGCGCCTGGAAGGCGAAGGTGGTATCGCCGATCGAACCGAGCGTGTGCCGGTAGGGGATGGCGAAATTGAATCCCACCAGGTTGTTGGAGGTGTTTTCCAATCCGTAGTTGAAGCCGACGTGCACTCCCAGGTCGGTGCGCTCGTCCACGCCCTTGAGCCAGGTCAACCCGATTCCCGGCCACCCCGCCTCTGCCTGCAGGATGGAATTGCCGTCGCCGGCCGTGCGGCCGGCGGTGGCGCTCCAGTTGGTGTCGCCCGAAGGCGTGAAGCTGGTCTCGATTTGCGCGCGCGCTGCCGCAGGCCAGAGCAGCAGCGCGGTCGCCGCGACAGTTGCTGCCGAAGTCCACCCCGTCCGCATGTCGTCTCCCGCCGCCCGTCTTGGTGGTCTGCACAAACGTTGGGTTTCATCTGCCCGCAAGCAAGGTCGGCAAGACGTGGAAGCGCCTCTTCGTCGCTTGATCTTCCGCGCTCGTCGGGTAGGTTGCGCGGCCGGATGCAGGTGCTCGCGGGAGACATCGGCGGCACGAAGACGCTCCTCGCCGTCTGCGAGGTCGGCGCTGCAGCCGGGCCGGCAGGCGCTCCACCGATCGAAGTGCTCGCGAGCAGCCGTTACGACAGCCGCAAGTACCCCGGCCTCGGCGCCATCTGCCGCGCCTTCGCGTCCGAGGTGGCGCGCCCCATGCCGGAATTCGCCGGCTTCGGGGTCGCCGGTCCCGTGGCGAACGGGCGCAGCCACACCACCAACCTCCCCTGGATCCTCGACGAGCGGGATCTCGCCCAGACCCTCGGCATCCGCGCCGTGCGCATGGCCAACGACTTCCGCGCGCTCGCGCTCGGCATCCAGGCGGTGAAACCGGCCGACCTGGTCACGCTCAATGAAGGTGTGCGCGATCCCAAAGGTCCCTGGGCGGTCATCGGCGCCGGCACCGGCCTCGGCGAGGCCATCGCCACGGTCGGCGCGTCGGGCCACCGCGAAGTGATGGCCACCGAGGGCGGCCACACCAGCTTCGCGCCGCGCACCGAGCTGGAGATCGGCATCCTCCGCTTCCTCGCGCAGCGGCACGATCACGTGAGCTGGGAGCGGGTGGTCTCCGGCGAAGGCCTGGTGAACCTGGCGGAAGCCATCGCCCACATCACCGGCCTGCACGTGACCGAGCCGCTGGCCGACCTGATCAAGCACGACCGCGCCAACGCGCCCGCGGCGGTGACGGCGGGCGCGGAGGCGGGCGATCCCCTCTGCAAGCATGCGCTCGAGCTCTTCTGCAAGCTGTACGGAGCGGAAGCGGGGAACTTCGCGCTCAAGACCCTGGCCACCGGCGGCGTCTTCGTGGCCGGCGGCATCGCGCCGAAGATCCTCCCCGCCCTCACCGACGGCCGCTTCCGCGAGGCCTTCTTCGACAAGGGGCGCATGCGCCCGCTGCTCGAGCTGATGCCGGTGCAGGTGGTGCTGGACACCGAGGCAGGCCTCCTCGGCGCCGCGCTCCTTGCCGCCGACGAGGCGCACGCCTCCAACGGTCGTCCCACCCCTTCGCCCACGAGCCTGCGATGAACGCCCAACTGGAACAGAAGTGCATCGACACCATCCGCTTCCTCTGCGTGGACGCCGTGGAGAAGGCGAACAGCGGGCACCCCGGCATCTGCATGGGGGCGGCGCCCATGGCGCACGTGCTCTGGAGCCGGCACCTGCGCTTCAACCCCAAGGAGCCGCGCTGGGCCAACCGCGACCGCTTCATCCTCTCCGCCGGCCACGGCTCGATGCTGGTGTACGCGATGCTCCACCTCGCCGGCTTCGACGTCACCCTCGACGACATCCGCTCCTTCCGGCAGTACGGCTCGAAGACGCCGGGCCACCCCGAGTTCCACGACACTCCCGGCGTGGAGGCCACCACCGGCCCGCTCGGGCAGGGCATCTCCAACGCGGTGGGCTTCGCGCTCTCGCAGCGGATGCT
>DATDMU010000130.1:0-10733 GCA_036518615.1 Myxococcales bacterium
GGCGGAGGAGGGCGTGGCCACCGGCGGCGAGGCCGACCAGCTGATGCAGGAGCGGATGGAGCGGCTGGAGGCGGAGCTGGAGCGCACCCGCAAGGAAGGGGCGAGGCGCTCGTTCTCGGCCATGGCGGGACTCTGGTCGAAATACCGCGGCGGCCCCGACCGCGACACGCCCGAGGTCCCCACCGCCGTGCCCGAGGCGCGGCTGCGCGAGCTGCTCGTCTCGCTCTCGCGGGTGCCGCCGGGCTTCGTGCTCAACGACAAGGTGGCGAAGCTCCTCGAGGGCCGGCGCAAGCTCGCGGAAGCCCCCGCCACGCACACCTTCGACTGGGGCGTGGGCGAGCACCTCGCCTTCGCCACCCTGCTCGACGAAGGGACCCCCATCCGCTTCTCCGGCCAGGACGCGCGGCGCGGCACCTTCTCCCACCGCCATGCCGTGCTGGCCGACGCGCACGACGGCAAGCGCTACACGCCGCTCGCGCACCTCAAGGCGGAGCAGGGGCACTTCGACATCTTCGACTCGCCGCTCTCCGAGCAGGGCGTGATGGGGTTCGACTACGGCTGGTCCCTGGACATGCCCGAGGCCCTCTGCGTCTGGGAGGGGCAGTTCGGCGACTTCGCCAACGGCGCCCAGGTGGTCATCGACCAGTTCATCTCCTCGGCGGAAGACAAGTGGAACCGCCTCTCCGGGATCACGCTGCTGTTGCCGCACGGCTTCGAAGGGCAGGGGCCGGAGCACAGCTCGGCGCGGCTCGAGCGCTTCCTCCAGCTCTGCGCCGAGGACAACATCCAGGTCTGCTACCCGACCACGCCCGCGCAGATCTTCCACCTGCTGCGCCGCCAGGTGCTCCGGCCGCTGCGCAAGCCTCTGGTGGTGATGACTCCGAAGAGCCTGCTCCGGCACAAGGGCGCCGTCTCCACGCTCGACGACCTCTCCAGGGGCGCCTTTCGCCGCATCATCTGGGACCCCGCGGTGGGCAAGCAGGCGAAGCGCGTGCTCATCTGCACCGGGAAGGTCTATTACGACCTGGCCGCGGCGCGGGAAGCGAAGAAGCGCTCCGACGTGGCCATCCTGCGCATCGAGCAGCTCTATCCGCTCGCCGACGAGCTGCTCGTCGAGGCGTTCGCGCCCTACGAGGGCGCGGAGCGGGTCTGGGTCCAGGAGGAGCCGTTCAACATGGGCGCCTGGTACCACCTGAACGCGCGCTGGCCCAAGGCGCTGGGAAGGCTGTCCTGCGTCAGCCGCCCCGAGAGCGCCAGCCCCGCGACGGGCAGCGAGAAGAGCCACAAGTACGAGCAGCAGCTCCTCGTCGATCAGGCCTTCGGCGACGCTCCCGTGCGCAACCCCTGACGGTCAGCGCTGGACGCGGCGCAGCAGCGCTTCCACCTGCTCCAGCCGGAACGGCTTGTCGAGCCGCTGATCGGGCATGCTGTCGAGGAACTTGCGCGCCCGCTCGGTCACCGCGCCGCCGGTCATGAAGACGAACCGGCGGCAGAGCGCGGGCAGCTCCCGGCTCACCTGGTCGAAGACGTCCATGCCGGTGAGCCCGGGCATCATCAGGTCGCAGAGGATGAGATCGAAGTCCTGGTCCTCGTGGAGGATGCGCAGGGCCTCGCGCCCCTCGCGGGCCGCCACCACCTCGGCTTCGTCGCGCAGCCCCGTCCTGAGCGTCACGCCGAGATAGGGCTCGTCGTCCACGAGCAGCAGCCGCGGCTTGCGGCCGTGACTGCGCGGCGCGGGAAGCACCACCGCCGCGGCGGGCGTCTCGTTCGTCGCCGCGGCGGGCAGCGTGACGCGGAAGGTGCTGCCGCGGCCCGGCGAGCTCTGCACGGTGATCTCGCCCCCGAGCGCGGAGACGATGCCGTGGACGATGGAGAGACCGAGCCCGGTGCCCACGCCCACCGGCTTGTCGGTCCAGAACGGCTCGAAGATCCGCTCGATCTTCCACGGCTCGATGCCGACGCCCGTGTCCTCCACCTCCGCCACCGCCTCGCCCCCGGGGCCGGTGCGGGTGCGCACGGTGATCGCGTTCTGGTCCGGCGCGTCTTCGGGAATGGCCTGCGCCGCGTTGACGAGGAGATTCAGGAACACCTGCCCGAGCCGGCTGTCGTCGGCGAGCACGGCGGGCACCTTCCGGTAGTCGCGCACGACGCGGGCGCGGGCCCGGATGTGGCTCTGGGCCATCTTGATGGAGGACTCCAGCGCCTTCTCCAGATCCACCGGCACCGCCTGCTGCTCTCCGGGCCGGGAGAAGGTGCGCAGGTCGCGGACGATGGCGCGGACGCGCTCCGCTCCTTCCAGCGCCTCGCGCACCCACTTGCGCATGCGCTCCCAGTCCTCCTCGGCGGGAAGCGAAGGGCGCAGCCGCAGGCGGGAGAGCTCGCGGTCGATCAGCTCCAGCCCGAGGGTCACGTAGACGAGCGGGTTGTTGATCTCGTGCGCCACCCCCGCCGCCAGCGTGCCGATCGACGCCATCCGGTCGGCGCGGGAGAGCCGCGCCTCGATGCGCTTGCGCTCGGTCACGTCCTCGACGATGCCGATGCCGCCCAGGACCCCCCCGCCGCGCCCGAGGATGGGCGCGAAGAGCGCCGCGGCCTCGGACACCTTCTGCGAGACCTGCGACTTGTAGGGCCCTTCGTATCGCGCTGCGTGCCCCGAGAGCGTGCCGCGGATCAGCGTGGCGATGCGCTCGCGGGCCGGATCGCCCTGCAGCGTGGTCATGTTGATCCCGATCATCACGTCCTTCGAGGAGCCGAGAATCTGCGCCATGGCGTCGTTGCAGTCGGTGATCACGCCGCGCGCGTCGTAGTGGAGCAGCCCCACCGGCGCGTTCTCGAAGACGAGACGGTAGCGCTCGTCGGGCGGCACCCGGGGATCGTCGCGCACGCGGTGGACGCCGACGATCAGCAGGCCGCCGCCCGTCGACAGGGTCAGCTCGGCGTCGATCTCCGCTCCGTCCCTGCGCGAAAGCTCCGTCCGCGCCGGCCCGGCTCGCTGCGCCTGCAGCTTGCGAAGAAAGCCCGGCTGCTGGCCGCGGCTCCGCGCCGGCAACAGCGCGTCCAGGGGCTGCCCGCGAAGCTCGCCTTCGGGCCAGGCGAAGAGCCGGTGCGCCGCCGCGTTGGCGAACACGATGCGGTCCTCTCCGTCCGCCGCCACCACCGGATCGGCCAGGCCTTCGAGGATGTCGCCGGCGAATTCGGCCATCGCGCGCTCAGAGAAGCGCAGCGAATCGCGCGAACACGCCGGACGCCACCGAGGCCAGTCGCGGCAGCTCGCGGCGCGCCGAGAGCCGGAGCAGGCTCGCGTCCACGCCCGCTTCCCGCAGCTCGTCGTCGCCCGTCATCATCGCCGCGAGCACCTCCTCGTCGGTCTCCAGGTGGAACTGCACCCCCCACGCCCGCGCGCCGAACCGGAACGCCTGCACCGCCGTCTGCGTGCTGGAGGCGAGCGGCACGGCCCCGGCGGGGGGAACCATCTCGTCGCCGTGCCAGTGGAATGCGACGAAGCTCTCCGGCGCGCCGGAGAAGAGTGTGTCCTCGCGCGCCGCCGTGCCCAGCCGCACGCGATAGAAGCCGATCTCCTTGCGCGCGGCCTTGCGCACGCTCCCGCCCAGCGCCTGCGCGAGGAGCTGGCTGCCCAGGCAGATGCCGAGCACCGGGCGGCCCTGTTCCACGCACCAGCGCAGAAGCCGCAGCTCGTCGCGCAGGTGGCCGAGCCGGTCCTGGTCGCGGACGCCCATCCCCCCTCCCAGGACCACCAGCGCGTCCGCGGTCTCCGGGACTGGATCTCCCGCGAACGTGCGCACGAGCCGATGGCCGGGCAGCAGCGGCGAGAGCGTGCCGGGTCCTTCGCCGGGTTCGTGCTGGATGACGATCATGCCAGACAAGGATACATGGCGGCCGGCCTTCTTGTTATGAGGGCCGCATGGGCCTCGGAAAGAACTTCCGCCTCTCCCCCGACGTCAGACCCCTCCGCTATGGCGTGCGCCTCGCGCCCGACCTCGACGCGGGCACCTTCGAAGGTCGCATGGAGCTGGAGCTGCAGCTCGCCGCTCCCCGCCGCGAGATCCAGTTGCACGCGGTCGGACTCCAGATCACGGCGGCGCGGGCGCGGCCTGCGCCCTCCGCAGCGGCGAGCGCCGACCCGGAGAGCGAGACGGTGACGCTGCGCTTCGACGGGGAGCTGCCGGCGGGCAAGGTGGTGCTCGATCTGGCCTGGAAGGGGGCGTTCAGCGGCGGGCTGCGCGGCCTCTATCGCGCCGGTCCGCTCGCGGTCACGCAGTTCGAGGCGGCGGACGCGCGGCGGGTCTTTCCCTGCTTCGACGAGCCGGCGTTCAAGGCGCGCTGGAGCCTGGAGGTGGCGGGCGTGCGCGAGGGCATGACGGCGCTGTCCAACGGCCCGGTCGTGCAGGAGGACCGGGGGCCGGCGGGCCGCACCGTGCGCTTCGCCGAGACGCCGCCGCTCTCCAGCTACCTCGTGGCCCTCTGCATCGGCGAGCTGTCCTCCAGTCCGGAGAACCGGATTCGCGCCTACCCGGTGCGCACCTGGGCGGTGCCGCAGAAGCAGGCGCTCACCGCGTTCGGACAGCAGGTCGCCTGCGCCGTGCTGCCGCTGCTCGAGGACTACTTCGGCCAGCCCTACGCGTACGGCAAGGTGGACCAGGTGGGCGTGCCCGACTTCGAGGCCGGCGCGATGGAGAACGCGGGGTGCATCACCTACCGCGAGGTGGCGCTGCTGCTCGACCCCAAGGCCGCGCCGCTCAACGTGCAGAAGCGGGTGGCGGAGGTGATCACCCACGAGCTGTCGCACCAGTGGTTCGGCAACCTGGTCACCATGACCTGGTGGGACGACCTCTGGCTCAACGAGGCCTTCGCCACCTGGATGGCCTACAAGATCGTGGACCAGTGGCGCCCCGAGTGGCGGGTGTGGATGGACTTCGAGGGCGGCAAGGGCGGCGCGCTGCATCTCGACGCGCTCAAGTCCAGCCATCCCATCCGCGCGGAGATCCGCAACGCGGAGGAGGCGGGCGAGGCCTTCGACGCCATCACCTACGAAAAGGGCGGCGCCATCCTGCGCATGATCGAGGGTTACCTCGGCGCCGAGAGGTTCCGCGCCGGCATCCGCCTCTACATGCGCAGGCACCGCGAGGCCAACGCCACCGCCGACGACCTCTGGCGCGCGCTCGGCGAGGCGGGAGGCGACGGCCAGGACGCCTCGGGCGGGCAGCCCATCCTCGAGCTGGCCAACGGGTGGATCCGGCAGACGGGCTATCCGCTGGTCACCATCTCGCAGCGCGGCGGCACGCTCCACCTCTCGCAGAAGCGCTTCTTCTCCGACCCGGAGGCCGCGCCGGAGCCGACGCAGTGGCTGGTGCCCCTGGTGCTGCGCTTCGGCGGCCGCGAGGAGCGCGTGCTGCTCCGGCAGCAGGAGCAGGAGCTCCAGACCGGGGGCCCTCTGGA
Source organism: Myxococcales bacterium (assembly GCA_036518615.1). GTDB lineage: Bacteria > Myxococcota > Myxococcia > Myxococcales > 40CM-4-68-19 > 40CM-4-68-19. The sequence goes on from DATDMU010000130.1 coordinate 5,458, forward strand.
ATGGGTGCTGGGCAACGTGGGGGCGCGCGGCTTCTACCGCACCGCCTACGACCCGGAGCTGCTGCGCAAGCTGATCCGCGCGCTTCCCGAGCTGCGTCCCGAGGAGCGGATGGCGCTGGTGTCCGATCAATGGGCGCTGTTGCGCGCCAATGCGGTGAAGCTGGAGGGATTCCTCCAGCTCCTCGCCGGGCTGCATGCGGAGCGCGATCACACCGTGCTGGACGAAGTGGTGGCGCGCCTCAGCTACCTCGAGCACCGCCTGGTGGGCGAGGCCGACCGCCCTGCGCTGCAGGACTGGGTCCGTTCGCTCTTCGCGCCCGCCGTCGCGGAGCTGGGTTGGGAGCCCAGCGCGGGCGAGGAGGACGAGCGCCGCCTGCGGCGGGCGGCGGTGCTGCGCGCGCTCGCGCTGGTGGCCCGCGACCAGGCCGCGGTGGACGAGGCATCTGCGCGCTACCGCATGCACGTGGACAAGAAGGGCCCGCCGCTCGACCCGAACCTCCTCGACGTCGTGGTGCCCGCCGCCGCCCGGGGAGCGGACGCGGGGCGATTCGAGGAGCTGCGCGGGCTGGCGCGGGCGGAGCTGGACCCCGCGGCCAAGCGCCGCTACCTCCACGCGCTCGCGCTGGTCGAGAACCCCGCGCTGGTCGATCGGGCGGTGGCGCTCGCCCTCGATCCCTTCGTGCAGATGCAGGACTTCGCCAGCTACCTCGGCGCGCTGCTCTCGAACCGGGCCACGCGCGAGGCCGCATGGCTCCTGATCCAGGAGCGGTGGGACGAGGTCCGGCGCAAGGGCGACTCGCCGATGATCCTGCGCCGCCTGGTGGAGGCGCTGGGGAGCCTGCCCGAGCGCCGGCACCTCGAGCAGGTGGAGGGTTTCCTCGCCGCCCACGAGGTGAGCGCCGCCCGGCAGGCGGTGGCGCAGACGCTGGAACGGCTGCGCGCGGACGTGGCGCTGCGCGAGCGGCTCCTGCCGGAGATCGCGGCGTTCCTGCGAACCGGCGCGGCTAGAAGTTGAAGGTGACGACCAGCGTGTCGCTGTACGTCCCCACCGAGACGTCCTGCTGCGGGAAGATGCGGCCGTAGAAGGGGACCGTGAGGTTGTTGCCCTGCGCAACCGGGATTGGGTTCACCGACGGCCAGGCCGTGGTCCGCGCCGCGTCCAAGTAGACGTCGTATTCGAGCAGGTCCGCCCCGACGCCCAGCGACATGCGGCGGTGTCCGTTGCCGAAGGAGAGCCCGAGGTCGATGGTGACGGAGGGCAGCGCGGGCGGCGGGCAGTTGTAGCTGATGGTCCCCGCGGAATCGAGCGGCGCCGCGCCGTACACGTCGTAGCTTCCGAACGAGAGCGGCGTCACGCTGATGCCGTGGCAGCTCGGCGCCGCGCGCGCCGGCAGCGAAGCGCACAGCGCCGCCACCGCCATCCAGAGGGGGAGCCTTCTTCCCATCGCCTTCCCTTGTATGGCGCACGAGGGAGGCCCGCAAAGGGCGCATTTCGCCTACACCGCATGTCAAAAGTTCAGGGTGATGGTGATGGCGTCGACGTAGAGGCCGGTCGCCACGTCCTGGCCGGGGAAGATGCGGCCGTAGAACGGGATCGTCTGGTTGCCCGCGGGCAGCGAGATCGGAGCGGAGGACCACGGCACCGTCCGGGCGGCGTCGAAGTACACGTCGTAGCGGAGCACGTCGGTCCCGCCGAAGAGGCGAAGCATCTGCCGCGGGTTCAGCGCGCCGTTCACGCTCGCCCCGAAGGTCACGGCGGGTGAGGCGGTGCAGGAGTACGTGAGGCTGCCGGCGGTGTCGTCGGGGAGGGCCGCGAAGACGTCGTAGTTGCCGAACCCGAGCCCGACCGCGGAGATGCCGGTGCAGGTTGCCGCCGCGGCCGGGAGCGCGAAGGCCAGGATCAGCGCGGCTGCGGGAAGCGTTCGCATCGGGCTGGAACATTCTACAGCCGGCGGCGAGGGGAATGCTCGAAAAGGAAAATATACTACATCGGATTACACAAGCCCCGGTGCAGACACATATGTATACGTTTTCATTGAAGAATTCTACTGCCAAGTAATTGACGCATGCCCGGTTGCCCCCATAGAGTGCTCGCCAGCTCGAAGGACGAGGGGGTTTCAAATGTTCCGCCGCATCGTACTCGCTTCCGCCCTTGCCGCCGCCATCTTCTTCGCGGCCCCGGCGCGCGCCGCCACCGCCACCTCGAACTTCGTGGTCACCGGCAACGTGATCGCCAACTGCACCATCTCCACCACCGGCATCACCTTCAGCTACGACCCGGTGGTCGCCAACGCGACGACCAACGCGACGGCGAGCGGCACGGTGACGCTCGCGTGCACCAAGGGGTCCGCGCCGAGCATCGGCCTCAGCGCCGGCGCCAACTCCGCCGCCGCCGCCGGCCTCACGCCTGCCGCGCCGCGCGCGATGAAGCTCGGCGCCACCACCAACTTCCTCGGCTACGACATCTACTGGCCGGGCACCACCACTTCCTGGACCACCGCCAACCCCTTCGTTCCCGCGGCGCCCACCAGCAAGGCGGCCCGCACCTTCAACATGGACGGCGTGGTCTTCGGCGGCCAGGACGCCGCGGTGGGCACCTACGTCGACACCGTCACCGCGACCGTGAACTTCTGATTCACCCTCTCACGCACTTCTCGCCAGGAGCATGACCATGATCCGCAAGCTGTCCCTCGCCCTCTGCCTTTCCGCCGCCGCCTTCGTGGGCCACTCGCAGGCCTTCGCGGGCAGCGCGAGCGCCCCGGCCTTCCAGGCCAAGGCGCACATCGACCCGAACTGCACCATCTCGGTGGCCGGCGACCTCGACTTCGGCGCCTACGACCCGCTGCAGGCCAATGCCTCGGCCGACAAGACGGGCAGCACCTCGCTGACGCTGACCTGCACCCGCGGCAGCAGCTCGACCATCAACCTGAGCTCCAGCACCAACTTCGGCACCGGCCTGGCCGGCAAGCGCGCCATGACCAACGGCACGAGCGCGCTCTCCTACGATCTGTTCTTCCCCACCGCGGTGGGCGCCAGCGCTGCCGCCACCACCACGCCCTGGGGCGACGGCACCACCGCCGGCAACGGCTTCGCCGTGTCGGCCGCTCCCAGCATCGCCGCCCGCACCGTGATGGTGTTCGGCTCCATCCCTGCCGGCCAGGACGCCTCCACCGGCGTCTACGCCGACAGCGTGGTCGCGACGGTCAACTTCTAGTGCGCCGTCTGCTCTTCCTGCTTGCGCCCGGCCTCCTCCTCACGGCGGCCGGGCGTCTGCATGCTGCGGGACTGAACGTCTCGCCGGTGCAGATCGCGCTCCGCCCCGACGAAGCCAAGGCGCTCCTGACCTTGCGCAACGACGGGCCGGAGCCGGTGCGCTACCAGCTGCAGGCGAACGCCTGGGGCGAGGATCCCAGCACGGGGATGAAGCTGGCCCCGACCGAGGACGTGATCTTCTTCCCCACGCTGCTGTCGCTCAAGCCGGGCGAGACCCACAACGTCCGCGTCGGCGTGGCGGTGCCCTTCGGCGCGGTGGAGCGGACCTACCGCATCTTCGTCGAGGAGCTGCCGCCGGCCGAGAAGCCGTCGCAGCCGCGCACCACCGTGCGCGTCCTCACCCGCGTCGGCATCCCCATCTTCGTCCAGCCCGCGAAGGTGGTCGAGTCGCAGCGGCTCACGCCCATCGCCGTGGGCGCGGGCAGCGCCTCGTTTGCGCTGCAGAACCGCGGCAACGTGCACTTCCGCGCGGAAAGCGTCGCGCTGGAGGGAATCGACGGCAGCGGCGGCAAGTTGTTCCAGCGCGACCAGCAGGGTTGGTACGTGCTCGCCGGCGGCGAGAAGCGCTACCGGTTCGACCTGCCGAGGGACGCCTGCGCGAAGGTGCGCAAGCTCCGGGCGCGGGTGAAGGGCGATCGCGAGCAGGTCCTGCAGGAGGAACTGGAGACGCCCGCGGGAGCGTGCGGAGGTTGAGCCGTGTCGGGGGCGCGAAACAGAGCGTGGAGATGGGCGCCGGCGCTCTTGATGGCGCTCTCGCTCCCGCTCGCCGCGCAGCCCGGGGCGCAGGACCAGCGCGCGTATCTCGACCTCTTCGTCAACCAGGCAGCCAGGGACTCGGTGCTGGTGCGCCTGCGCGGCGCCGCCGCGGTGGAGGACGCCTTCGTCGCGGTGGAAGATCTGGAAAAGGCCGGGCTGCACGGGCTGCAGGGCTCGCGCGAGCAGCATGACGGGCGCGAGTACGTCTCGCTGCGCTCGCTCGCTCCGGCGCTGACCTACGAGCTCGACACGCAGAACCTGGCCTTGCGGCTGACGGCGCAAGCCTCGCTGCTCGAGACCACCACCCTCGACCTTCGCGCCATGCGGCGTCCTGCAGACATGGTGCTTCGGACGGACAGCAGCGCCTTCTTCAACTACTCGGTCACCGGCACCGGCGAGGGCGCCTTCAGCGGCGCCGGCGAGCTGGGGCTCTCCTACAAGGGCGCGCTGCTCTTCTCCGGCGGCAACGTGCTCCCCGACGGCACGGTCGCGCGCGGCCTCACCAACCTCACGCTCGACTCTCCCTCGTCGATGCGGCGCGTGGTGGTGGGCGACTCGTTCGCCCAGTCCTCGTCGGTGGGCGGCTCGTCGCTGCTCGCGGGCCTGAGCGTGACCCGCGAGTTCTCGCTCGATCCCTACTTCGTGCGGCAGCCGCTGCCGCGCATCTCCGGCGCCATCCTCTCGCCCTCCACGCTCGACGTCTACGTGAACGGCGCGCTGGTGCGCGAGCAGCCCATCGCTCCCGGGCCCTTCGAGATCCGCAACCTGCCGGTCACCGGCGGGCAGGGGCAGGTCAGCTACGTCGTGCGCGACTCCTTCGGGCGCACCCAGGAGTACGCCTCGCCCTACTACTCCTCGCCCGGCGTGCTCGCCGCCGGGCTGAGCGACTACGGCTATCACCTCGGCTTCCAGCGGCTCGGGTTCGGCGTCGACGCGTTCCACTACGGCCCGCCGGTGCTGGTGGCGCACCACCGGCTGGGGCTGAGCGACTTCGTCACCGCGGGCTACCGGTTCGAATCGGCCCTGCAGCACGTCAAGGGATGGGACGAGCCGGCCTGCTCCAACTGCTCGTCGGTCCTCGCCAGCGGCGGTCCCACCGCCTCCTTTGCGCTGCCCTTCGGCGAGCTGGATCTGGAGGCCGCCGCCAGCGCCGACGGACATGAGCACGGCGCCGCCGGCTCGATCGGCTACTCGCTGCTCTTCCACGGTTTCTCCGCGGCGGTGCTGGCCCGCGGGGCCACCGACCG
>DATDMU010000131.1:0-2409 GCA_036518615.1 Myxococcales bacterium
AGCGCGATGGCGCTGTTGCCGGTGACGTTGCGGTACTTGCCGGGCTTGAGCCGCGCCGGCTGGATGACGTAGGGCGCGTCCAGCGCCTCGATGGTCTCGCCGTAGTTGTAGCCCGCCTTGAAGGCGCGGACGTTGGCCTCGGCGACCGGCGGGTTCTTCTTGAAGCGGTCGCGGATGGCGTGCTCCTCGCGCTCCACGTCGCGCGAGTAGATCCAGAACACCAGGCCCAGGGCGTAGAAGTTCTTGCAGCGGCTCGCGTCCCGCGAGGAGACGCCGGTGCCTTCCACGGCCTTGCCCACCAGCCGCTCGAAATCGACCTTGATGACGCGGAAGCCGTCGAGGGTGCCGTCCGCGAGCGGGTTCGACTTCCAGCCGGCGCGGTCCAGGTCGCTCTGCTTGAAAGCGGCGTCGTTGACGATGAGCAGCCCCCCGCGCTTCAGGTCGGGCAGGTGCACCTTGAGGGCGGCAGGGTTCATGGCCACGAGCGTGTCCGGCTGATCGCCGGGCGAGTACACTTCGTGCGCGGCGAACTGGATCTGGTAGCCGGAGATGCCCGCCGGCGTCCCGGCGGGCGCGCGGATCTCCGCCGGGTAATCGGGGAAGGTGGCGAGGTCGTTGCCGTGGAGCGCGGCCTCCCGGGTGAACTCGGTCCCGGTGAGCTGCATGCCATCGCCGGAGTCACCCGCGAAGCGCACGACGGCATGCTCGATGTCGACGTGCGTACGGGGGGACACGGATTCCGTCATCTGAAAGCCTCCTGCAAGGAACCTGGGATCCCCAAGTGTAACCGGTTTTGCCCCGCGGCCGCATATCAGACGGTTCGCCCCCCCGGTGCGAGAGCGCCGCCACGCACCCACGGCGGCCGGCCTTGCAGGCGCGACCCGCCGCTGCGCCGCAATTTCGCGCCACAAGGAGATCCCATGAAAGCCATCGTCTTCCACGGCATCGGCGACGTGCGCCTCGATTCGGTGAAGGAGCCGAAGCTGCGCGAGCCCACCGACGCGCTCGTCCGCCTGACCGCCAGCGCCATCTGCGGCACCGACCTGCACATGATCCGCGGCACGCTTCCCGGCCTGAAGCCCGGCACCATCCTCGGCCACGAAGGCGTGGGCGTCGTCGAGGAAGTGGGCGAGGGCGTCCGCAATTTCCGCAAGGGCGATCGGGTGGTGATCCCCTCCACCATCGCCTGCGGAAACTGCTCCTACTGCAGGGGCGGCTTCTTTTCCCAGTGCGACGGGGCCAATCCCAACGGCAAGCAGGCCGGCACCGCGTTCTTCGGCGGCCCCGCGCAGAGCGGTCCCTTCGACGGCCTGCAGGCCGAAGTGGCCCGCGTGCCCTTCGCGCACACGAATCTGATCAAGCTGCCGGACGAGGTCAGCGACGAGCAGGCCATCGTCCTCTCCGACATCTTCCCCACCGCGTACTTCGGGGCGGACATCGCCGGCATCGAGCCGGGCAGGACGGTGGCGGTGTTCGGCTGCGGGCCCGTGGGCCAGCTGGTGATCGCCTCCTGCAAGCTCATGCACGCGGGCCGCATCTTCGCCGTCGACTGCGTCCCCGACCGGCTGGAGATGGCGCGCGCGCAGGGAGCGGAGGTCATCGACTTCTCCAAGGAGGACCCCATCGCCGCGCTGATGGCGCTGACCTCGGGCATCGGCGTGGACCGCGCCATCGACGCGGTCGGCGTGGACGCAACGCTTCCGGAAAAGGGCAGCGCCGCGGCCAGGGCGCTGGAGAAGGCGGAGCTGAAGGCGCTGAAGGACGAGGTCTCCGAGGTGGCGCCGAAGACGAACGAGGACGGCGACAACTGGCACCCGGGCAACGCGCCCTCCATCGTGCTCCTCTGGGCGACCATGGGCCTCGCCAAGGCAGGCACCCTCTCGATCATCGGCGTCTACCCGCCCACTGCGCGCAGGTTCCCCATCGGCATGGCGATGAACAAGAACCTCACTTTGAGGATGGGCAACTGCCCGCACCGCAAGTACCTGCCGCTCCTGGTGGAGATGGTGCGCAACGGCACCGTCGACCCTGCGGCGCTGCTCACCAACCGCGAGCCCTTGATGAGCGCGCTGGAGGCCTACCGGGAGTTCGACAAGCGCAGTCCGGGATGGGTCAAAGTGGAGCTGCAGCCGCAGACGCATTGACCTCCTCCGCGGTACTCTTGCGGGCATGGACGCGCCCCGGGTGCCGGTGCAGATCGTCGAGCGCTCGCAGCGCGTGGAGGCCGCGCTGCGCTTCGCGGCCGGCGTCGCTCCGGGCGGCGGCCTCCCCGCGGGGCTCTCCTTCCTCTGCGACCAGATCGCGGCGCTCGCGCAGTCGCCCATCGCCTCGGTCTACGCGCTGGAGAGCGGAGACGAGCTGGTGCTTCGCGGCACCCACGGCTACGACCGCGCCGCCATCGGCGAAGTG
>DATDMU010000132.1:0-12208 GCA_036518615.1 Myxococcales bacterium
ATCTGTCGCGGGTCGGTCTCTCCTTCGCCGTGGCCGCCGGGCTGGAGCCAGCGGCCGAGCTTCTTGTGATGGAGCAGCAGCACGCGCGACCGGGACGCATCGAGCACGAAGCCGCTGCCGGTCAGGTGCCCCTCGGGCTGCGAGCGCAGGTGCGCGTCCTGCGGGTGGCGGGCGACGAAGGCGCGGATGAATGCCACGTCGCGCGCCTCCTTCTCGTCCGCCGCGCGATGCGCGTCCAGTTGGGCGAGAAGGTGCGACCAGTCGGGTCGGTCCATTGGGCGAGGCCCGCTCCTCCACAGACGTTCCGGCGCACTTTGCCACGGGCTGTGGACGGAGCGAAAAGCGCCTTGCGTTCCGTGCCTGAAGCGGCTGCGGACCTGTGCGCAACCTGTGTCTTCCCCGGCAATTTTCCCGAGTATTGACGCGGGGTTAAAGCTGGTGTTAGCAAGCTCGCGCCGGGAGGGGACGCAGGCCCGTGGCGACGGGCTGTCAGACCTCTCCTGCATGCTGCGAGCGGCAGGTCCTCGGCGGGGGCGCAGGCGATCGTGACGGCGCAAGAGTACATCGAGACGGTGGCGCAGGAGCTGGGCAGGGTGCGCGGGCGCGGGCTTCTGCTCTCGTCCGCCGATGCCCAGCTCGCCCTGGCCTGGCACGCGGCGCAGGTGCCGGTCGCGGCGGTGATCACCGAAGTGCGCAAGGCGGCGCGGCTGCGCTCGCAGGCGCCCGCGGCGCGAGGTGCGGCGGAGCTGTCCATCTCCCTCCAGGTCCTCGCGCCCGCCATCGAGCGGCTGAAGCCGCGGCCGGGGCCGGCCGTGGCGAGGTCCGAGGCGCTCTCGGCCGGGCTTCGCGCAGCCTGCCGCAACCCGTCGCTGCCCGCGCGCTCCGCCTGGGAGGCCCTGGCCGACGTGGCCGAAGAGGTGATCGCCCACCACGGCGCCGACGGGTACTGGACCGCGGCCGTCCGCGCGCTCGAGGCTTCGCTGCGCGAGCTGCCCCGGTCGGCCGCGCTGCAGGCCGGCGCTGCCCTCCGCGCCCGCCTCGCCCCGCGCCCCCGCGGCATGTCGCGCCGCAGCTACCAGCGCAGCCTGCAGCTCATGCTGCTGTCCGCGACCAGCGAATGCCTCGGCGTGCCTCCCCGCGCTTTTCTGCTCTGAGTCCCCTTTCCACGGTGCCCTGCTTCGTGATCCCCTGCTCATGGCCGACCCGGTGACCGCGGCGAAGGGCCCCTGCGCGCGATGCGGGGGCGAGGGCTTCGTCTTCCAGCAGCGCGACGGCAGCGGCGTGGCGGTGGCCTGCGCCTGCACGGCGGAGTGCGCCTCCTGCCACGGCCAGGGGCGTCTCTATGCGCGCGACGAGCGCGGCTACGAGGTGCTGCGCGGATGCGGGTGCGGGGCCGATCCGCGGCGGCTCTCGCTCCTGACCGGGCTGCGCCTGCCCCCCAAGTTCCTCGACCGCACCCTCTCCGCCTACCGCCCGTACAGCCCCGCGCAGCAGCGGGCGCTGCTCCGCGCGCGCAGGTTCGTCGACGAGTTCGTGCCCGGCGCCGCGGGCCAGCGCGCCCTGCTCTTCTGCGGCCCGCCCGGCACCGGCAAGACGCACCTGCTCGCGGCCATGCTGCGCGAACTGGCGGCGCGCAAGGGCGTGCGCGGCAGGTACGAGGAGTTCTTCCTCCTGCTCTCCGACATCCGCGACGGCTTTTCCCGCGGGCTCTCCTCGCGCGAGTGGCTGGAGCCGCTGCGCCAGGTGGACGTGCTCGCCATCGACGAGATCGGCAAGGGCGGCAAGAACCGCGAGTTCGAGCAGGGAGTGCTCGACGAGGTGATCAGCGTCCGCTACAACGCCGGCCGCCCCACCCTGCTCGCCACCAACTACCCCCGCGAAGGCACCACCGACTGGCAGTTCAAGGGCGACGGGCAGATGGCGGAGAACCTCGAGCAGCGCGTCGGCCCGCGCGTCTACTCGCGCATTCTCGAGATGTGCGATGCGATCGACGTGACGAGCAGCGATCATCGAAAGGACCAACATGAGGCACGCGGCGCAGCCGAAGATGTTGCTCGTGGGTCGCGACCTGCACGAGGCTGAGCGCGTGCGGCGCCTGCTCCCCGCGCAGGTGCGAATCGCCCACGCCCCGTCGCAGGCGGTGCCCGCGCTCGAGGCGGCCGACGTGGTGCTGCTCGAGGATCGCGCCTGGCCGGCAGCCGAGGAAGACGCGCTGACGCGGCTGCGCGAGCTTTCCGCCAGCCGCAGGCTCGCGCTGATCCTCTCGCGGCTGCGGGGAGAGGAGGGCGAGCGCATGGAGGTGCCGGTGGTGGAGCGGCCTTATCGCATCGACGAGGTGGTCAGCGCGGTGCGGCTGGCGCTGCTCCGGAGGAAGGGTTGATCCGCTTCTGCGCGCGCCGTGGCGAGCCGGTCGGCGGCATCCTCCACCGCGAGCTCAGGAAATGCGGCATGGCGCGCCTGCCGCGGCGGCTCTCGCCGGAGGTGTGGGAGAGCGCGGTGGGCCGCCAGATCGCGGCGCGGGCGCAGCCCACCGTGCTCGCCGCGGGCACCCTGCACGTGCTGGTGGAGGACCACCGCTGGCGCGATCAGCTCGACGCGGCGCGGACCTTCCTCATCGAGCGCCTCAACGCGCGGCTGGGAAAGGACGCCGTGCGCCGCCTGCAGTTCGGGCTCGCGCACGAGGGCGCTCTGCGGGAGGGCCGGCGCAGGGCGGGCATCGGCGAGGCCCCGCGCGCGGAGGCGCCTGTCGCGCCGGGCGTCCTGGGCGAGGCGCGGCTCGACCCCGGGTTGCGCGAGGCCGTGCTGAGGGCCGCGGAGGCTGCGTCGCGCAAAGGACTCCGCCGCGGTCTCTGACCCCTCATTTCCAGACGGCTGCCCGCAGCGGCTGCGCCGGAGCGGTATTTCCCAGGTCGGTCCAGACCGCATAGATGCTGCCGTCCGCCGCGCTTCCCATCGCGAACCCGGGGGCAGGCACCGAGGCGACGTCGGCCCATCCGCCCGCTTCGCGCCTGGCGATGGCGCCCTGCGATCCCGCTGAATACGCGACGACCAGCCGCTGCGAGGGATCGAGGACGATGGGTCCGTTCAGCGAGAGCGCGCGATCCGGACGCCCCAGGCTCGTCCACGCAGAATCTCCGGCGACGGTGTGCAGGACGTCGGTCGTCGTGCCCGATCGGTCGTCGGCGATCAGATCGATCGCGCCGGCCGGATCGACCAGCAGGTGCGGATCGATGGAGGACGAGAGCTTCACGTCCGGCAGCGAAGTCCAGCCGGCGGCGGCCGCCGACCATGCCCTGCTGCCCACCGTCCACTGAAATCCGCTGGCCTGCGAAACGGGATAGATCCAGCTCAGCACCGGCGAGCCGTCGGCCAGGGCCGCGATCGCCACTCCCGCCGCCGAGAGGCTGGGCGTGGACGGGAACGCCTGCCATCCCGTGCCTGTCCAGCGCTTGACCACCGCCTGGTTGTAGGGACTTCCCCCGTAGTAGGCGGCGAGGAGGCCTTGCCCGGTGGCGACGAGCCGGGGCCCGTGTCCTGGAGAGCTGGCATCGTTCAATTGCGCAGCGCGCGCGGACCACGTCTGCGCGCCGTAGTGCGACACGTGCACGAGGAAGGTATTGGACGCCTGCTCCTCCCAGGCGACGGTGGGGCCATCCGCCTCGACGGCGATGGCCAGCGAAAGCGGGGTCGCCGAGGGGTCGTTCAGGGCGTTCCCCATCTGCGTCCAGGCGGCGCCGGTCCATTTCTTCGCCAGCACGGAGCCGCCCGCGACGTAGGCGACGATCGGCGACCCATCGACGTCCACCGCCACCGCGTAGCCGGCGCGCGGATTGGCGTCGCTGGCCACTTCGGGGCCGAGCGGGGTCCCGGCCGGAGCGCTCGCCTGCGCGCCGTGATCGACGCCGCAGGCGAGGGACGCGGCCAGGAGAGCTGCTGACGTCATCGCGTTGAAGGTCTTCATTCGCATGGGGCGGTCTCCGCAATCGGCTGGCCCACCGCATCGCAGCCGGGGAGCTGCTGGTGCGGAACCTGCACGAGGATGTGTTGGATGGTCGTGTTGCCCGATTCGTCCTTCGCCTCTACCGCGACCGTGTAGGTGCGCCCGCTCCCGGTTCCCGCCCGCTCGCGGCGAACGCAGAAGGCATGGTCCGAGTAGCTCACGTCATTGGCGGTGTCGCCGTCCCCCAGGCCGTTGTCCGGCTCGCTGCTCGTCACGCCGGCGATCCGCAGCGAAGGCGCGGGGTCGCAATCGTCCGTCGCGGTGGCCGCGACGTCGCTGCCCAGGCGGAAGACGACGCGGCCGTGGTCCGGAGGCCACATGCACAGCGAGCCCGGCGAGAGCGACAGCGCGGGCGGACTCGCATCGACGGAGCGGTTGTGCGGGGCTTCTTCGTTCCCCGCGGCGTCGGTTGCCCAGTACTCGAAGTCGCGGCATTGCGTCGGCAACCGCAGCTCCCCGGACGGCGCAGGAACGACCAGCGGAGCGATGGTCTGGACCCGCCCCATCGGCGTGAGATGCATCGACTGCGCTCCGGACCCGGGAACGGGATCGGAGACGGAATAGGCGACGGCGAGCTCGCCGCCGGAGATGCTTGTGGTGACCTGCGAGTGCGGCGGCCGCGAGTCCGTCTTGATCACCCGGTCGTTGGCGGGCTCGACGTTGCCCTGCCGGTCCGTCGAGCGGTAGTAGACGGTGACGATTCCTTCCCCCGCGATGAATGGACCCGCGTAGGGAAGCCAGTTGCTGCCGTCCCGGGAGTACTCCACGCTGGCGATCCCGGCGCCGCTCGAGTCATGCGGCACCAGGGTGACCGTGACCGGCGTGATGCTCCAGCCGTCGCTCCCGGCCGTCACGCCGCTCGTGCCCAGCTCCGTGAAAGGGGGCGCACTCGCGCAGAAGCCATCCGCCACCACCGGAACATTGCCGGACGTCGCCGCGCAGATCGCGCGCAGCTTGGCCGACTCACGCAGCATGAAGCGGATGGACGGCGGCCCGATCTCGCTGACGGGCACCTCCGGCGCGGGTGGCTCGAAGGTGGCCGGCGACGCCGGTACCGTCTTGACCCCGCGGTCTTCGCGCGCAGGCATGAGCGCCTGGAACGCGGCGATCGCCTGGCTCTGCTGCTCCGGGGTGAGCGCGGCCCAGATGGCCGCGGTCATCGCCTCCGGGGACTGGTCGCCGTCCGCGGCGGCTTCCTTCGCCGCGGGTCGCATCGCCGAGAAGAAGCGCGCTCCGCGGCTGGCGACCGGAGTCGCAAGGCCTGCGCCGCAACCTGCTTCGTCTCCGAGGGGAACCCCTGGCCGTGCAGGCGGCGTGTCGAAGACGAGCTCGGGATCCAGCGCCAGGGGGCAGAGGAAGGAAGGATCGACGGGCTGATTCAGCTCGTAGGTGACGGTGACGTCGCCTGCCCTCCACGATCTCACGTTGGGATCCGGCAACGGGACGGTCAAGAGCAGGTCGGGGTGCTGGGGATCGAGCGACATCTCGTAGGTCGGTGGCGGCGCCCCGTCGCTCGGGCTGACGATGTTGGTCTCGATCCGGGTGGCTCCGAGGTTCAGCGCGCCGTAGAGCTCCGGCGAGATCCTCGGCGGCAGGCGGAAGGTGTACCGGGTCACGTCCAGGTAGTGATCGAGCGAGCTGCATTCGCCTTCGTTGCCGGAGTTGCGCACGAAGATGGCCCATCTGCGCCGGATGTGGGTGGAATCGACGATCTCGTCTCCGCCCTCCACCTGCAGCGCGAGCGCGTGCACCGGGTGCAGCTCGTTGCCCGTCCTCTGGGAGATGTGCACCTCGTCGAGGCCCATCAGCCCGGTGGCGATGGCGAAGTGCCCGTCGATCTTGCCGCGGGCGGCGGGGTCGCCGTCGTCCACCGCGCTCTTGAACTCGTCCCACCAGGTCAGGCCGCGCTCGCGGCGAAGGAGCGAGAACACGTCGGTCCACTCGTCGATGGTCTCGTCGGAGTCGAACTCCATGTTGATGAAGTGGTAGGCATCTCCGTCGCGGAGGCCGCCTTCCGCGGCCTCCTCCGGCCCGACGCGGTTCGTCCACAGATGGATGTTGTAGTCGTCGTCGCCGGTGAGGGGGCTGTCGTGCGAGGCCCACTTCACCCGGCCCGAATAGGTGACGTCCGACCAGTTCTTGTGCCCCTCCGGCGAAGCGGGCAGGAACAGATCGATGTCGCACAGCCTTCCCGTCTTCGCCTCGATGAGCGGAACGATGACCAGCGGGGGGAAGACGAAGGAGAGGAAGCCCGAGAAGAAGAGATCCTTGAAGAAGGACGGGCCGTCGCCGCTCGTCGCCTGCGTGGTCGCCGGGAAACCCGCTCCGGCGAGGCTGAACGAAGTGTCCGGTCCGGTCTGCTGCCAGCCCCACCGGGCGTTGGAGAGCAGGTAGTTGTCGTCGACGCACGAGGGCACGAGGTCCAGCGGCGCGGGGCTGTAGAAGGCGTCGGCGACCCCGTGCTGCACGGTGACCACCACCGTGGCGGGCTGCCCGTGGTTGGCGAAGGGAAAGACGGAGTTGGAGGCGCACTGCCACGCATCGCCGTCGTCGTGGTCCGAGTAGCCGTTGTCGCCCCAGTTGTCGTCGGTGAAGCCGAGCTGCAGGTGCAGCGACTCCGACGAGGTGCAGATCGAGTCCGAGGAAGGGAAGTTGGGCACGACCAGCGGCTGCGGCGGCTGCTGCTCCGCAAGCTCGTAGATCGCCCTGGTCAGATTGCCCGGGACCGTGACGGTGCCGTGATAGCGACCCTGTGGACCGGACTCGAACGGGAAGGGGAGGACGTAATCCTTCCAGGTCAGGCCGCGCCCACCCGTCTGGACGCATCCCTGCGCCGTGACCCAGACCCGGTCGCCGGGCAGAAGCCGGATCATCGGGTAATCGGTGTTCGGCTGGTTCACGATGGGCTGTGTGATGGTGTACTGCATGGTCGTGGCGTCGACCTGGGTGGAGGCGACGGTGCATCCGGGCTTGACCTGATCGAATTGATCGATGCAGGGCACGACCGTGGTGACCGAAGCGAGTGCCAGGGCCTGCGCACGCAGCTGGTTTGCGCCAGCGGGAAGGTCCGGCGACGCGTCTGGCGAGCACGCCGAGCCGCAGAGGAGCGCAACGAGCGCGATTGCTCGAGTGGATTGCGATGAAGGCAAGCGATTTCTCCGAGTTGCCGTACCGGGTGTTGGTGCCGTTTGCTAACACCCGGGTTGAACTATTGTAAATGCGACACCCGGAGCCGCAGGTGGGGTTCGGTCGGGCGCCGGGATCACCTTTGCAGCGGTTCGCGTTGGAGGTCGCACCGGACGGCGTCCGTTTGATCCGACCCTGCGAAGTCCGCCACGGTAGGATTGCCCGCATGGCCATCCGCTCGACCATCGCCGTCGGGATCATCCTTTGCGCGGCTTCGGTGCGGGCGGCTGAACCGGCTCCCCAGGGGGCGATCTCCATCCACCCCTCGCTCGGAGCCGAAGTGTTCGCCTGGCCATTCGGATACGGCCTCGACGGGCGCCTCTGGCTCGACTCGGGTCCGTTCCTGGCCGTCGTCCACCTCGCGGGAGGGGCCCTCGCGGCGCACTACGACGGCGCCCACTTCGAGAACGTCGGCGCGCTCTTCGGTTCCTACGGCGTCAAGGCGGGCGTCACCCTGCCCTGGATCACCGCCCGGCCGTTCGCCCTGATCGGCTACGATCGGGTGGGCTCGTCCTCCTGGGGACCCGAGGGGGGAACGGGCGGAGGCCGGACGGAGCAGAACGTCAACTTCGAGATCGGCGGCCGCGTCAGGGCGAACCAGGTCGAGGTGGTCGTCGCCATCCGCGCCTCGGTCCCCTTCGCGCGGGACAGCACCGTGAACGAGCCGCCCGGCCCCCCGTTGCCGAGGGCGGCGCTGCTGGCCACGCTTCGGCTGTGAGACTGGCGGCGCCGAGCGCCGCGGCGTGGAAGGCGCTGGGGCCCTATGCGCGCGGGCGGCTCGTCGAGAAGGCGGCGGGGTTTCCCACGCTCTCGCTCGACGTGCCCTGGGACGTCTTTGCGTCTCAGGGCATCGACGACGGCACGCTGCTGCTGCTCGAGAGCCTGCCGGAAAGAGAGCCGGCCTCGGTGCTCGACATGGGCTGCGGGTACGGAGCGCTGGGGCTGCCGGTGGCGGCGCGCTGGCCGAAGGCGCGCTGCCTGCTGGTCGATCGCGACCTCCTGGCGGTCGCCGCCTCGGCGCACAACGCGCGCGCATTGGCGCTCTCCAACGTGGAGGTGCGGCCCGGCCTCGGATACCGGGATCTCGGCGGCGAGCGGTTCGACCAGGTTCTCTGCAACGTTCCCGCCCGCATCGGCGAGCGCGCCATCCGTCACCTGCTCGAAGGCGGCAGGGCGCTCGGCGCCGAAGTGCGGGCGGTGGTGATTCGCGACCTCTCCCCCGTCGTCGAGTCGCTGGGGCTCCCCGGCCTTGCGCGCGTGGTCCGGGGAGCGCGGCACGACGTCTTCGCCCTCGCGCGCGGCCCGGCGGCGATCGATCCCGCGGAGGAGACCATCTACGCGCGCGATGCGACGAGCTTCATGGGCCTCTCGCTCGCGCGCCCCTTCGATGCCTCCGAAGATCCGGCGCACCTGCGCCTGCTCGCGGTCCTGGCCGAGTCGCTGCCGCGCGCGGCGCCCTCGCGCGCGCTCTGTTTCCGCGCCGGCTACGGGGCGCTCCCGCTCCACCTCAAGGCGCGATATCCGCAGGCGGAGGTGAGCGCGCAGGAGCGCGACCTGCTCGACGCCGCGTTCTTGCGGCGCAACGCGCGCGCCCTGTCCCTGCCCGTCGAGGTGCGCGAGACGCTCTTTCCCGCGGAGGGGCTTGCCGGCGGCAGCTTCCCGCTGGTCGTGGGCGAACTGTCGTCTCCGGCGGGCCCCTCGGTCGCCGCGCGCGAGCTGCGGGAGACCGCCGATCTGCTCGCTCCCGGAGGGGAAGCGCTCGTCCTGGCGACGGCAAAACAGGAGCGGGAATGGCTTCCCGGGGCGGCTCCCAAGGGGGCGGCGACGACGCTGCTCCTGCGCCGCGAAGGCGCGTCCGTCTTGAGGATTTCGCGCGCAAGAGGCCGCTGAAGGCCCGCTTCAGAGGGAGGATCGAGGGTTCTCAGAGGAGAAATCGCTGGACTTACGCGATCCGCTTCTGTCAGAGTGCGCGTGTTTTCGCGGGGAGACACTTCCCCTTTGGGAGGAAAAACCGGATGGCCGCCAAGAAAGCAGCCGCGAAGAAGCCCGCCAAGAAGACCGCCCGCAAGCCCAACGCCGCCTTCATGAAGGCCATGCAGCCCAGCCCGGCGCTCGCGAAGATCGTGGGCGAGAAGCCGCTGCCGCGCACGGAGGTGGTGAAGAAGCTGTGGGCGTACGTGAAGAAGAACAATCTGCAGGACAAGAAGGAGAAGCGGAACATCAACGCGGACGAGCAGCTCCGCGAGGTGTTCGGCGGCAAGAAGACCGTGTCGATGTTCGAGATGACCAAGCTGGTCAACGACAACCTGTCCTGACGCTGCGGCTGCACCGTTCACGCGAGGGCGCGGACCCGCGAGGGTCGGCGCCCTTTGCGCTTCGCGCCAGGCTCAGAAGCCGATCTGCATCGCTCCCCATTCTCCGTGCGTCTGCAGCAAGGCGCCGAGCTCCGGCAAGGCGGCGCAGAGGCTCGCCACGGCGGCGGGCGACACGTTCACGAGCACGACCCCTGCGCCGTTGAGGCGCTCGCGGCGCAGCCGCAGCGGAGTCCAGTGCAGCTCCACCGCCACGCCGTGGACGCCGAGCCTGGGCAGCCCGGCGATGAGCGCGCGCGGCCGGGTCAGCGCCTTGATCGGGTACCAGAGCGCCGCGGGCGTGCCGGGGATGGTCTCCAGCGCGCGCGCCGCGTCGGTCCATTCCTGCTTCTGCGTGTAGGGCGGATCGAGGAGCACCAGCGCGCGGCCCTGCGCCGCGGCGGGCAGCGCCGCGAGGCCGTCCTTCTCCCGGACCTCGGCATCCGGCAGGCAGCGGCGCAGGACGCCCGCGGACTGCGCCTGGATCTCGTGCAGCAGCATCCGATCGCAAGGCCGCAGGAGCGCGCGGGCGACGAGCGGCGAACCGGGCACCGCGCGCGGGCGCACTGCCCCGGGCTCGGAGTAGCCGCGGAGGATCCTGGCGTAGCGGCCGAGGAGGCCGTCCTGCGCTCCCCAGACGCGCAGCGCGCCCTCGCCCCACTCCCCGGCCGACCCGAGCGGATAGAGCCCGTCGCCCGCGTGCGTCTCCACGTAGGTGAGCGGCGAAGGGTCGCGCAGGAGGTCCTCGAGGATGGCGATCAGCGCCACGTGCTTGAGCACGTCGCCCGCATTTCCCGCGTGGCGCGCGTGGGCGTAGTCCATTCAGGTGTCGGGCAGGAGCAGCGCGTCGTCCAGATCCGCCGCTTCCAGTTCCGCGGGGCGCGCTCCCTCGTCTCCCTCGAGCAGGATGCGCGCGATCCCCCTGCGGCTGAGGACGATGAGCACCTGCCGCGTCTCCACCCCGCCGGCGGTCGCCGCGCGAACGCGCATCGGCACCCGGTAGAGGCGCGGAGCGTCGGCGAAGCGCACGCCCTGCGCGGCCGGCACCGGCACGCGCTTCACCGAGTCGTCCAGCCTGCTGAGGATGGGGGAGAGGTCGTAGCGGAAGACGAGCTTGAGCCGCTCGAACTCCGCCGCCGCCGGCCCCTTCAGCCGCGTCACCCGCGCACGCTGCTTGTAATGGAGCGTGACCACGCGCTGCAGCGCTCCGGTGCCGGGGTTGAGCGGATCGGGCCTTGCCACCCGCGACTGCGCCATCGACTCGCGGGCGCGGAGCACCGCGTTGCGGGAAGGCTCGAGCCGCGGCGTCTCGCGCAGGACCAGCACGCGGTTGGCGTAGAAGTGCGAAAGCTTGCCGGAGAGCCACTGGCGGGTGAGCTCCTTGGCGCGGTCCTTGAGCGCGTAGGCCACCGCGCCCACCGTCATCAGCGTCCACAGGCCGAGCCCGGCGGCGGCGGTGGTCTGCAGCGCCTGCAGCCCGAAGTAGATGATGAACGCGGTGGCGGCGCCGGAGATGCCCACCCAGTTGCGCAGCGCCTCGTCGATCATCTTCGACTCCGGCTCGAGGAAGAGCACCTCCTGGAAGTGCTTCTTGAGCTGCGCCGCGCGATCGAGGAAGAGCGCCAGCGCCTCGGGGTCTTCCTCGGGCAAGAGCTCGCCCTTCTCCTCGCGCTCCTGCAGCTCGCTCGCGAGCGCGGCCACCACCCGGGCGCGCAGTTTCTGCGCCACGGCGCGGTAGCCGGGCAAAGCGGCGGGCACCAGCATGCGGTCGCAGGTCTCCTCCGCCACGGTGAGCAGCTCGAGCAGCTGGCCGGAGAGGAACTCGTCGGCGAGCGCCCGCTCGCGCAAGAGCTCGGGCCGGTCGCCGGGTCGCGGCGCGGTGAGCGTCTCGCGGGCCTGCGCCAGCGCGGCCAGCGCCTGGTCGAGGATGCGGTCCAGGTCGCGGGCCAGCTCCGGAGCCACCGGCATGGGGTTGAGGACGTGCCTGTCCGCAGCGCGGGGAATGCTCTCGCGCAAGAGCTTCATCCGCCGGGCGACGCCCAGCGCCGCGCGGCGCACGCCGTCGGAGTCGAGCGGCTCGGCGGGAGGCGCCTCCTCGCTGGAGAGCCGAGCCAGGATCTGCAGCTGCTCCCAGCCGTCGTGGGGGACGTAGACGTTCTCGGGGAACTCCAGGCTGAGCGAGACCTGCGCCTCGCTCAGCTCCTTGCCGCGCGGGAGCGGGATGTAGATGGACCATTCGATGCGGCTGGCGTCGTGCGCCTCGATCTTCAGCCGCTG
The DNA here is from genome assembly GCA_036518615.1 of Myxococcales bacterium. Taxonomy (GTDB): domain Bacteria; phylum Myxococcota; class Myxococcia; order Myxococcales; family 40CM-4-68-19; genus 40CM-4-68-19. Next base: position 11,815 of record DATDMU010000132.1, read on the forward strand.
TCCGGTCCCGGTCATGAGCGCGGCGCAGCGTAACGGGAGATCGGTCCTGCGACAAAGCGGCCTTGCCGCCCGCTTGACGGGAAGGCTACGAAGCGCGATGGCGCGCCGGTCCGGCTTGACCGGGCGAATCCTTTTTGGAGAATCATTCTCCAACGCATCGTCTCTTCCACAGGAGGGCACACGCGATGCCGAACCTCAAGGCCAGCAAGACGCACGAGAACCTCAAGGCCGCCTTCGCCGGCGAGAGCCAGGCGAACCGCCGCTACCTCTACTTCGCCAAGCAGGCGGACGTCGAAGGGCGTCCCGACATCGCGGGCCTCTTCCGCGACACCGCCGAGGGCGAGACCGGCCACGCGCACGGCCACCTCGAATACCTCCAGGAAGTGGGCGACCC
>DATDMU010000133.1:0-2509 GCA_036518615.1 Myxococcales bacterium
ACTATCTCGTGCAGGTGTTCGTGAACCTCTTCACCAACGCCAGGAAGGCCGGGGCGCGGTCGGTGGAGGTGCGCGGCAGCGTGGAGGGCGAAAAGCTGGCGGTCGAGGTGCAGGACGACGGCGCCGGCATCCCGGCGGAGGTGTTTCCCCACCTCTTCGAGCCCTTCTTCACCACCGCGGCGCCGGGAAAGGGCACCGGCCTCGGCCTCGCCCTCTGCCACGCGAGCCTCGAGCGGATGGGTGGCTCCATCGAGGCGCGCCGCTCCGCGCAAGGCGCCTGCTTCGTCCTCAGGATGCGCAAGGCGGCGGCAGGCTGACCCCGCCCGGCCTGCTACACTGTGCCGGCAATGGCGCTGCGCTCCATCCTCATCGCCGACGACGAAGAGTCGATCCGCCACGTGCTCGCCACGCTGCTGGGCGAGCGGGGATATGAGGTCCGCACCGCCGCCGACGGCGAGGAGGCGCTGCGCGAGCTCTCCGCGCGCGACTACGACGCCCTGGTCACCGACGTGCGCATGCCCAGGCTGAACGGCCTGGATCTGGTGCGGGCGGCGCAGACCGCCTCTCCCGACACCACCGTCATCGTGATGAGCGCGTACGGCTCACACGATCTCGCCATCGAGGCGATGAAGGCGGGCGCCTACGACTACCTGGGCAAGCCCTTCCGGCCCGACGAAGTGCTGCTGGTGCTGCGCAAGGCAGAGGAGCGCGAGCGGCTGCGGCGCGAGAACACCCTCCTGCGCAAGGAGATGGCGCGGCGCGGCCCCCAGCTGGTGGCGGAAGGGCCGGCGATGAAGGAGGTGCTGCGGGTGGTGCAGAAGGTGGCGAAGACGCCCACCACCGTGCTCATCGAGGGCGAGAGCGGCACCGGCAAGGAGCTGGTGGCGCGGGCGCTGCACGCGCTCTCGCCGCGGTCGGAGCGGCCCTTCGTGGCGGTGAACTGCGGCGCCATTCCCGAGACGCTGATCGAGAGCGAGCTCTTCGGCCATGCCAAGGGCGCCTTCACCGACGCCCGGAGCGTCAAGCGCGGCCTCTTCGAGGAGGCCGACGGCGGGACGCTCCTGCTCGACGAGGTGGGGGAGCTCCCGCTCGCGGTGCAGCCTGCGCTCCTGCGCGCGCTGCAAGAGGGCGAAGTGCGCCGGGTGGGAGACAACCGGTCGGCGCGCGTGGACGTGCGCGTGCTCGCCGCCACCAACCGCGATCTCGCCGCGCAGGTGCAGCAGGGCAGGTTCCGCGAGGACCTCTACTACCGGCTCAACGTGGTGGGGGTGCGTCTGCCGCCCTTGCGCGAGCGGCAGGAGGAGATTCCGCTGCTCGCACAGAGGCTGCTCGCGCGCCACGGCGAGCGCATCGGCGTTCCCGCCCGCCGCCTCTCGACGCGCGCGATGGAGGCGCTGGGGCGCTACCGCTGGCCGGGCAACGTCCGCGAGCTGGAGAACGCGCTGGAGCGCGCGCTGGTGCTCTCCGAGGACGAGGAGATCGGGCCGGAGTCGCTGCCGGAGGCGGTGCAGCGCGCCCTCGACCCGGAGCCGCTGCCTCCGCAGCTCGATCCCGACGATCTCTCGGTGAAGCGCGCGCAGCGGGTGCTGGAGGCGGACCTGATCCGCCGCGCGCTTTCCAGGACCGCCGGCAACCGCACCCGCGCCGCCGAGCTGCTCGAGCTCTCGCCCCGCGCGCTGCTCTACAAGATCCGGGAATACGGCCTCGAATAGCCTCCCCCTTCCGCACGGGCGCTCCCGGCTCGCCACCCGGGCCCACGGCGGCCTACCCACCAGAGCTTGGGGATGAGGAAGTCTGACCCTCCAATGCAGGTGAAGTGACGGGTCAGTGCGGGGGTAATGACGGGTCAATGCGATCCGTTGCTTGACTGCCTACACGACGCCCATGCAACCATGACTTTCCTCATCGCGGAGGGGCCGCGTGAATCGAGTGCAGAAGTTTCGGGAGGCCGCGCTGATGGCGAAGGCGGAGCTGGCGCGAAAAGCCGGAGTGTCCGAGTCCACCATCGACCGGGTGGAGGCGGGGCACGACTGCCGCATGGAGACCAAGCGCCGCATCCTCTTCGCGCTCGGCCTCTCGCTGCAGGAAAGCGGCAAGCTCTTCCCGCGCGTGAACGGCGGCGCGCGGGTCCGGGCGGGGGGAAGGTAGGCATGGACGAATTTTTTGGCGGCCAGATTTCCGGTGCTAGCGTCGCCGCGGGGCGCAACGCTCCCGAGGAAGGCTGAACAGGTCATGGCAAAGAGCAAGCTCGCGCTCGGACTGGACATCGGCTCGTCGTCGGTCAAGCTGGTCCAGCTCAAGGAAGCGAAGCGCGGCTACGTCCTCGAGGCGTTCGGGGTGGCCTCGCTGCCGCCCGAGGCCATCGTCGACGGCGCGCTGATGAACTCCACCGCCATCGTCGACGCCATCCGCCAGCTCGTCTCCCAGTACAAGCTGAAGAACCGCGAGGCGGCCATCGGCGTGAGCGGTCACTCGGTGATCATCAAGAAGATCAGCATGCCGAAGATGA
>DATDMU010000134.1:0-3703 GCA_036518615.1 Myxococcales bacterium
CGACGAGCGGGTGCGCTTCCACACCGTGGGCGAGCCCATCCCCGGCACCGAGCTGCGCATCGACGAGCGCGGCGAGATCCTCTCCCGCAGCCCCGCCGTGTTCGCCGGCTACTACAAGAACGAGGAGGCCACCCGCGCCACCCTCTCGCCCGAGGGCTGGCTGCGCTCCGGCGACGCCGGCTACCTCGAGGACGGCCAGCTGGTGGTGATCGACCGCATCAAGGACGTTCTCCGCCTCGCCGACGGCACCCAGTTCTCGCCGCAGTTCATCGAGAACCGGCTCAAGTTCTCGCCCTACGTCAAGGAGGCGGTGGTCATCGGGCAGGACAAGCCGTACCTCTCCGCGCTGGTCTGCATCGACCAGGGCATCGTCGGCAAGTGGGCGGAGAAGGAGAAGATTTCGTATACCACGTATACGGATCTCTCCTCCAAGCCCAGGGTCTACGACCTGCTCCAGCGCGAGATCGACCGGGTCAACCTGACGCTCCCCAAGGCGGCGAAGATCCGCAAGTTCGTGCTCCTCTACAAGGAGCTGGACGCGGACGACGAGGAGCTGACCCGCACCCGCAAGGTGCGCCGCTCCTTCGTCGAGAAGCGCTACGCGGGCATCATCGCCGGCCTCTACGGCGACGAGCGGAAGATCGCCGTCGACACCACCATCCGCTTCCAGGACGGGAAGACCGCGCGCATCCAGGCGGACCTCGCCGTCCGCGAGCTGGGGGCCGCCTGATGGACTTCTTCCTCCAGCTGGTCATCAACGGCCTCGTGGTGGGCAGCATCTACTCGCTGGTCGCGCTGGGGTTCGTGATCATCTTCAAGTCGAGCGGCATCATCAACTTCGCGCAGGGCGAATTCCTGCTCATCGGCGCCTACGTCTTCCTCGCGGTGGTGGTCCAGGCGCGCGTGCCGATGGTGCCCTCGCTCCTGCTCACCTTCCTCTTCGCCACCCTGCTCGGCCTGGTGCTCGAGAGGGTGGTGCTGCGGCCGCTGATCGGCGAGCCGATCATCAGCGTCATCATGGTGACCCTGGGGCTCTCCAGCGTGCTGCGCGCCGTCGTGCAGGCCATCTGGGGAACCGACACGCGGCCGGTGCCCGAGGTCTTCTCGCTCGACCCCATCCAGATCGGCCCCTTGCCGGTGGCCCGCGGCTACCTCTACAGCGCCGCCTCCGTCGCGGTGCTGCTCGTGCTGCTGACCTTCTTCTTCAAGTACGCGCGGCCCGGCATCGCCATGCGCGCCACCGCCGCCTCCCAACAAGTTTCCCTCTCCATGGGCATCTCGGTGCGCCGCATCTTCGCGCTCTCCTGGAGCATCGCCGCGGTGGTGAGCGCGGCGGGCGGCGTGCTGCTCGCCACCATGCGCGGCGGGGTGGACGGCTCGCTCGCCATCCTCGGCCTCAAGGTGCTGCCGGTGGTGATCGTGGGCGGGCTCGACAGCGTGGGAGGCGCCATCCTCGGCGGCCTGCTCGTGGGCGTGCTGGAGAACCTGGCCGGCGGCTACCTCGACCCCGTCTTCGGCGGAGGCGTCAAGGAGGTGGCGCCCTTCGTCGCGCTGGTGCTCATCCTCATGATCCGGCCCTACGGCCTCTTCGGCCGGGTGCGAATCGAGCGAGTCTGAGATGCTCTGCGGCGAGTTCCACACCACCTACGCCAGCGACATGGCCATCTTCGAGACGCGCCGGGGCCAGCGCGCGCTCGCGGTCTTCCTGGCGGCGCTCGTCGCGGTGCCCTTCGTCGCCACCTCGTACTGGCTGGACGTGGCCAACCGCGCGGCCATCGCGGTGATCGCCGCGATGGGGCTCAACATCCTCACCGGCTACACCGGCCAGATCTCGCTGGGCAACGCCGCGTTCCTGGCGGTGGGCGCCTACGCCACCGCGTTCATGGCGGGGCACGGAGTGCCGTTCCTCGTCGCCTGTCCCGCCTCGGGCATCGTCGCCGCCCTGGCGGGCATGATCTTCGGCATTCCGTCTTTGCGCCTGAAGGGCCTCTACCTCGCCATGGCGACTCTGGCGGCGCACTTCATCGTCGAATTCACGGTGACGCACTGGGACGCGGTCACCGGCGGCGTGGGCGGCATCAGCATCCCCTCGCCGCGCGTGCTCGGCTTCGACTTCGCCGACGACCGCCGCCTCTTCTTCCTCATCGTGCCCCTCTGCATCCTCCACCTCTGGTTCGCGAAGAACCTCTTCCGCACCCGGGTGGGCAAGGCCTTCATCGCCATCCGCGACCAGGACATCTCCGCCGAGGTGATGGGCGTGGACGTCTTCCGCCACAAGCTGCTCTCCTTCGCGGTGAGCAGCTTCTACATCGGGGTGGCCGGCTCGCTCCTCGCCTACCAGGCGCGCATCATCAGCCCGGAGAACTTCCCGCTGGCGCTGGCCATCGACTACCTGGGCATGGTCATCATCGGCGGCCTCGGCAGCGTGCTCGGCTCGGTCCTCGGCGCCATCTTCCTCACGCTCCTGCCCGAGGTGCTGCGCCTCTCCACCAGCGCGCTCTCCGGCAGCTTCCCGCACCTGGTGCAGCTCTTCAGCCCGCTCAAGCTCGGCGTCTTCGGCCTGACCATCGTGCTCTTCCTCATCTTCGAGCCCGACGGCCTCGCCGATCTCTGGCGGCGCATCCGCAACTGGTTCCGGCTGTACCCGTTTTCATATTGAGGGGAGGACGACATGAAGCTCTTGCATGCGGCATCGTTCGCGCTCTGCGTGGCTGCCTCCGCGCAGGCGCAGGAGATCAAGGTCGGAGGCATCTTCGACCTGACCGGCATCACCTCCGACGTGGGCAAGCCTTTCGCGCAGGGCGTCCGCGACGGCGTGCAGTGGACCAACGAGAACGGCGGAATCAACGGCAAGAAGATCCGGCTGGTCGACGTGGACTACGGCTACAAGATTCCCGAGGCGGTTGCCGCCTACAAGCGCATGACCGGCGACGAGAAGGTGGTGATGATCAACGGCTGGGGCACCGGCGACACCGAGGGCCTCAAGGCGCAGGTCAACCAGGACAAGGTGCCGTACCTTTCCGCCTCGTTCTCCGGCCACCTCACCGATCCCTCGAAGACGCCCTACAACTTCTTCGTCGCGCCCAGCTATTCCGACCAGCTCCGCGCCTGGCTGCACTGGGTGAAGGACGACTGGAAGGACAAGTCGCGCAACCCCAAGGTTGCCTTTTTCTACGGCGACAACGCCTACGGCAAGGCGCCCATCGAGGCCGGCCGCCGCTACTGCAAGGACATCGGCGTGGACCTGGTGGACGAGGAGATCGTTCCCGGCGCGTTCCAGGACGCGACCAGCCAGCTCCTCAACATGAAGCAGAAGGGCGCCGACTACGCGTACATCAACGTGACCACCACCGGCGTCTCGACCATCCTGCGCGACGCGAAGAAGCTGGGCCTCGGCACCAAGTTCGGCTCGAACCCGTACGGCTTTTCCGAGGCGCTGCCGCAGGTGGCCAAGGAGTACGCGGAAGGCGTCACCGGCGTGATGCCGCACGTGCCCTTCGGCGAGAACGTGCCGGGCATGAAGCGGCTGGAGGACTTCCACAAGAAGAATCATCCCGGCGATACGCACGACGCGCTCTACGTGCGCGGCTGGTCGTACGTGCTGGTGTGGACCGAGGCGCTGCGCCGCGCCGACAAGGCGGGCGCGCTCACCGGCGAAGGCGTCAAGGCGGCGCTGGAGACCTTCAAGGACTTCGACCTGGGC
>DATDMU010000135.1:0-14359 GCA_036518615.1 Myxococcales bacterium
CGTTCGCGATCCAAGCGATCGGGTTGAACGTCAGGACCGTCAGCGCGACCCACGCCCAGCGGCGGCGCAGGGCGAAGAACAAGGCGAGCAACGCGTAGAAGGCCGCGCAGGCCACCACGGCCGGGACCCCCGCGTCGAGGACCAGCCCAAAAGCGATGCCGCCCACGAGCGACATCAGGCTGACGTAGTATCCCCACCGGTAGGGTCGCTTCCCTGGATGCGCGCGCTGGTAGCGCCGGTTGAGAGCGAAAGCAGCGATCACCGGCAGCACGATCACCGCGGCGATGAGCAGGAGCACGGCGACATCCGATGCGCCGCTTCCCTCCAGGCCCGCCACCGCCATCGCGGCGTTGTGTGTCGCGGCCCCGCCGTCGTCTTCGATGGTGACGATCACTTTTCCGCGGGCGTGCCCTTTCTCCACGTACGCGATCGCCTCCGAGGCGTCGGCCAGCCGGTACCGCCGGTCGATGACCGGTTTGACCTTCCCGGCCTCCATCAGATTCGCCAGCGTGGCGAGGTCGGCCTTGTTCAGCTCCGCGAGGAACATCACCACCTTCTGGCTGACGAACGGCGCCACGGCGGCGGTCCGCAGCATGCCGTCGAGCGGCGCGATCCACTTCCCGCTCGGACCTCCGACGCCGACGTAGACGCCGTCGCGCTGCAGGGCCTTGCGGCACTCGAGAAACGAATGGTTCCCCACGGTGTCGAAGATCAGGTCGTATCGCGGGCCGGCCGTGGTGAAGTCCGCCCGGGTGTAGTCGATGACCCGATCGGCGCCGATCGATCGCACCAGCTCCAGATTGTGCGTGCTGGAGACGCCGGTGACCTCCGCGCCGAAGGCTTTGGCGATCTGCACCGCGAACGTGCCCACTCCGCCCGAGGCGCCGTTGACCAGGACCTTCATCCCCGGACGGATGCCGCCCTTGCGCAGGCCCTGCAGCGCGGTGGTCGCGGCGATGGGGACCGCCGCGGCCTCCTCGAAGCTGACGTTGGGCGGTTTCGCCACCACGGCCCGATCGGCGCGGACCGTGACGTACTCGGCGAACGCCCCCGTCCTGCCGCCGAACACGTCATCCCCGGGCTTGAACTGCGTGACGTTCCTGCCCACCGCTTCAACGGTGCCGGCGAAGTCCACGCCGGCGCGGATGGACTCCGGTCTGAAGAGCCCCATGCCCAGCCGGCCGAAGTACGGCGTCCCGCGCACGTAATGCCAGTCCAGCGGATTGACGCCGGCGGCGCGGACCTTGACCAGGATCTCGTCGTCCTTCGCGACCGGCTCGTCGATCTCCTCCAGCCGCGCGACTGCGGGAGGACCATACTCGCGATGGACGATCGCCTTCATCCGCGGGCTTGCGCCCGCCGATTGCGCGAGCGCTGCACCCGCCAGCCATGCCGCAGCGATGCGAAGGGTCATGGGAACCGCCGGTCGATGCAGCCCACTACGCGCTCTCCGCGCCCGTATTTCGCGTCGAAATAATCGCACGGGACTCGCGTTTGCGACCTGCATGGAAGCCGTGTGGCAGGACGTCCGCCTCGCGCTGCGCTCGCTCCGGCGCGCCCCGACTTACGCCTTCGCAGCCATCGCTGCGCTCGCCATCGCGATCGGCGCCAACACGGCGCTCTTCAGCCTGATCGAGGCCACGCTGCTGCGGCCTTATCCGTATCCGAATCCGGAGCGGGTGCTCCTCGTCCGCGAGTCCAACAAGCATTTCGACGACTCCTCGGTCTCGTATCCGAACTATCGCGACTGGCGCGCGCAGACCAAAGACGTCTTCACCGGCCTCGCCGCCTTCCGCCGCGACAGCCTCAACCTGACCGGCGCGGGCGACCCCGAGCGGCTCTTCGTCCGGATGGTGGGCGCGGATTTCTTCGACGTCCTCGGCGCGAAGCCGCAGATCGGCCGCACCTTCGTCGACGACGACGACCGCCCTGGCGCGGCGCGCACGGTGGTCCTCTCGAACGCGCTCTGGCAGCGGCGGTTCGCCTCGGATCCGCGGATCGTCGGGCAGACGATCACCCTCGGCGGACTCTCCTACACGGTCACCGGCATCCTGCCCGCGGGTTTCCGTTTCCTCTCTGCGAGCGACGCGTTCGTGCCGATCGGCCTGTGGGCCGACCAGTTCAAGGAGCGCTCCGATCATCCCGGGATCAGCGTCGTCGGGCGCCTGCGGCCGCAGCTCGGCATCCGCCAGGCGAAGGCGGCATTGAACGCCGTCGCCGAGCGGCTGGAGAAGGAGTTTCCGCTGACCAACACCGGCCAGCGGGTGAGCGTGAAGACGCTCCAGGAGGATCAGACGGAGGGGTTCCGCGGCGCGCTCTACATCCTCTGGGGCGCGGTCGCGCTGGTGCTGCTGATCGCGGCGGCCAACGTCGCGAACCTCGCGCTCGCGCGGGCGGCGGCCCGATCCGGGGAGCTCGCGATCCGCTCGGCGCTCGGGGCCGGCCGCTTCCGGCTGATGCGCGAGCTGCTCACGGAGAGCGTCCTGCTGGCGCTCGCCGGCGGCGCGGCGGGAGTCGTACTGGCCTTCTGGGGCCTCGACGCGGTGCTTCCGTGGGTGCCGGAAATCATTCGTCGAAACGGGGAAGTACGCGTCAACGCCGCGGTGCTCGGCTTCACCCTGGCCCTGTCGATCGCGACCGGCCTGCTCTTCGGCGTGCTGCCGGCGCTGCGGGCGTCGCGGCCCGATCTGGATGCGCTCCTGCGCGACGCCCACGCCACCGAATCGCGCCCGCGCCGCCGGCTGCGCAGCGCGCTGGTCGTCGCCGAGATCGCGCTCTCGCTGATGCTGCTGATCGGAGCCGGGCTGTTGATGCGCAGCTTCGCCAAGGCCGCGGCGGTCGACCTCGGCTACCAGCCGCAGGGGCTGCTGGTTCAGAGCCTGACCCTGCCGGAAAACCGCTACCCCGGGTCCGCCGAGGAGATCAAGTTCGAGCGCCAGCTCCGCGAGCGCATCTCGGCCTTGCCGGGCGTCAAGGCCGTGTCGGTCGGGTCGACGCTGCCGCTCTTCGACGACAACAGCATGAGCATGTTCTGGGTGGAGGGCCAGCCGCGGCCGCGGCCCGGCGAGGGCATCACCGCGATGAACTACACCGCGACGCCCGGGTTCCTGAGGGCGCTGGGGGCGCCGCTCCTCCGCGGCCGCGAGCTCACCGACGCCGACGACCTCAAGGCGCCGACGGTGCTGATCGACGACTGGCTGGCGCGGAAGATGTTCGGCGACGAAGACCCGATCGGCCGGCGGATCATGCTGCCGCCGGAGGTCGTCGGGAAGATGCCCGGGCTCGAAGTCGTCGGCATCTACAGGCACATGGTGCACTACGGGCCGGGCGAGCACGACTACGCGGCGGGCGGCATGGTGATGCCGTTCGCGGCGGTTGCGCAGTTCGCGCCGCAGTGGTTCCGGGCCATGAAGGTGATGGTTCGGGCGGATGGCGATCTCGGCGCGCTCTCGTCGGCGGTGCGGCGCGAAGTGGCGGCGGTCGATCCCGAGCTGCCCGTGTACGACGTGAAGACGATGGAAGCGGCGGTGCACGAATCGATGTCCGGGCGCCGCTTCGCGGTGCTGCTGCTCGGCCTGTTCGCCGGCGTGGCGCTGCTGCTCGCAGCGGTCGGCGTGTACGGCGTGATGAGCTACGGCGTCGTGCAGCGGACCCGGGAGATCGGCGTCCGGATGGCGCTGGGCGCCGGGCAGGACGCGGTGCTGCGGCTCGTGGTCCGCGACGGCATGCGGCTGGCCGGCGTCGGGATCGTGATCGGCTTCGGCCTCGCCGCAGCGCTCTCCCGCGTGCTGCGCGGGATGCTCTTCGGGGTGAGCGCGTACGACCCGCTCTCCTACGCCCTGCTCACCGTCGTGCTCGCCGGCGTGGCGCTGCTCGCGTCATGGGTACCGGCGCGGCGCGCCGCCCGCGTCGACCCGGCCATCGCGCTGCGCGCGGAGTGACCTGGGACTCAGCGGTTGAACGGCGCCTCGCTGATCCAGTGGAACCCGCGGTTCATCAGGCGCGTCTTCCCGGCGTCGAGGAGCGACAGCGGGGCGCGCGGCGGCTGGCCGCCCAGGGTGCCTTCGAGGAGCACGTGTTGCGGATCGGGCTGCGACCATCGCAGCGCAGCCGCGGGCGAGTTTGTGCGCGGCGCGAGCGTGAGCTCATGCGCTTCGGCGTTGACGTACGGCGTGTAGAGGTCGCGGCCGTCGTCGTCCCCGTAAGCCGCCGCAGATCCCGCGCGCAAGACGATGTGCTTCCAGCGGACCGCGCCCAGCTCGTCCACTCGCCACGCGCCATCGAGCGGCGAGGCAGGCGCGTTGGAGCGGAGCCACCCGAAGGTGCGGCACGAGCGCATCGACGATCCTGCGGAGGTCGGGCGTCGCCAGCGCCAGGCCGAAGGCGAACAGGTGCATCGGCTGCCATGAATCCGAGGCGACGTCATGGATCTGGAAGTTGGCGCGCGTATTGAATTCGCCCGCGACGTAGACCTTAGCCGTCCAGCGCCGCGATCTCCTGCCCCGCCCGAGGTCGCCGAGCGTGCAGGTCACGGGAGCTGGCGGCGCTCTTCACTGCGTCGTGCGTGTGCGCAAGGCATCGCATGAGGCGGCATCACCGCCGATGCAGCCTTGCTGCCGCCTGAGCACCTCGCGGCACCTGCCCGTGTTCTTGAAGCCATCGGCCGCGGACCAGAAGAGGAGCCCGGCGGACGCCGCCATTCCCACCGTGAACGCGACCGGGCCCGCCTTGTTCGAAGGACAGAGATCGAGGAATTCGTGCGGGTCGTGCGAGCACGTCGTGAGCCCCAGACCGAAGGCAGCGAGCGAAGTGAACAGTACGCCACCCGCCACATCCAGAGCGGGTGCGATGCGGCTGGTCGTGCAGTCCGCCGCCGGATCGGCTGCGAGTGGGCCGGGGGGTGGACGCCGCACGGCCATGAACGAGCACCCGGCGGCGCAGAAGAGCAGCGCCGCGAGGAGCGGACACAGCGGATTCACGATCGAGCGCAATCGCCACCCTTGTCAGCGACGAGGAGGCTGCACGCGATATGCCATGGGCGCGCGCTGCTCGAACTCCACGACCACGGAATGAATCGACGGATCGGCGACGCGCTGCGTCCGTAATTGCTTCGACCAGGTGTGGGCCTTTGCGCAACGGCTGCGGTGCGCTTGCGCCGCGCCTGCAGCGTGCCCGGCGCGCTCGTCGTCCTGGCCGGCGAAGAGCACCCCGGTCCGGAGACAGCTTGACCTGCTCCACCGCCGATCGAAGCGACCGCAAATTCGGGCGCCTCGATCGCCTCTCAACGAACGAGCGCGCCGCTGTAGAGAAAGATCGCCGAGCCGGCCGCGACGGCGAGCCCGTTCGTTCCCCAGCGCACGATCCTGGAAGGAACCTCCCTGAGCTGTCCGCCCAGAGTCACCATTCCGAGCGTCGCCGAGGTGTCGGCATCGTAGGCGCGGATGGTGACGCCGACCTGGTCTTCCTGGCAGGCGAAGAAGACCTTGCCGATGGCGCCATCGGCCACTCCCACGGGGCAGACCGATTGATGAAAGGCATCCGCCGGTAGTGCGAACGAGCCGTGGCTGTTTCCCTGCTCGTCCAGGTTCGAGCCGCCGGTCCCGTACAGACGGCGCAAGGTGCGATCGTAGAAGAGCGTGCCGCGCTGGGCGGAGCTCACCAGGGTTGGACTCGATCCTCCGATGCCCGATGCGTCCACGGCGTAGCGCTGCACCTGGCCGAAAGACGTCACGACGTAGAGCGTCGAGCTGTCGAATCCCCAGGCCACGGAGCCCAGGATGTTGACGGGATTTACGTTGGAAGCCTGGTTTGGGCGCAACGACGTGCCATCGACGATGGCGATGGCCCCCGTGTGCAAGAGGAGCGCGGCGGTGGAGGGCAAGCCAGGCGCGGGCACGACATCGTCGGTGCCGACGCCGCCGACCGCGGTGGCATCGGTGAAGCCGGGCAGCGTGTAGCGCGTCGCCGGCACGTTCGAGAAGGCATTGTGGATGACGTAGAGGAACTGGTGCTGGTCGGAGATTGCCAGGCGCACGAGATCGGCTGAAGGGATCACCGTCGGCGTCGCCACGGCGGCCTGCGGATCGATGGTCAACAGTTCGCCGTTGAAAAAGGAATCCTGTACGCCGTAGATGTTCCCGCTCGTCGCGTCCCCCGCGAGATCGAGCGCGCTCACCGCGTTCCTGAACACCGAACCGTCGGTCACGGTGACGATCTTCGACTGACCGACCTGGAACGGCACCACGGTCCTGAACGGAATGAGGATGCGCGCGCAGCACGGCACCTCGACCCGGACGAGCGCATTGCCGGCATTTGCCAGCAGCGCAGCCGGAATGTCGGCGGTCAGCTGGTGGCCGTTGACCCGCGTGGTGGTCAGCGAAGCGCCGTTCCAGAGCACCTGCGCGCCGCTCACGAAGCCAACGCCGTTCACGGTCAGCGTGATCGGCCCGTCACCCGGGTTTGCGAAAGTCGGCGAAACGCTCGTCACGCTGACCGAGTTTTGCTCGACGATGGCGGTCACCGTGTTCGAGAACGGGCCCGCGGCCGTGCCGATCTTGACCTGCGCGCTGCCGTCGTCGTCGGTCAGCCCCGGGTCCGGGGTGAATTCGAGATCGCCCGAACCCTTGAAAATCGTCGCCTGCGGCTTTCCGTTCCAATACACGACGGAGTCGGAGGAAAAGAAGGCGCCGGTCACCTCCACGCTCGTCGAACCGATGTCGACGGTGTGGGGGCCATTGATGATCGCGAGGGAGTTCCGATCCGCCACTCTGTCGACGAAGGGCAGGTAGGAGGAGTCGTCGAAGCAGCCGGAAAGAGAAACAACCGCAAGCGCGAGCATGGGGAATCGCCACAGGGTGAAGTCTGTCATCGCTGGTCCGCCTTCCTGCTGCCCCAGGGAAATTCGACCGCGAGGGTCAACCCCACCGAACCCTTGGCTACCGGAACGGCGCTGCGAGAGAACGCCGGCAACGCCACCGAGCTGAAGAAATAGCCGCGCGCCTCGAGGCCGGCGACCACGCGCGGCCCGGTGGCGACGGGAAGGAACGCCTTGGTGATCGAGCCGTAGAGGGCGGGCACCACTTTGCTGTAGCTCTGCGAGTCGCCCCCCAGCGTTGCGTCGCCGCTCAAGAGATGGAGCCCTGGGGCGACCCGCAACTCGACCGACTGGACGATGCGGTAGACGCCTCCGAGCTCGACACCTGCATCGCTCGTGGACATGTCCGCACCGGCCGAGGTCGGAGCCGCTGCGCTGGCGCCGAGGAAGTCCGTAGAGGAGTGCGAATAACTCACCTGCGCGAAGAGCCACCGCCATGATGCGCCCACGCTCAGCGCCGGCACCATCGCGGAGGGGTTGTCGCCGTTCAGCGCGATCCCGCCGCCCGCGCCGAGGGTGATCAACCGATCGCTGCGCCATTCGGCCGCCACCGCGGGGGCCGGCGCGACGTCGGCGCCGACCAGGAAGTTGGCGATTTTCGTATCCTCCCGGTAGTTGCTCTCGAAGTCGAGGGCGGCTTGGCGGGCGGCCTCGCGCAGGGCGAACGCGATGGGAGCCTTCTCCACCGCGAGGAGCGACACCAACGCGGAGGAGTCGATCTGGTCAATCGGGCGGCCTCCGGGCGCCACCACGGAGACGCGAACCCTCAGTTCGAGTTGGAGGGCCCCCGTCTGCGCGATCTCGACCGAGCGCACCTCCAGGACCAGGTCGAGGTCGGGCGGATCGGTCTGCCGGAACATCCGCGAAACCGTCCCGGCGAAGGCGGTGCGGACGATCTCCACCACTGCGCAGTCGGGAGGATCGCCCGGAACGACCAGGCAGTGTTGAAGGTCTTTGGGCGCGAGCTGAAGCCGCGCGCTGACGGGATAGGTGGGAGCCGCAGCGGCCGCGACCGGCAGGGAAACCACCATCGCGGCGCACAGCCGCCGCGAGAATCGAAATTGCCCGAACAAGATGAGATCCTCCGGCCGCGAACAATATGCGATTCTTTCCAGGCAAAGCAACGCGCGAATGGGGCCATTATAGAGGTGTCGCGCTCGGCGCGAACGCGCGAACGATGAGGAAATCTCCCGCCGCGACACGCCTCACGCTCCGCTGCTGGCGCGTAGACCATCCGCCGCTCGCCCGCGAGCCGTGGTGCGACCCCGCGCGTGCTTGGCGGCCGCTGGCCGGCGCCTGCGACGGCTTCCGCCGCATGGCGAAGAGCTCCATCCGCCGACAGGTTCGCATATCGCGCCTCCACCGAGGTGTTCTACAGTCGATCGCGGAAGCGGGCTGGATCGAGCCATAGAGGAGTCACATCATGTCGAGGCTTCGCGTCAATGCGTTTGGGATCTCCATCGACGGCTATGGCGCCGGACCTGACCAGAGCCTGGACAACCCGATGGGCGTCGGCGGCATGGCGCTGCACAAGTGGGTCTTCGGCACGAAGACGTTCCAGAAGATGTCCGCCGATTTCGCCGGAGAGCTGACCGCCGGTCATGCCGCCAGGGAAGGCGCCGACGACGACTTCGCGGCGCGCGGCTTCGCCAACCTCGGCGCCTGGATCCTGGGCCGCAACATGTTCGGGCCGGTGCGAGGCCCCTGGACCGACGGCAGCTGGAAAGGATGGTGGGGCGACAACCCGCCCTATCACGTCCCCGTCTTCGTGCTCACGCACCATGCCCGCGCGCCGCTCGAGATGGAGGGCGGGACCACATTTCACTTCGTGACCGACGGCATCCATGCCGCGCTGGAACGCGCCAAAGAGGCGGCCCGGGGCAGGGACGTCCGGCTCGGCGGCGGCGTCGCAACCATTCGCCAGTATCTCGAAGCCGGGCTGATCGACGAGATCCACCTCGCGATCGCCCCGGTGCTCCTCGGCCGCGGCGAGCACCTCCTCGCCGGCATCGACACCGTGAGGCTCGGCTACAGGTGCACGGAGCACTCCGCCAGCGACCACGCCACCCACGTCGTCCTGGCGAAGTGAAGCGGGGAAACGGCGGTCAGCGCAAGAGGCGCAGCAGCACGTTCACGAGGACGGTGAGGACCAGCGACAGCACGAGGCAGGTGACGATCGGAAAGGAGAAGGAATCCCCGATGCGAATGTCGCCTGGCAGCCGTCCCAACCACCGCAGTCTGCCGGGGAAGAGCCAGAGCACCGCGCCGGCCGCGCAGAGCGCCAGTCCGACCAGGACGAGCATCTTGCCGATCGCTTGCACCAACCCAATGTACACGGATCGCTTGCGCGCCCGCGGGCACGAATGGCTCGTTACCGGAGGAACCGGGCAACCTGGCCGTCGCGGATGAACCAGACGTAGTTCTCGTCGACGCGGACGGTTCCATCAAGATGCTGGCCCTGCTCCAGGCACCTCGCGTCGGTTCCATCGAGTCTCGCGGTGCCGAGGCAACCCTCGAACTGGCCGAACGGGACCTGGTTCCAGTAGATGCGCCCGTGCGAGATGTCGATGTCGCCCCCCCAGGCCGCAGTCTTGACGCGCGTCATCGTTCCGCCCAGCGTCCCGGTCCAGATCTCCGGCCCGGATCGCACCGCGATGGCATCTCCGTCGACGCGGAGGGCGACCGCCGAGGGAACGAACGGCATGGAGCCGCCAGGGACATAGGGAGCGACGGCCTGGTTCCAGAACAACTGCGCGCCTTCGGGGCCTTCGCGAATCCAGAAGAACCTGCCGCCGTCGGCGTACAGCGCCGCTGCCGGACTCGCCTCCGACATGATCGCGGTGCAACCGGAACCATCGATCGCGCAAGCGCTCATGTCCCATTTCCCGGTGACGCCGTTCAGGCGCCGTGAGAAGACCGTCGTCGCGCTTGCGGCGACCTGGCTTCCCCCGGGAGCGCCGGCGATCATGCGATAACCGTGCGGCGCAGCGGGATCGAGCGTGTAGACCGCCTGCTCGCGGCCGGCGCCGGGATAATCGCAAGGCAGCGCGCATGCGGCGGCGGACCAGACCACGACTCCATTGCCCGGAGCGACGATGTTCACCGCGAACATCGATGCCGTCTGTGCGAGCGTCGACGGGGCTCCGCCCGACTTCGGCATCTTTCGCACGTCCACGAACTGGTACGTCATGTTGCCTGGCAGGGGCGGGACCTTCCGGATGTTCAGCCAGTAGACGTTGTCCGCGTCGATTGCGAGAGCAGCCGCATTCTCGCCCGCGGTCAGGATCTCCGGGGCGGGCGAAGATGCGCCGTCGGGCTGAGGCTCTGCCGGAGCGCCACCACTGGCCTGCGGCGCAGTTCTGGCAGGCGCGGGTTGGTTCGAAGTCGCGCCACACGACGTCAACAATGCCGCCGCTGCCGCAGCGAAGATGCCTCGCATGAGCGCCCCGAGAAGCCAACGTTCGTATGACCGGGCCGGCAGGCAACAGGCGACCGCTCGCCACCGCGCTCGCTCAGGGTAACCGCTGCCAGAACGTGCTGGCGCGGAGACGATCTGCCGCTCGCCCGTGATCCGCAGATCGTTCGCGCCGGGGTCT
Source organism: Myxococcales bacterium (assembly GCA_036518615.1). Classification (GTDB taxonomy): domain Bacteria; phylum Myxococcota; class Myxococcia; order Myxococcales; family 40CM-4-68-19; genus 40CM-4-68-19. The sequence continues at coordinate 10,471 of DATDMU010000135.1, forward strand.
GCGTTCTCGCGACCCGCGCTCAGCGGCGTTTCGCCTCCAGTTCCCGGATCCTCGCCCGCAGCGGCTCGACCGCACGCTCGACCTCGTCGGCGGTATACCGGGGAGTAATCCCCTTGGCGCAATTCCAGTCGAATGCCGCCACCTCGAGCACCGCGAGCGCCTCGGCGCGCTTGACCGGGAGGCCGCGCAAGAGACTCGCCGCCAGGGCCGGACGAGCCTCGAGCGGCTCGTGCCGCAGCGTCGCCATCACTTTGAGCCGCTGCTGCGCGGCATAATCCATGAAAAGGAGCGCACATCGCGGATTGCGTGACGTGTTGCCCGCGGTCACGTACTGCCGGTTGCCGATCAGCTCGACGAACGCCAACGTCCGGGCGTCCAGCGCGCTGATGAAACCGGGCGGGCCACCGCGGTGCTGGACGTATGGCCATCCGGCCTCGGACACGGTCGCGAGGTAGAAGTGGTCGCGCGCCTCGATGAACGCGCGCTCGTCGGCACCGAGGCCTGCCTCGTCTGGCGCCGCGTCCCGGGCGCGGCGGTACGCATCGCGGCTGCCGTGGCGCTGCTGCTCCGCCAGCACGGATGGCGTGAATGCCAGATCGTAGAACGAAGCGCTCATCTCGACCTCCGGCAATGAGAGCGCCGCCGCCCTGCCGGGATTCGCGGACGTTCTTGACTTCTCGGTCAGAAACAGTATCCTGCTCGCGGTGGCCCGTCCGCGCGAATTCGATCCGGAGCTCGCCATCGACGCCGCGCTCGATGCGTTCTGGGGCCGCGGGTACGAGGCGACGTCGCTGCCGGACCTCCTCTCGGCCACCGGCCTTGGCCGGCAGAGCCTGTACAACGCGTTCGGCGACAAGCGCGCGCTCTTCTTGCGCTGCCTGCGCCGCTTCGCCGACGCGGGGGTGGGTAGCCTGGCTGCGGCGCTGGCGACCGGTCCCGTGCGCCAGGCCATCCGCGCGCTGTTCGAACGGACCGTGGCGCTGCCGGAGAACGAGCTCCGCCGGGGATGTTTCCTGCTCAACTCCGCGGCCGAGATCGGCGCGCGCGATCCCGAAGTGGCCCGGCTCGCCGCATCCACGCTGGCCCGGCAGGAACGCGTGTTCGCGGACGCCCTGCGGCGCGGCGTCCGGGCTGGTGAGCTGGATCTGTCTGCAAGGCGCGTCGAGCAGCTCGCGCGGTTCCTGATGGGCTCGCTGCAGGCGTTGCGCATCGTCGCGCGCGCCGATCCCGCTTCTCCGGCCCTCCCGGACATCGCCCGGGCTGCGCTGCGGGCCGTCGACGCGGCTTCGTCCTGATTCTGGACTGAAGAGTCCATTTCGTGCGTCCGGCATCCGAAGCGGTCGCCGGCCCTTTCACGCCGGTCGCGGCCATCTGGCCGGAACGGAGAACGACCATGGGCAAGCTCACAGGAAAGATCGCCGTCGTCACCGGCGGCACCACCGGAATCGGCCTCGCCACGGCGAGGCTGTTCGCCGCCGAGGGCGCGAGCGTCGTCGTCACCGGCAGGAACCAGGAGACCCTCGCGGCGGCCCGCAGCGAGCTGCGCGGCGCAGTCGAGGTGATCGCATCGGATGCCGCGGACAAGTCGCGGATCCGCGAGCTGGTCGAGCACATCCGGGGGAGGCACGGCCGCATCGACGTGCTCTTCCTCAACGCCGGCATCGCGAAGTTCGCGCCCATCGCGGACACCCCCGACGAGGTGATCGAGGAGCAGGTCCAGGTGAACTATCTCGGCCCGTTCCTGCTCTTGCGGCAGGCGCTCCCGCTGCTCGGGAAAGGCGCCTCCGTAATCGTCAACACCAGCATCGTGACGGAGAGGGGAATGCCCTCCACTGCGGCGTACGCGGCCAGCAAGGCCGCGCTCGGGGCGTTGTCCCGCGTGGCGGCACGCGAGCTCGCAGCGAGAGGCATCCGCGTCAACGCGGTCAGCCCCGGTCCGATCACCACGCCGATCTACGGGAAGCTGGGCCTGCCCGCTCCGGCGCTGCAAGGATTCCAGGCCGAGATGGCAGCCAGCGTGCCGCTGCAGCGGTTCGGGTCCGCGGAAGAGGTGGCGAGGACGGCGCTCTTCCTCGCCAGCGACGATTCCAGCTACGTGAGCGGACAGGAGCTGGGCGTCGACGGCGGGCTTCGCGTCGCCTGACCGACGCGGCGCGGGCGCCCGGCGGCAAGAGGCGCCCTCGCCGGACCGGCTCTCTCCTGCGCCCGGTTCGACGCCTCGTCCGCTACCGCTCTGCCGGAATCTCCGCGAGGTCGCGCCGCGGAGGATCCCCGAGGCTGGCCGTCACCAAGGACCAGCATCGATCGCCGCTGCTCAATACGTCAGCTCCCCCTGCGCCCTCACCGCCGTCATCGCCGCCAGGTTCACCACATCCTGCACCGACGCGCCCTGCTGCAGCACGTTGACCGGCTTCGCCATCCCCATCAGCACCGGCCCGATCACCTCGGCGCCGCCCAGCCGCCAGAGCAGCTTGTAGCCGATGTTCCCGCTGTTCAGGTCGGGGAAGATGAGCACGTTGGCGTCGCCGGTCAGGCGCATGAAGGGGAACTCCCCCTCGCGGACGCTGCTCACCACCGCCGGGTCCACCTGCATCTCGCCGTCCACCTCCAGGTCCGGCCGGCGCGCCCGCACCAGCTCCACCGCCCGGCGCACCTTGGCCGGCGAGCCGCCGCGGCCGGTGCCGAAGTTGGAGTACGAGAGCATGGCGATGCGCGGCTTCAGCTCGAAGGCGCGGGCCAGCTCGGCGGTGGAGATGGCGATGTCCGCCAGCTCCTCGGCATTGGGGTCCGCGTTGACCGTGCAGTCGGCGAAGAGCTTCAGGGAATCCTTGAAGGCCACGATGTACGTGCCCGAGGCGCGCCGCCCTTCCTGCGCGCGGACGATCTCCAGCGAGGGGCGGATGGCCTCGGGATAGGTGCGGGTCAGGCCGGTGACGAGGCCGTCCACCACGCCCTCGAGCAGCATCATCGCCGCGAAGGTGTTGCGCTGGCGCATGCGGTAGAGCGCCTCGGCCCAGGAGACGCCGGCGCGCTGGCGCAGCTCGTAGAAGCGCTGGGCATACTGGTGATACCGGTCGCTGGTGAGCGGGTTCACGATCTCCAGATCGTCGATGGCGCCGAGGTGCGCGTCCTCTGCCTGCACGCGGATCTCCTCCGGATCGCCGAGGAGCACGGGAATGCAGATGCGCTCCTCCACCAGCTGCTGGGCCGCCCGCAGGATGCGCGGGTGGTTGCCTTCGGGGAAGGCGATGCGCGTCATGCGCCTTCGCGCGCGCGAGACCACCACGCTCATCACCTCGTAGGTGCGCCCCTGCCGGCGCCGCAACGCATCCACGTAGGTGTCATGGTCCAGCGTCACCCGCGCCACGCCGGACTCGATGGCGGCCCTGGCCACGGCAGGCGCAACTGCCACGAGCACGCGCGGATCGAACGGCTTGGGGATGATGTATTCGCGGCCGAAGTGGAAGGTCTGCCCGCCGTACGCGGCGCTGACGCTCTCGGGCACGTCCTGCCGTGCCAGCTCCGCCAGCGCGTGCGAGGCGGCGAGCTTCATGTCGTCGTTGATCGCCTTGGCGCGCACGTCGAGGGCGCCGCGGAAGATGCCGGGGAAGCCGAGGACGTTGTTCACCTGGTTGGGATAATCGCTGCGCCCGGTGGCCATGATGATGTCGCTGCGCACTTCGTTCGCTTCCTCGGGCGTGATCTCCGGCGAGGGATTCGCCAGCGCGAAGAGGATGGGATTGTCCGCCAGCGTGGCCACCATCTGCTTGGAGATGACGCCCTTGGCCGAGAGCCCCACCACCACGTCGGCGCCCTTGATGGTCTCGGCCAGAGACGACGGCTTCTCGCCCTGCGCGAAGACGCCCTTCCACTCGTCCATGTCCTCGGG
>DATDMU010000136.1:0-3196 GCA_036518615.1 Myxococcales bacterium
TCGCGCCGCACCGCGGGCAGGCTGCCGAGCAGCAAGTGCCCGCGCGGGCCGGGTGCCCTTCGCGGCGCACGCCCTTCGACGACGTCGGCAACGGTCGACACGGCCCGACTCCTACTATGGATCCCGATCGACGGTGGTCCCGATGCGAGCCGCGTGCCGGATGACCTGCAGAGCGGAGGCCGTGCGCCACGGTATCGAATCGACAGTCCGATTCCGGCCCCCCCCATCCGGAACGCTCCAAAAAGAATTTTTTTTTCTTATTTTCTGGGGCCGGCGGGGCTGCGGCGGTTGGCGGATGACGCCTTCGGGCCCGAGCCGTGGAGCATGGCCTCGCGAGCCTGATCCGAGGGGTGATCCACGCCCCGGCGCACGCCGCGGCTCGTCCCGCCCCCCGGTCAGCCGCGGCCGGTGTGGCCGAACCCGCCCGCGCCGCGGCCGGTGGCGGGCAGCGCCGCCGATTCCGCCAGATCGGCGCGCTCCACCGGCGCAATCACCAGCTGCGCGATGCGGTCGCCCCGCTGCAGCGTCACCGCCTTCTGCCCCAGGTTGGCGAGGATGACCCCCACCTCGCCGCGGTAATCGCTGTCGATGGTACCGGGGCTGTTCAGGCAGGTCACGCCGTCGCGCAGGGCCAGCCCGGAGCGCGGGCGCACCTGGCCCTCGAATCCTTCCGGGATGGCCACCGCGATGCCGGTCGGCACCAGGGCGCGCTCGCCGGGCGCCAGGGTGACCGCCGCGTCCGCGCGCAAGTCGAGGCCGGCCGCGCCGGGCGTGGCGTAGGAAGGCAAGGGGAGCGGATCGCCTCGAGGCGGCGAGACGCGAATGACGTCGATGCGCGCGGGCATGGGTGGCGCATCCTACAACGCGGCCATGAGGCAGGCCGCCGCGCCTTCCGCCCGCGACGAATCGACCCGGGGATCTGGCCCACTTCCGTCCAGATCGGTAAAGTACGTGGCCCCGCGAACGAGGAGGGCTGTGCATGGCTGACAACGGCGGCGAGCGCATCGTCAAGGTCCCGGCGCAGTTTGCGAAGCAGGCGCGCATCGGCAGCATGGAGAAGTACCGCGCGCTCTACGATCGTTCCATCAGCGACCCCGACAAGTTCTGGGCGGAACAGGCCGAGCGCATCACCTGGTCGAAGAAGTGGAACACCGTCTCCAACTGGGACTTCAAGACGGCGAAGATCGAGTGGTTCTCGGGCGGCAAGCTCAACGCCTCGGTCAACTGCCTGGACCGCCACCTGAGCGGCCCGCGGCGGAACAAGGCCGCGCTGGTCTGGGAAGGCGACTCGCCGGACGAGTCGCGCACGCTCACCTATTTCGACGTCTACCGCGAGACCTGCAAGTTCGCCAACGCGCTCAAGAAGCTGGGCGTCAAGAAGGGCGACCGCGTCACCATCTACCTGCCCATGGTGCCCGAGCTCGCCATCTCCATGCTCGCCTGCGCGCGCATCGGCGCCATCCACAGCGTCGTCTTCGGCGGCTTCTCCGCCGAGTCGCTGAAGAACCGCATCCAGGACTGCAAGAGCGACATCGTCATCACCGCAGACGGCGGATATCGCGGCGGCCGCATCGTGCCGCTCAAGCAGACCACCGACGAGGCGCTCAAGGAGTGCCCCGGGGTGAAGACGGTGGTGGTGCTCAAGCGCACCGGCAAGGACGTCCCCATGGTCGAGGGCCGCGACCGCTACTGGCACGACGTGGTCCGGGGCCTTTCGATGGAGTGCGAGCCCGAGCAGATGGACGCGGAGGACCCGCTCTTCATCCTCTACACCAGCGGGTCCACCGGAAAGCCCAAGGGCGTGCTCCACACCACCGCCGGCTACATGGTCTACACCTCGCTCACCCACGAGCTGATCTTCGACCTGCGCGAGGACGACACGTTCTGGTGCACCGCCGACTGCGGCTGGGTCACCGGCCACAGCTACGTCGTCTACGGGCCGCTCGCCAACGGCGCGACCAGCGTGATGTTCGAGGGCGTTCCGCAATACCCGGACTGGGGCCGCTTCTGGGACGTGGTGGACAAGTACGGGGTGACCATCCTCTACACCGCGCCCACCGCCATCCGCGCCATCGCGCGCGAGGGCGAGGAGCCGGTGAAGAAGCGCAGCCGCAAGAGCCTGCGCCTGCTCGGCACCGTGGGCGAGCCGATCAACCCCGAGGTCTGGCTCTGGTACCACAAGGTGGTGGGCGACGGCCGCTGCCCCATCGTGGACACCTGGTGGCAGACCGAGACGGGGGGCATCCTGATCACGCCGTTGCCCGGCGCCATCGACCAGAAGCCCGGCTCGGCCACGCTGCCCTTCTTCGGAGTGGAGCCGGTGGTGGTGGACGACCAGGGCAAGGTGCTGGAGGGCGCCTGCACCGGCAACCTCTGCATCGACAGGCCCTGGCCGGGCATCATGCGCACCGTCTTCGGCGACCCGGACCGCTTCCGCAAGACCTACTTCACCACCTTCCCCGGCAAGTACTTCACCGGCGACGGCTGCCGCCGCGACGAGGACGGCTACTACTGGATCACCGGCCGGGTGGACGACGTCATCAACGTGAGCGGGCACCGGCTCGGCACCGCCGAGGTGGAGAGCGCGCTGGTGTCGCACCATGCCGTGGCGGAGGCGGCGGTGGTGGGCTTCCCCCACGACATCAAGGGGCAGGGCATCTACGCCTACGTGACGTTGAAGCAGGGCACCGATCCGAGCGACTCCCTTCGCACCGAGCTGGTGCAGCACGTGCGCAAGGGCATCGGCCCGCTCGCGCAGCCGGACGTCATCCACTGGGCGCCGGGCCTGCCCAAGACGCGCTCGGGCAAGATCATGCGCCGCATCCTGCGCAAGATCGCCGCCGACGAGTTCGACACGCTGGGCGACACGTCCACCCTCGCCGATCCCTCGGTGGTGGACGTGCTGGTGCGGGAGAAGAAGGCCCGCGAGGGCAAGTAGGCCGGGCGCCGCGCGCGCGGCGCCCTCTGGAGCTAGGCCTTGGGCGCGGCGGCGTGCTGCTTGCCGTCTCCGCCCTGATCGGCCAGCGCTTCCTTGCGCGAGAGCCGGATCTTGCCCGAGCGGTCCACCGAGACGACCTTCACCAGCACCTCGTCGCCCTCCTTGAGCACGTCCTCCACCTTCTTCACTCGCGAATTCGCGAGGTCGGAGATGTGCACGAGCCCATCCGTTCCTGGAAAGATCTCGACGAAGGCGCCG
>DATDMU010000137.1:0-15343 GCA_036518615.1 Myxococcales bacterium
CCGCCACCACCGCGAGCGCGATGAGAAAGGCGTGGTGCGTGCCGACGGCCGACGCCACGGCGCAGGAGAACCTTCTGAACCAGCTTTCGCGCGGCGCCTCGCTCACTCCTTGAACATGACAGCCGTGCTGCCATCCGCAACCCTTACACAGGTCGGAATTGCTCGAACTCCACCGTGACGCCGGGGCTCCATTGGCAAAGGTCCGGGCGGCCGAGCGGCGGCAGGCCGGCTGCCCTGGAGAGCGATTCCTGCAGGTCGCTGGCCTGAGCCTGGTGGAGGATCCACGAGGGATGCCGCACCGGCCCGCGCCAGAGCAAGGGACCGGCCGCGCGCGCATAGAGGGCGTATCGCTCCGCGAGGAATTCCTCCACCGAGCCGGCGGCGGCCCGCCCCAGCCCGGCCCCGACGGTATAGCGGACTTCGAAGCGCGCCTGCGGATAGGCGCGCTCGCTGCGATACCAGCCCTCCGCCCGGTCCATCCGCGCGAGGAAATACGGCAACCGCACGGAGAGGCGCGCCGCCGCCACTGCCGCCGCGCTCGCCGCATCGAGGCTGAAGAACCAGATCCCCGGCCCGTGCGCGGGATGCGTGACGTAGGTGCGGAAGTTCAGCTCGTGGAAGTCGGGCAGCGGCGGAAACCCGCGCAGCCTGCCGCCGCGCAGCGTGAACGGCGTCATCGACACCCAGGCGCTCCCGCCGTGCTCGTCCAGGGAGAGGCGCGGGTGGACGCGGGGGCGCAGCACCGGGCCGGGCACCCGCCAATGGAGGAAGAGCAGATCGTCCCAGCGCTGGTACCCGACGATCAAGGAGCGTGCGCTCCCCGCCACGCCTTTCGCGCGCAGTCCGCCAGCTCGCGCGGGTGCACCGGCTTGACCAGCGCATCCACCGCGCCCATCTCGCGCGCGGCGCGCAGCCGGCTGCCCACCGCCGAGACGGCGATCACCGGCGAACGCGGCTCGGGCTCGCTGCGCAGGCGCTCGATCATCTGCAACCCGTCCAGCACCGGCATGATCAGGTCGGTGATGATCACGTCGGGACGCAGCCGGCCGGCCTTCTCGAGCCCTTCGCGCCCGTCGTGCGCGACGGTCACCTCGAACCCCTCGAACTCGAGCGCCACCTGCGTGACCTCGGCGAGATCGTGATCGTCCTCGACGAGGAGCACCCGCAGCTTCTCTTCTGCCTGCCGCATGGAGGCGCACCTTGCCGCCGCGCGGGCCGTCGCGCAAACACATTCGGTCGCACCCTGTCGCGTTGCGGACGTGAATTCGCGTAATGACTGTCCAGTCTCAAACAGGGTGGGAAGCTCCCTTCCCAACGTTGAAACGTCCCTGAATGACTCACGAAATTCGGCCCGTGCGCCCGCATTTCGGACCGCGACACTGTTCGTTTTACCGATTGCCCCGAGCTTTCGCTTGCTCAAAGCCCCTGCGGCCGGTCTAGAAAGTTCCTGCGTATGGGAACGGACCTCCGACCGGGAACACATCGCGAAATGAACCCCTCCATCGAGATGCGCAGGACGCTGGTCCTCGTGGTGGACGACTTCGCCGACAACCGCGAGATGTATTCGGAGTACCTGAGCTTCTCCGGGTACGATGTGATCGAGGCGAAGAACGGGGCCGAGGCCATCGCTGCCGCGCAGGACCGCATGCCGGACATCATCGTCATGGACCTGTCGCTGCCGGTGATGGACGGCTGGGAGGCGACGCGCCGGCTGAAGGCCGACGAGCGCACCCGGCAGATCCCCGTGGTGGCGCTGACCGGACATGCGCTCGCGGGGCACTCGCGGGGCGCGAGGGAGGCCGGTTGCGATTCGTTCCTCGCCAAGCCCTGCCTGCCCGATCAGCTCGTGGCGGAGATCCGCCGGATGCTGGAGAGCGGGAAGGCGACCATCACCCGGCGGGGAGCAAGCTGAGGCGTGCGCTCGGCGATCAGCCCGCAGGTCTGAACGCCGGCCCACCCGCGAGCTTCATCTGGTAGAAGTCCGCGCATGTTGATCGCTCTATTGCTCGCAGCGGCTCCCACCCATCCAGTCGACGTGGTGGGCTTTTCTCCCGACAACAAGTACGTCGCCTGGATCGACCATGGCGTCGGCGAGAGCAACGGCTATCCCTGGGCCGTCCTGCACGTGACCGACGTCGGCAAGAGCGCCGATGCGGTGCCGACCGTGCGGATCACCTTCGACAACGGCGATCCCGAAGACACCGAACAGAAGGCGGTGAAGCAGGCGCGGGCCGCCGCCGAGTCGACGCGGCGCAGGTTGAACGTCTCGTCGTGGGCCGCGCCGCGCAAGATCCGGCACGACGACCAGGGCGAGCTGCTCGATGCCAGGGGCAAGCCGTTCGCGGTCGTGGACCTCAAGTCGAAGACCGGCGACGCGAGCTGCCGCGAGCCGTACAAGCCGCTCTTGCTCGAGGTGCTGGTCCACCGCAACGACGACAAGGAGCCGACGCGCCTCGCCGGCGACAGCACGCCGCCGCGAGACCGCCCCTGCATGGTCGCCTGCGTCCTCGCCGACGTCTACACCCACGGAAAGGCGACGCTGGTGCTGGCGGCGTGCGGAGTGGACGCGTTCCAGGGCCGGCCGGTCACGCGATATTCCGCGTACACCGGCGTGCTTCCCTTCAGCCTCGAGCCTCCCAAGAAGGGGCGCTGAACCGGTCATTCCGGGGCGGCGACGAGCGCGCGCAGGTTGGCGAGCGTATCCGCCTGCTGCGCCGTCTTGTCGGTGCGCCAGCGCGAGATGCGCGGAAAGCGCACCGCCACCCCGCTGCGGTGCCGCGTGCTCGCGGCGATGCCTTCGAAGTGCAGCTCGAAGACGTGCACGGGCTCGACCGCGCGCACCGGGCCGAACCGCTCGAGGGTGTGCTCGCGGATCCAGCGGTCGAGGCGATCGATCTCCTCGTCGGTCAGGCCCGAATAGGCCTTGGCCACGGGCACCAGCGCTCCTTCGTCCCAGAGCGCGAAGGTGAGGTCGGTGAAGAGCGTGGCGCGCCTGCCGTGGCCGGGCTGCGCGTAGACGAGGACGGCGTCGATGGAGTAGGGCGACACCTTCCACTTCCACCACTCGCCGCGCGGGCGGCCGTGGCGATAGGGCGAGTCCCAGCGCTTGAGCATCAGCCCTTCCACGCCGCGGCTGCGCGACTCTTCCCGCAGCTGGCGCAGCGCGGCCCAGGACGGCGCCGTCACTTCCGGCGAGAGCGCGAGGCGCTCGCTGCGGCCCAGGACCAGCTTCTCCAGTACAGCGCGGCGCTCGCGCAGCGGCTCCGCCCGCAGGTCGCGGCCGCCGCTCTCGAGCACGTCGTAGGCCATGAACGCGGCGGGCGCCTCGGAGAGGATGGCGGGCGAGAGCTTCTGCCTGCCGATGCGCCGCTGCAAGACGGAAAAGGGCATCGGCGCGCCCTCCGCGAATGCGAGCACCTCGCCGTCCAGCACGGTGCCTTCCGGGAGCGCGGCCCAGACCGAAGAGAGGTCGGGAAAGCGATCGGTGATCAGCTCCTCGCCGCGCGACCAGAGGAAGGCGCCGCCCGCGCGCCGGACGACCTGCGCGCGAATGCCGTCCCACTTCCACTCGGCGAGCCAGAGGGCGCGCTCGCCCAGCGACTCCGGCTCCTCCTCGAGCTGTGTGGCGAGGAAGAACGGATACGGGCGCGACTCGTCCGCGGCGGAATCTTCCGGCGCCACGAGCGCGGCGAACGCCTCTGCGGATGGCTGCCACGCGCCCATCAGCCGGTGCGCCACGGTGGCCGGCGGAAGGCCCGCGTGCTGCGAGAGCGCGCGGATGGCGAGGGTTCCCGAGACGCCCACGCGCAGCTCTCCGGTGAGCAGCTTGTCGAGCAGGAAGATCTCGCGCCGGCCGAGCCCGTCCCAGAGCGCCAGCACCGCCTCGCGCTTCGTGGCCTCGTCGGCTTCGCGAAGGGGCAGGAGCCGACCTTCGATGAGCTGCGCGAGCGCCGGGTCGGCGCCGGACGCGGACTGCCCCGCCCGCGCCGTGTCGAGCAGCAGCGCGATGGTCTCGGCGAGATCCCCTGCGGCGCCGAAGCACTCCTCGAACAGCCAGCCCGGCACCTGCGCGCGCTCGCAGCCCCACTGCGCCAGGAGCCGCGGCGCGATCAGCCGCTTGAGGCGGCCGCCGGTGAGGAAGAACAGCGCCCAGGCGGCATCGGCGGGCGGCGCGGCCGCGAAGTAGGCCTGCATCGCCGACACCTTCGCGTTGGTGGAGGTGGTGGAATCGAGCGCCTCGTAGAGCTCCGCGAAGCGCCGCATCAGTCGTCCTCCGCCGGCGCCTGCGACGCGCCGATGGCCCGCGCCTCGGCGAGGTTCCCTTCGTTCAGGTAGCGCACCAGCGCCTCGCGGTAGCCGTGGGTGGCGAGGACCCGCGACGCGGAGGTCTCGCGGATGGTGCGCAGGAGCGACGGCCAGTCGGCGTGATCGGAGAGGGAGAAGCCGCGGTCGAATCCGCGCCTCCGCCGCGTGCCGCGGATGCGCATCAGCCCGGAGGCGAAGCCCTGCTCGAAGTTGCGGAAGCGCTTCATCCAGGGCGTGCCGCGGGCGCTCAGCGGGGCCAAGACCAGCTCGCCCGCGAGCCCTCGCGCCTCCCCGAGCAGCGCGGTCGCGGCGAGCTTCACGCCGCGCTCGCGGTAGACCTCGGCGAACGGCTCGATCATGCCGTGCACCCGGACCGGGCGATCGGTCAGGCGCGCGATCTCCCCGAGGAGCCGCTGCGACTTCCCCAGCGCGTAGCAGAAGAGGATCGACGCCTTGCCCGCGTTGCCCTGCCACCAGGCGACGACCTCGCGCGCGACCGCGGCGGCATCGTCCCAGCGGAAGAGCGGCAGCGCGTAGGTGGCCTCGGTGACGAAGGCGTCGCAGCGCAAAGGCTCGAAGGGCGCGCAGGTCGGGTCCGGGTCGCGCTTGTAGTCGCCGGAGACCACCCAGACGCCGCCTGCGCCCTCGATGCGCACCTGGGCCGAGCCGAGCATGTGCCCGGCGGGATGCAGGGACACGGTGACGTCGCCGATGCGCCGCCTCTCGCCATAGGGCAGCGCCTCCAGCCGCGCACCTTCGAGCCTGCGCCGGAGCAGGGCGGCGGAGTCGGGCGTGCAGAGGTACGCCGCGCTTCCTGCGCGGGCGTGGTCGCCGTGGGCGTGCGTCAGCACGGCGCGCTCCACCGGCAACACCGGATCGAGGTGGAACGCGCCGGCCGGGCAATAGAGCCCCTGCGGCGTTTCGACGATCACGCGCCCGCGAGCTTACTCCAGCGGCGCGGCGGAGCCGGTCTCCGCCGGCACCTGATCGCGGGGAGCGCCGCCCGACTTCAGCTCGTCGGCGGTGTCCTCCATCACCACGCCCAGGTCCTCCAGCTCGTCGGCGGAGAGCATCTTCTTCACCTTGGGGAAGAGCTCGCCCTCCTCTTCCTCGACGTGGTGCTCCACCTGCTCCTCGAGCACGGAGATCTTCGCGTCGAACTGCGGATCCGAAGGCTCCAGCTCGAGCAGGTCGGCGATGATCCTCTTCACCGAGAGATGCTCCTCCACCGCCTCCTGCAGGAGCTCCTCGGTCCGGGCGTTCTTCGTCGCCGGGTAGAAGTGCTTCTCCTCGATGGCCGCGTGCACCGCCAGGGCATCCGCCAGCTCGTCGAAGAGCATGCCCTTCTGGCCCTCGTCCGCCTTCTCGATCTTCCTGAACAGCGCCTTCGCCTCGTCGTGCTGGGTCTTGAGCAGCTCGATCGCGTCCACCGGGACCTCCTCGGAAAGGTTGAGAAGGAAGTTGAGGACCGTACGGTCCGGGCGCAAACTTGCGGTCAGTGAACGCTCGGCCGCCGCGCCGCTCGTCGGCACGGCGCGAAATGTCTACGTTCGCACCCATGACGAAGCGAGCGGTGTGCCTCCACGGTCATTTCTACCAGCCGCCGCGGGAGAACCCCTGGATCGAGGAGGTGGAGGTCCAGGACTCTGCCGCCCCGTTCCACGACTGGAACGAGCGCATCGCCGCGGAGTGCTACGGGCCCAACGGCGCCGCGCGCCTGAAGAACGGAAGCGGCCGCATCTGCGACATCGTCAACAACTACGTCCACCTCTCCTTCAACTTCGGCCCCACCCTGCTCGCCTGGCTGGAGCGGCAGGCGCCGGAGATCTACCGCAACGTCCTCGACGCGGACGCGCGCAGCCTGCGCGAGCGCGGGCACGGCAACGCCATCGCCCAGGCCTACAACCACGCCATCCTCCCGCTCTGCAACGACCGCGATCTGCGCACGCAGATCCGCTGGGGCCTTTCGGACTTCCGCCACCGCTTCCGGCGGCCCTCGGAAGGCATCTGGCTGCCGGAGACCGCGGCCGATCTGCGCACGCTCGAGGCCATCCACGCGGAGGGCATCCGCTTCACCGTGCTCTCGCCCTACCAGTGCAGGCGCATCCGGGCGCCCGGCGGGCCGTGGGAGGACGCGAGCGGCGCCCGCTTCGACCCTGCCCAGCCCTACTTCGTCCGCCTGCCCTCCGGCGCCCTCTTTCCGGTGTTCTTCTACGACGGTCCGATCGCGCGCGCGGTGGCCTTTGGCGAGGGCCTGGGAAGCGCGGACGACCTCCTGCGCAGGCTGGAGGCCGGCTTCTCCGCGGTCCGCGCGCACGACGAGGTGCTGACGGTGGCGGTGGATGGCGAAACCTTCGGCCATCACCGCAAGGGCGGCGACGAGGTGCTGGCGGCGGCAATCCGCAAGCTCTCGCAGCGCGAGGACGTGCAGCTCGTCAATCTGGCCCAGGCGCTGGAGCTGTTCCCTCCCACCCACGAGGCGGAGATCTACGAAGGCTCGTCCTGGAGCTGCGCGCACGGAGTGGAGCGCTGGCGCGGCGACTGCGGCTGCTCCGCGGGCGGGCAGCAGGGCTGGAGGCAGCACTGGCGCGCGCCGCTGCGGGCGGCGCTGGACGGGCTCTCGGAGCGTCTCTCCAGCCTCTACGATCGCGAGGCGGCGAAGCTCCTGCGCGATCCCTGGCGCGCGCGCGACGAGTTCATCGAGGTGGTGCTCGACCCGGAGCGGCGCAACGCCGCCGCCTTCGTGGCCCGGCACGCCGTCCGCGAGCCCTCGCCACAGGAAAGGGTGAAGGTGCTGCAGCTGCTCGAGATGGAGCGCCAGGCCATGCTCATGTACACGAGCTGCGGCTGGTTCTTCTCCGAGGTCTCCGGCCTGGAGACGGTGCAGATCCTCAAGTACGCGGCGCGCGCGCTGCAGCTCGCCCGCGAGGCCACCGGCGCGGAGCTGGAGGCGGACTTCAAGGCGGCGCTGGAGCAGGCGCCCTCCAACCTTCCCGAGCGGCGCGACGCGCGCAGGGTGTACGAGCAGGAGGTGCAGCCCTCCATCGCGCCGCTGGAGACGGTGGCCGCGCACTACGCCATCGCCGGCCTGGTGGAGGACTTCCCGCGCCGCGCCCGCATCTTCCGTCACGAGGTGCAGACCAGCTTCCGCCGCCGCGAGGACGCCGGCACCGCCGCGCTCTCGCTCGCGCGCATCGAGGTGCGCAGCCTCATCACCCAGGAGCAGGTGGACCTCACCACCTGCGTGCTCCACTTCTCCGGCGCCGACTTCCGCTGCGGCGTGCGGCCCTACGACGCCGCGCGCTTCACCGACACCGCCGACCGCCTCTTCGACGCGTTCAACAAGCTCTCCCTGGCCCAGGTGGTGCGCGAGCTGGACCGGGAGTTCCCCGGCCGCGACTACTCGCTGCGCGACCTCTTCCTCGACGAGCGCCGCGAGGTGGCAGGGCGCCTGTTGCGCGAGAACATGGCGCGGTACGAGAGCGACTATCTGCAGATCTACGAGGCGAACCGCAGGCTGATCGACTTCCTGCGCGAGATCGACTCGCCGGTCCCGCGTCCGCTGCAGGTCGCCGCGGACGTGGCGGTCACCCACGACGCGCTGGAGACGGCGCGAAGGCTCGCCTCGGGCAAAGTGGAGCCGTCTGTGGCCCAGGCCGAGCTGGTGGCGCTCTCGCAGGTGGCGCAGCGGCTCGGCGCCCGCATCGATCTCGCCGCGGTCCGCGGGCCCTTTCTCGCCGCGGTGCGCGCCCTCTTCGACCGGGCGCTGGCGGGCCGGCGCGAGGCGGCGCTGCACGCGGCGGAGCTGGTCTCGCTCTCCACGGCGCTGGGCATGCACCTCGACCTCTGGGTCCTGCAGAACGCGCTCTGGCACGCGGTGCGCGAGGGCAACTGGGCGCACGACCCGGAGAGCCTGGCCCGCCTGGCCCACGCGCTCTGGTTCGACGAGGGAGTGGTGCTCGGCCGCATCCAGGAGCGCCGCGCGCGGGCCACTGCATGAGCGCCGCCATCCGCGACTACGCCATCGTCGGGGACTGCAGGTCCTCGGCGCTGATCTCGCGGGGCGGCTCGGTGGACTGGCTCTGCTGGCCGCAGTTCGACAGCCCTTCGCTGTTCGCCGCCATCCTCGACGAGGAGCAGGGCGGCCGGTTCTCCATCGCGCCGGCGGGCGAATTCCGCGCCGAGAGGCGCTACCTCGGCCAGACCAACGTGCTGCGCACCACCTTCCACGCGGCGGGCGGCGAGCTGAGCATCACCGACTTCATGCCGGTGCTCACGCCCATCGACGCGCGGCAGCGGATGCATCCGGAGCACGAGCTGCAGCGCATCGTCCGCTGCGAGCGCGGCGAGGTGGAAGTGGAGGTCGTCTTCGATCCGCGCCCCGACTACGGGCGCCGGCGGCCGGCGCTGCGCCCGATGGGCAAGCTCTGCCTGCGCGCGGACGCGCCGGGGGGGCTCCTCACCCTCTGCACCGACGCGCCGCTGCCGCTCGAGGGCCGCTCCAGGGTCCGGATGCGCGGGGGCGACGTGCTCCACTTCGCGCTCGCCTTCAGCGTGGAAGGGCCGGCGGTGCTCGGATATCCGCCTTCGCACTGCAGCCGCGCGCTCGAGGAGACGCTGCGCCTGTGGGAAGGGTGGGCCGCCCGCACCCGCTACGACGGGCCGGCGCGCGACATGGTGGTGCGCAGCGCGCTGGTGCTCAAGCTGCTCCAGTACGCGCCTTCGGGCGCGGTGGTCGCCGCCCCCACCACCTCGCTGCCCGAGCGAAAGGGCGGCGCGTTGAACTGGGACTACCGCTTCTGCTGGCTGCGCGACGCGGCGCTCACCGCCCGCGCGCTCTACGGCCTTGGCCACCCCGACGAGGCCACCACCTTCATGAGCTGGCTGCTCAGCGCCACCACGCTGAGCCTGCCCAGGCTCCACGTGCTCTACGATCTCTACGGCCGCAAGCCCGGCCCGGAGATCGAGCTTTCGCACCTGCGCGGGCACGGGGGCGCGCGGCCGGTGCGGGTGGGCAACGCCGCCGCCGGCCAGGTGCAGCTCGACACCTACGGCGAGGTGATCGAGGCGGCCGCCCATTTCGTGCGCAGCGGAGGCGAGCTCGACCGCTCCATGTCGAAGATGCTCTGCGGCTTCGGCCGCGAGGTGGCGCGCGACTGGACCGAGCCCGACGAGGGCATCTGGGAGGTCCGCGGGATCGGGCGCCAGTTCACCCATTCGCGGGTGCTCTGCTGGTCGGCGCTGCACCGGCTCTGCGAGCTGCACGACGGCGGGCACCTCGACAAGGCGCCCGTCTCCGAGTTCGCCAGGGCGCGCGACGCCATCCGCGCGGAGGTGGAAACGCTGGGCTTCAGCGAGCAGCTCCAGACCTACACGCGCACGCTGGCGGGCGCGGACGTGGACGCGAGCCTTCTGCTCCTGCCCTGGTACGGGTACTGCCGCGCCGACGCGCCGCGCATGCTCGGCACCTGGCGGCGCGTGCGCGAGCGGCTGGAGGTGCGGCCCGCGCTGTTCCTCCGCTACCACGGACCGCTCACCGAGGGCGAAGGAGCGTTCGGGATCTGCAGCTTCTGGGCGGCGGAGTACCAGGCGCTGGGCGGCGGCACGCTTCAGGAAGCGAGCGATCGGTTCGAGACGCTGCTCGGGTATGCCAACGACGTGGGCCTGTACGCGGAGGAGATCGACCCCGGCACGCTGGAGGCGCGCGGCAACTTCCCGCAGGCGTATACCCACGTGGGGCTGATCAACGCCGCGCTCTCGCTGCAGAAGCGCGCCCGGGAGCCCGCCCGCGCGCAGGGCCGCGAGGCGGTGGTGTGAACTGGTCGGGCTCGCTGCTTGCGGGATTTGCCGGAACCCTCGTGCTCACGAGCCTCGAGGCGGGGGCGCAGCAGCTCAACCTCACCCGCATGAGCGTGCCCTACCTGCTCGGCGCGGCCGTCACCAAGAGCCGCGACCGCGCCAAGGTGGTGGGGTTCTTCACCCATCTGGTCAACGGCCAGCTCTTCGCGCTCCTCTACGTGGCCATCTTCAACGCGCTCGGCGAAGGGGGCGTGCTTCGCGGCGCCTTCATCGGCCTCGTGCACTCGGCCATCGTGCTGCTGGTGGTGATGCCGCTGTTGCCCTCCATCCATCCGCGCATGGCGAGCCTGCACCAGGGCCCCACCCAGCTTCGCCAGCTCGAGCCGCCGGGTCCCTTCGCGCTGCACTACGGCGTGAGCACGCCGGTGGTGGTGGTGCTCTCGCACATCGTCTTCGGCGCGCTGGTCGGGGCGCTGGCGCCGATCCACTGACGGCCGGGCGTGCGGCAGGCCGGCACCGGCGGCGGCCGCGACTTAGCTTTTCCGCGATGGCTTTCCTGCCGCACATGTCGCCGTGGCAGTTCCTGAAGAAGCTGTTCAAGCGCATCGGCGACAACGATGCCGGCGGCCGTGCGGCCCAGCTCTCCTACTATTTCGTCTTCGCGCTCTTCCCCTTCCTCTTCTTCCTGGTGACGCTCGCCGCGTATCTGCCGCTGCACGGCGCGCTCGAAGGCCTGCTCGCCCGCATCGACCCCTTCGTGCCGGACCAGGCGATGAAGCTCGTCCGCGGCCAGCTCATGACCCTGACCACGCAGCAGCGGCCCCACTTCCTCACCCTGGGCCTCGCGCTCTCGCTCTGGAGCGCGTCGCGGGGAGTGGACGCGCTGCGGGCGTCGCTGAACCTCTCCTACGACGTCAAGGAGTCGCGGCCGTGGTGGAAGGTGCAGCTCATCGCCATCGTGGTCACCGTCGCCACCTCCGCGCTGATGCTCCTGGCCGTCGTCGGCATCACGCTGGGCACCGGCGCGGGCGCCTGGCTCGCGGCGAAGATGCACGTCGATCAGTTCTGGCCGCTGCTCTGGGGGTGGCTGCGCTGGCCGGTCACCTCGGTCGGGATCATGCTGGTGCTGGCGCTGCTCTACTATTTCCTGCCCGACGTGAAGCAACAGTGGCGGTTCATCACCCCCGGCTCGGTCATCGGCACCCTGCTCTGGCTCCTGCTCGCCTGGGGCTTCTCCGTGTACGCGGAGAACTTCGGCAGCTACGACAAGACGTACGGAGCGATCGGCGGCGTGATCGTGCTCATGACCTGGTTCTACATCAGCGGGTTCGTCTTCGTCCTCGGCGGCGAGATCAATGCGCTGCTCGAGCACGAATCGCCCGAGGGCAAGGCGGTCGGCGCGCGCGTCCCGGGAGAGGCGCCGCCGCCCCTGGTGGAGCGCCCGAGCGTCGCCGCCCCAGGAGCCGCCAAGAGCGCCGAGGCCGCCGCGCGCACGCACAAGCGTGCTCTCTGGGCGCGCTTCCGGAAGTCGCCGGCCTGATTGCACGAAAGCGGACGATAGGGCGGCCTGTCGAAAAGCGCTCGCCCGCTTGCTTCCCCGGCTTCCCGTGCCCATGCATTGCCGGCTACCCCTTTGATGCACAGATGAAGTGGAGACTTCCATGCCCGGTTGCACCCTGGAGCGCGAAGTGGTCGGCAGCACCGCCTTGTACAGAATCTCCGGCAAGTTCGAGGGCGCCTGCGCCTGGGAACTCTCCGGCCGGCTCGAGCGCGAGCCGCTCAGCCGTGTGGTCGTGGACTTCGCGCAGGTGGGCGAGTTCGTCGATTACGGAATCGCGGTGATGGCCAACGCCGTGCAGTCGGCGGACAAGCAGATCAAGCTGCGCGGCCTGCGGCAGCACCAGGAGCGCCTCTTCCGCTATTTCGGCGTGGACGCCGCCGAGCCCGTGGAGCCCGACGGCTTCGCCGGCGGGCGGGCGGAGCCGCGCAGCGGCGCAGCATTGGTGGAGCCCGACGGCTTCGCCGGCGGGCGGGCGGAGCCGCACAGCGGCGCAGCATTGGTGGAGCCCGACGGCTTCGCCGGCGGGCGGGCGGAGCCGCGCAGCGGCGCAGCATTGGCGGAAGGCGCCGCCGAGCGCGGCCTGCAGCCGGGCTCGCTGCAAGGCGCTGCGGCAGAGGTGGTGTAGATGCCGCGACCGATCTGGAGCGGGTCCATCAGCTTCGGGTTGGTCAGCGTGCCGGTGAAGCTCTTCTCCGCCACTTCCCAGAAGGAAGTGCGCTTCCACATGCTGCACGACAAGGACGGCGGGCGCATCCACCAGAAGCGCGTCTGCAGCATCGACGGCGACGAGGTGCCCTGGGAGCACATCGTCAAGGGATACGAGATCAGCAAGGGCCGCTACGTGAGCGTGACGCGCGAGGAGCTGGAGGCGTTCAACCCGCGCGCCACCAAGGCCATCGAGATCGAGGACTTCGTCGACCTGGACCAGATCGACCCCATCTACTACGAGAGCACCTACTACCTGGTGCCGGACAAGGGCGCGTCCAAGCCGTACGCGCTTCTCGCCGAGGCGATGAAGCGCGCCGGCAAGGTGGGCGTGGCGCGGTTCGTCCTGCGCACACGCCAATACCTCGCGGCGGTGCGGCCGATGGGCAAGGCGCTGGCCATCTCCACCATGCTCCACGCCGACGAGATCGTCGCGCAGGACGAGCTGGACGGGTTGCCGGATTCGCACAGCAAGCCCGGCGAGCGCGAGCTGAAGATGGCGGAGCAGCTGATCGGCTCCTTGCAGTCGGACTTCGATCCGAAGAAGTACAAGGACGACTACCGCGAGCAGGTGCTGGCGCTGCTCGAGCGCAAGGCGGAGGGCGAGGAGATCGTCGCGGAGGAGCCCGCGCACGAGCCGCGCGGCAAGGTGGTCAACCTCATGGACGCCCTGCAGAAGAGCCTCGCCGCAGCGAAGTCGGGCGAGCTGCGCGACCGCGGCGAGATCCGCCACCAGCCGCCGCCGCACCACCGCGCCGCCGCGCGCACCGCGCGGGCCCACAAGCCGGGCAAGGCGTCGCATTCCCGCAAGCGGAAGAGTGGATGAGCTCCGCCTCGCAGGAGGTGGTCCTCCGCGGCAAGCGCCTCACCCTCTCGAACCTCGACAAGGTCCTCTATCCCAAGGCCGGCTTCACCAAGGCGCAGGTGATCGACTACTACCTGCGCGCGGCGCCCGCCCTGCTGCCGCACCTGCGCGACCGGCCGCTCACGCTCAAGCGCTATCCCGATGGCGTCGACGCGCCGTACTTCTATGAGAAGAACGCGCCTTCGCACCGGCCGCCGTGGGTGAAGACTGCGGCGGTGTGGAGCGAACACAACGAGCGCGAGATGCTGTTCGTCCTGGTGCAGGACGCGGCCACGCTGGCCTGGGCGGCGAACCTGGCGGATCTGGAGTTGCACGTCCCCCTGCACCGCCATCGCGACCTCGACCGCCCCGACAGCGTGGTGTTCGATCTCGATCCCGGCGCTCCCGCCGATCTCGTCCAGTGCTGCGAGGTGGGGCTGATCCTGCGCGACGCCTTCGAGCGGCTCGGGCTGCGGACCTTCGCGAAGGTCTCCGGCTCGAAGGGCCTGCAGCTCTACGTTCCCTTGAACACGCCCGTGAGCTACGACGAGACCAAGTCCTTCGCACGCGCGGTCGCCGACGGCCTCGCAGCGCAGCGGCCGGCGCTGATCGTCTCCAACATGAAGAAGTCGCTCCGCGCCGGCAAGGTGCTGGTGGACTGGAGCCAGAACGACCCGCACAAGACCACCGTCTGCGTCTACTCGCTCCGCGCCCGCGACCGCCCCACCGTCTCGATGCCGGTGACGTGGCCCGAGATCGAGCGCTGCCACGAGAGCGGCGATCCTTCCCTGCTCTCCTTCGAGTCATCCACGGCGCTCGCGCGCATCGAGGACAAAGGCGATCTCTTCGCGCCGCTCCTCTCCCTCAAGCAGTCGCTCCCGCCGGCAACCCTGGACCCCAAACCTAAACCTAGACCTAAACCCGCTCCCCGAACCCTGAACCCGCCCAAATAAGAGGGGCGGCCTCCCCGAAGAGAGACCGCCCCGAAGACCTGCCGCCCCCAAAAGCAAAAACCTCAGACTGTCGCGCCTCGCCGCAGCACGGCGAAGATCAGGCTGATGATCGCGAGCACGAGCAGGATGTGCACCCACGCGCCCATCGCCGAGCCTGACACGAGACCGAGGACCCACAGGACGAGCAGGATCACCGTGATGGTCCAGAGCATGCCTACCTCCTTTCATGCAAAGCTAGGTCCCGCACGTCCGGGCGGCGACCGTGCCTCCCTCCGGCCGGCCGGGCCGGCGCCGGCCCGGGTCGGCAGCCGGCGCACAGCCTTTCCCTTTCGGCGCACAGGCGGCCGCGTGGCATCGTGGGCGCTCCGTGCTTCGTCGGAGCCTGCGCACATCCGTGGTCGAGGGAGCGTTCGCCGAGCTGGTCGGCGCCTGCACTGCCGGCGGCGTGATCACGGCCTGGGCGCTGTATCTCGATCTCTCGCCGTTCCTCATCGGCCTGCTCGGCGCGCTGCCGTTTTCGGCGCAATTCGTCCAGCTGCCGGCGTCCTGGATCACCCGCCGCCTCGGCAGCAAGCGGGCGGCGCTCTGGACCATCGGCATCGGGCGGCAGTGCGTGCTGCCGCTCGCGGCGCTGCCCTTTCTGCCCGTCCCGCTCGCCGCCAGGCAGGCCATCTTCCTCTCCTGCACCTTCGCGACGTCCGCGCTCGCGGTGGCGGGCAACAATGCCTGGACCTCGTGGATGGGAGACCTGGTTCCCGGGGCGGTGCGCGGCAGGTACTTCGGACGGCGCACCGCGGTCTGCGCGCTCGCGGCCACCTGCGCCGCGCTGGGGGCCGGCGCGCTGCTCGACAGCGGCCGCAACCAGGGGCACGCCGGCGCGGCGCTCTCTGCGCTCACGCTCATCGCCTGCGCGGCAGGCGCGATGACGACCTGGCTGCTCAGCGCGACCAGCGCCCCGCGCGCAGTGACCGCCCCTGCGGCCATGCCGCTGCGCGAGGCGCTCTCGCCGGTGCAGGACGAGGCCGGGCGGCGGCTGCTCGCCTTCCAGATGGCGTGGAGCGCGGCGGGCGGCGTGGCGGCGGCGTTCTATCCCTTGCACATGATCGGAAACCTGCGCATGGGCTTTGCGCGCATGGCGCTGTACACGGCGGCGATCGCCGCCTTCAAGATGGTGGC
>DATDMU010000138.1:0-2012 GCA_036518615.1 Myxococcales bacterium
CAAGGCCTTCGGTGGGCTCGTCGATCATCAGCAGATCCGGGTCGCCCATCAAGGTGCGGCAGAGCGTGAGCATCTGCTGCTCGCCGCCGGAGAGCACGCCGGCAGGAGCTTCCGCGCGCTCGCGGAGCTGGGGAAAGAGCGAGAACATGTCGTCGATCTTCCAGCGGCCGCCCGGCTTGCGCGACTTCATCCCCAGCGCGAGGTTCTGCCGCACGGTGAGGTCGGGGAAGATGGCGCGGTCCTCGGGCACGTAGCCCAGGCCCTTGCGCGCGATCTGGTGCGCCTGCAGCCCGAGGATCTGCTCGCCCTTGAAGCGCACCGACCCGCGCCCCGCCACCAGCCCCATGATCGCCTTGATGCTGGTGGAGCGGCCCACGCCGTTGCGGCCGAGCAGCGCGACGATCTCGCCCGGGCGGACGCTGAAGCTCACGCCCTGCAGCACGTGGCTCTTGCCGTAGAAGGCGTGCAGCTCGTCCACCTCAAGCATCGACCAGCTCCGTTCCCAGGTACGCCTGGCGGACCGCGGGATCCTGGCGGATCTCGGCGGGCGCGCCGCTGGCGATGATGCGCCCGTAGACGAGGACGGAGATGCGGTCCGCGAGCCCGAACACCACCCGCATGTCGTGCTCCACCATCACCAGCGTCTTGCCCACCGTGACGCGGCGGATGAGCGCCACCGCGTCCTCGGTCTCCGAGTGGCTCATGCCCGCGGTGGGCTCGTCGAGGAGGATGACGTCGGCGCCGCCGGCGATGGTGATGCCGATCTCCAGCGCGCGCTGCTCCGCGTAGGAGAGCAGCGAGGCGGTGACCGCGCGGCGGCCCCACAGGCCGATGGCCTCGATGATGCGGTCGGCGCGGTCGGACGCGTCGCGCAGGCCGCTCAGCCTGCGCCAGAACGCATAGCGGTAGCCGAGCGACCAGAGCACCGCGCAGCGCACGTTGTCGAAGACCGAGAGGTGATGAAAGATGTTGCTGATCTGGAAGCTGCGGCTGAGCCCCCGCCGGTAGATCTCGAAGGGGCGCAGCCGGGTGACGTCCTGGCCCTTCAGCTCGATCTCCCCCGAGGTGACGGGAAAGCGCGCGCTGATCAGGTTGAACAAGGTGGACTTGCCCGCTCCGTTGGGGCCGATGATGGCGTGGCGCTCCTTCTCGTTCACGACCAGATCCACCCCGCGGATGATCTCGGTGCGGCCGAAGCTCTTGCGCACCTGGCCGAGCCGCAGCGCCGGGGCGGTCATGCCTGCCTCTGCAGCAATGGCGCGGGCGTGGCCTCCCGCCTGCCGGCGATGCGGCGCGACACCGCGCGCAGGAGCACGGCGCCCGCCACCACCGCGACCACCGGCGGCGCCCACCCGAGCGGCCGCGCCGCATTGAGGCTGACGCCGAGCACCCGCACCGGCGCGCTGCCCGGCTCGGTGGTGTTGGCGAGCGCGTAGGCCATCTCGACGAGGAGGATCAAGCCTCCGGCGCAGAGCGCGAAGGGCAGCGCGGCCCAGAGATATTCGCGCAGCGACCTGCCGAGCTGTCCGGCCTCGAAGAGCCGCTTCTGCTCGGCGAGGACGCCGGCGATGCCGCCGGGAGCGAAGAGGACCACCCCGGTGAAGAGCAGGCCGAAGTAGAACGGCCACGCCTCGGTCACGCCGGCGACCACGATCTGCAGCACGGTGATGAGCGCCGCGCCGAGGACGGGCCCGTGGAAGTAGCCCACCCCGCCGACGAAGGCCATCATGATGACGATGCCGGAGGTGGCGGCGCTGAGCGTCTCGGCGGTGACGATCTCGTAGTTCAGCGCGGTGAGGCCCCCCGCCACGCCGGCGAAGAAGCCGGAGAGCACCACCATCATGCAGCGAACCCAGCGCGGGTCGTAGCCCACGAACTCGGCGCGCTCGGGATTGTCGCGCACGGCGTTGGCCAGCCGGCCCAGCGGCGTGTCGGTGAGGGCGTACATGCCGAGGATGCAGAGGAAGGCCCAGCCGGCGATGAGGTAGTACATCTGCAGCGGCGAGCCGTAG
>DATDMU010000139.1:0-7449 GCA_036518615.1 Myxococcales bacterium
GCAGGCCATCCTCCAGACCCAGGACCGGATCCTGCGCAGCTTTCCCGAGGTGGAGACCGTCTTCGGCAAGGCGGGCAGGGCGGAGACCTCCACCGATCCGGCGCCCTTCTCGATGATGGAGACCACCATCGTGCTCAAGCCGGAGTCGCAGTGGCGCGAGAACCCGCGCTGGTATTCGGGATGGGCGCCGGAGTGGCTGAAGAAGGGCCTGCGCCCGTTCTGGCGCGACCGCATCTCCGAGCCCGACCTGGTGGACGAGATGGACCGCGCCATGAAGGCGCCGGGCCTGACCACCGCCTGGACCATGCCCATCAAGGCGCGCCAGGACATGCTCTCGACCGGCATCCGCACGCCGGTGGGCCTGAAGATCGGCGGCTCCGATCTCAAGGAGATCGAGCGGGTGGCGCGCGACGCGGAGTCCATCCTCCAGCGGGTGCCCAACACCCGCAGCGTCTTCGCCGAGCGCGCCGCCGGCGGCTACTTCCTCGACTTCGTGCTGAAGCGCGACAAGCTCGCCCGCTACGGCCTCTCGGTGGACGACGCGAACACGCTGGTGATGACGGCGGTGGGCGGCGACAACCAGGGCACCACGGTGGAGGGCCGCGCCCGCTATCCCATCAACGTCCGCTACCAGCGCGACTACCGCGAGGACCTCTCCTCCCTCAAGCGCGTCTACGTGCCGCTCGCGGGCGGCGGGCAGATCCCCATCGAGGAGATCGCCGACGTGCAGCTGGTGCAGGGTCCCTCGATGGTCCGCGACGAGAACGGGCTGCTCGCCGCCTACGTCTTCGTCGACTTCGACACCTCGAAGGTGGACGTCGGGGGCTACGTCGAGGAGGCGAAGAAGGCCATCGCCTCCAGCCTCTCCACGCCCGCCGGCTATTCGGTCACCTGGAGCGGCCAGTACGAGAACATGCTGCGGGTGAAGGAGCGGCTCAAGCTCATCCTGCCCCTGACCATCGCGCTGATCTTCGCGCTCCTCTACATGAACACCAAATCGGCGTTCAAGGCGTCGCTGGTGATGCTGGCGGTGCCGTTCTCGGCCATCGGCGCGGTGTGGCTGGTGTGGCTGCTCGGCTTCAACGTCTCCATCGCGGTCTGGGTGGGCATGATCGCGCTGATGGGCCTGGACGCGGAGACCGGCGTCTTCATGCTGGTCTTCCTCGACCTCTCCCACGACGCCGCCAGGGCCGAGGGCCGGCTGCGGACCCGGGGCGACCTGATCGAGGCGATCATCCACGGCGCGGTCAAGCGCGTGCGCCCCAAGGCGATGACCGTCTGCGCCGCCTTCATGGGCCTGTTGCCCATCCTGTGGTCCACCGGCACCGGCGCCGACGTGATGAAGCGCATCGCCGCGCCGATGGTCGGCGGGCTCGTCACCTCCTTCGTCCTCGAGCTGCTCGTCTACCCGGCGGTGTACTTCCTCTGGAAGCGCCGCGAGGTCGCCGACGAGCTGGCCGTCACCGCCACCGCCCTGGCACATCCTCAAGGAGCAACCACATGAACGCCGTCCTCGTCGCCGTCCTGCTCGCCGCCGCGCCGGCCCCGCGCGTCATCCAGCTCTCGGTCACCAGCAAGGGCTTCGAGCCCGCGACCGTCACCGCGAAGAAGGGCGAGAAGCTGCGCCTCGTGGTCACGCGCAAGACCGATCGCACCTGCGCGAAGGAGGTGCACATCAAGGACGCCGGCATCGTGAAGGAGCTGCCGCTGAACGTCCCGGTGGAGATCGAGCTGACGCCGGCGAAGGCGGGGCAGCTTCGTTACGCCTGCAGCATGGACATGGTCGCGGGCGTGCTGCTGATCGAGTAGCTCAAGGCGCTGAGGCCGGCCGGTCCGCGCCCGCCGCGTCAGCTCCGCAGCGCGCGCCGTGCCCGCTCGCAGATGGCCACCACCGCGGCGTGGCGGATGCGGCGCTCGACGGTGATGGCGAAGTAGCTCTCGCGCGCGCCGTCCACCTCGCCCAGCGCGCGGACCCCGAACTGGCGTACCACCTCGCGCGAGGTCACGGTGGCGGCGGGAAAGGCGCCGACGCCGCGGCGGCCGAAGGCGTCGAGCAGGGCGGCGTCGTCGAACTCCGCGGCGATGCGGGGCCGGATGCCGAGGCGGCTGAACCACTGCTCGAGCCGGCGGCGCATGGCGGTGGTCTCGGTGGGCAAGAGCAGCGGAAGGCTCGCGAGGCACTCCGGAAAGGCGCCCTTCGCGCCGCGCGCCAGCTCCGGGCGGGCGAAGAAGGTGATGCCGCTGGTGCCGAGCGGATGGTTGAACGCGCGCACCTTCGCTTCCGCTCCGGAGGGCGCGTCCGAGAGGACGAGGTCCAGCTCGTGGAGCGCGAGGTCCGCGAGAAGGCGCGCCGGGTTCCCCTCGCGGCACACCAGCAGCACCTGCTCGGGCAGGTGCAGCGCCGGCGCGAGCAGCCGCTCCGCGACGAGCTTCGGCACCACGTCGGCGATGCCGACGGTGACGCGCAGCGGCCTGCCCACCGGCCGGTCCTTGACCGCGTCGAGCATCTCGCGACCGAGCGCGAAGATCTCGTCGGCGTAGCGGTAGACCACCGCGCCGCTCTCGGTGAGCGCGAG
Organism: Myxococcales bacterium; assembly: GCA_036518615.1. Taxonomy (GTDB): domain Bacteria; phylum Myxococcota; class Myxococcia; order Myxococcales; family 40CM-4-68-19; genus 40CM-4-68-19. The sequence continues at coordinate 2,577 of DATDMU010000139.1, forward strand.
CCGCCGGCCGCTGCGGGTGAAGAGCGGATGCCCCAGGGCGCTCGCGAGCAGGCCGATCTGCTTGCTCACCGTGGACTGCGCGAGCCGCAGCTCCGCGGACGCGCGGGCGAGGCTGCCCTCCCGCGCCACCAGCCAGAAGTAGAGCAGGTGGTGGTAGTTCACCCATTCCATCCGCGCTCCACGATAGTTGGCGAAAATCGAAGGGTCAAAGCCGTTTTATCTATTTGTCGAACCATCGCCCCGCCGCTACCCTTTCCGACGTTGGTCCTAAGTCGCGACGGGAGCGCGAAATGAAGATCCTCATCCGCAGCAGGATTCGGGCCTCCGCGGCCGTCCGGGCGTACGTGGAGCGGCGGCTGCAGTTCAGCCTGGGCAGGTTCTCGAAGAGGGTGGACCGCGCCGTGGTGCATCTCGAGGACGTCAACGGCCCGCGCGGCGGCGAGGACAAGCTCTGCCGCATCGAGGTGCGGCTGCGGCCCACCGGCAACGTGCTCGTCGAGGAGTCCGGCTCGCTGGTCCTCGCCGCCGTCGCCGGCGCCGCCGAGAGGGTGGGGAGGGCGGTCTCCAGGGCGGTCGAGCGGCGCAGGGACATGGACCGCGCCCGGCCCGGCTGGACGCCAATGCTCCGCCGCTGCGCGGCTCCGCCCGCCCGCCGGCGGAGCCGTCGGGCTCCGCTCCTTCCCGGAGGCGCAAGGTGATCTCCATCGGCACGCCGCTGCTCTGGGCGGGCTTTCTCGCCTTCGTGCTGGCGATGCTCGCGCTCGACCTGGGCCTCTTCCACCGCAAGGCGCACGTCATCGGCGTCCGCGAGGCGCTGGCCTGGAGCGGCGTCTGGGTGGGCCTGTCGCTGCTCTTCAACGCCGGCCTCTGGTGGCGGTTCGGCCCCACCGCCGCGCTCGAGTTCCTCACCGCGTACCTGGTGGAGAAGTCGCTCTCGGTGGACAACGTCTTCGTCTTCCTCGCGGTGTTCTCGGCGCTCGCGATTCCCGCGGTGCACCAGCACCGGGTGCTCTTCTGGGGAATCCTCTCCGCCCTCGCGCTGCGGGCGGCGATGATCTTCGCCGGCACCGCCGCGCTCGCCCGATTCGAGTGGCTGGTGTACGTCTTCGGCCTGTTCCTCGTCATCACAGGCGTCAAGCTCTTCCTGCACCGCGGCCGGGCCCGCGACCCGCTGGGCGGCCCCGCGACCCGCCTCGTCCGGCGCATCATCCCCGCCACCGCCAGGCTCGACGGCAGCCGCTTCTTCACCCTGGAGAACGGCAGGCGGCTCGCCACCCCGCTCTTCACCGCGCTGGTGGTCGTGGAGCTGGCCGACGTGGTCTTCGCGGTCGACTCCATTCCGGTGGTCCTCGGCATCACCCGCGACCCCTTCATCGTCTTCACCTCCAACGTGTTCGCGATGCTCGGCCTGCGCTCGCTCTTCTTCCTGCTCGCCGGTGCGGTGGACCGCTTCGCGTACCTGGAGGTCGGGCTCTCCGCGGTGCTGGTCTTCGTGGGCGTGAAGATGATCGCCGTCCACGTGGTCGAGGTTCCCGCCCTGGCTTCCCTCGCGGTCATCGTGGCGATCCTCGGCATCTCCATGCTGGCCTCGGTGCGCCGCCCGCGCGCTCCCCGCCCGCTGCCCGCGGGAGGGGAATGACCTTCTCGCACGAGGGTATCCGGCTCCTGGTTGCGCTCGGGGTGGGCCTGCTCCTCGGCCTCGAGCGCGAACGGCACAAGGGAGAGGGCCCCTCGCGCGCGGCGGCGGGCATCCGCACCTTCGCGCTCACCTCGCTTCTGGGCGGCACCGCCGCCGTGCTCGGCGAATCCGCGCTGCTGGTCGTGGGCGGCCTCTTCGTGGGCGCCGCGGTCCTCGTCGCCTACGCGCGGGGCGACCGGAGCGATCCCGGGCTGACCACCGAGATGGCGCTGTTCCTTGCGTACGTGCTCGGCGCCTGCAGCATCCGGGCGCCCTCGCTCGCCGCGGGAGCGGGCATCGTCGCCACCGCGCTGCTCGCCTTCCGCACGCGCCTGCACAGCTTCGCCCGCACCGCGCTGAGCGAGCAGGAGATCCTCGACGGCCTCGTGCTGGGCATCGCGGCGCTGGTGATCCTTCCGGCCTTGCCCGACCGCGCCATGGGCCCGCTCGACGCGGTCAACCCTGCCCGGGTCTGGCGCCTGGCGGTGCTGGTGATGGCGGTCGGCCTCGCCTCGCGCCTTGCGGTGCGGCTTCTCGGAGCGCGTGCAGGAGTACCGCTCGCGGGTCTGGCCGGCGGTTTCGTCTCCAGCACCGCCACGGTGGGCTCGATGGCGGTGCTGGCGCGAAGGGACCCGCGGCGCGCTCCATCGGCGGCGGCGGGCGCGGTGCTCGCAAACGTCTCTTCGCTCGTCCAGCTCGCGCTGGTGGTCGGGGTCAGCAACCCCCGCCTGCTCCTCGCGCTGCGCTGGCCGCTCCTGGCCGGCGGCGCGGCAGGCCTCTTCTGCGCGCTCGTCCTGGTGGCGCGCGCCCGCGGCGCGGTCCACGGAAGCGAAGAGGACAGGCCCGCGCTCCCGGCGGTGGACCTGTTCGCGGCGCTGACCTTCGCCGGGGCGATCACCGCGGTCCTCGTCGCGGTGGCTTTCCTGCAGCGTTCGTTCGGCTCGGTGGGTTTCCTCCTCGGCGCCATCGGGGCCGGCGCGGCCGACGTGCACGCGGCTGCGATCTCGGCTGCCGATGCCGTCTCCCGCGAGGCGGTGACCGCCGGCCGCGGCTCCGCCGCCGTGATCGGCGCAGTGACGGCCAACAGCGTGGTCAAGGGCATCGTCGGCGCGGCCGCGGGCCCGCGGAGCTTCGCCTGGCCCGTGGCCCTGGGCCTCTGCGCCGTGGTCGCGGCCCTCTGGGTGGCCGCATCGATCGCCCGTTGAGCGCAGCCCGCTCTGCTACTCTCGGCCGATGCCGGCGAAGAGCGGGAGCGGACGCACGCGGCGGCGGGAGATCCGCTTCGTCCTCCATCGTCCGAAGCGCTCCGAGAACATCGGCGCCGCGGCGCGGGCGCTCGCCAACACCGGGGCCGGCGATCTCTGGCTGGTCGCGCCGCAGTTCTGGGACGAGGAAGTCGCAGCCAGGGTGGCCACGCGGGGCGCGCGCCACGTGCTCGAGCGGATGCGACAGGTTGCCACACTCGACGAGGCGCTCGCCGGGTGCGTGGACGTGGTGATGACCTCCGGCCGCGAGGTGCGCGGCGCGATGGATCCGTCCCAGGCGGCGGGGCGGCTGCTCGGCGCGCCGGGACCTGCCGCGCTGGTCTTCGGCGACGAGGCGAACGGGCTCGACAACCTGACGCTGCGCCGCGCTGCAGGCGCGGCGACCATCCCCACCGTCGAGAAGAGCTCGCTCAACCTCGCCCAGGCGGTGCTGCTCTTCGCCTGGGAGGTGCAGCGCGCGTCGGGGACCGCTCCGTTGCCGCCCGCGCCTGTGCGCCCGCTCGCAGACGAGCGGCAGATCGCCATCCTCCGCGAGCGCTCGCGGGTGGCCCTGCGCCGCGCCGGATTGTCGCAGCGGCACAAGCCCGACCGCGTGGTGGACGACCTCATCGCCGTCCTGCACCGGGCGCACGCGACCGAGCGCGAAGTGCGCCTCCTGCTCGCGCTCATCCGCAATCTCGGTGGGTGGCCCTGAGCCTCGGGACGCCCGCTGTTTGTGCGCCGCGAGGCGGCAGAGATTGCACGGCCGCAGTCCCTGCGCCCGCAAGTTCTGCGCGCACTTGTGCGCAAAAGCACGGATTCGCGAAAAACAGCAACGGTACGCGCTTTGCTGGGTGGGCGGCAGGAACGCCATATTTTCGGAGGCCCCGAAATGTCCGTTGCGCGCACACCTTTGACCGTCGTCTTCTGTGTCTCCCTTGCGCTCGCCTGCGCAGGGCCTGCGGGCAAGGATGGCGCCCAGGGTCCGGCCGGTCCGGCTGGCGATGCGGGCGTCGCAGGCGACCCCGGCGCACCCGGAACTCCCGCTCCCCAGGCGCTGACCGCCGAGACCTGCGTGCTCTGCCACGGCGCGGGCCAGCTCGCCGACACGACCACCATGCACAAGGCGGCGGCAAATCCCGCCATGTCGCGCAACCTCGCGATGATCACCGCGGTGAGCATCCCCTCCGCCGCGCCGATCAAGCCGACCATCACCTTCACGGTCACCGACCCGACCACCGGCGCGCCGGTGGCGGGGCTCACCTCCTTCAACTTCACCGTCGCCCAGCTCGTGCAGACGGACGCCGCCGGCGGCAACATCGACAACTGGCGGCCGGTGCTGATGCGCAACTACGCCACGGCGCCCGACGAGTCCCGCGGCGGCGCCACCGAGGTCAGCGCCAACGCCCGCTCGGCCACGACGCCTACCGCACAGCTCTCGGGCGTGCTGGTCGAGTCTCCCGCGGGCACCTACACCTACACGTTCGGAAACGATCTCTCGGCCGCCTTCTCCGTCCCGGCGGGGGGAACGCTGCCGACCTTCGGAGTCGTCGCGAACACCTTCGATCCCACGCTCACCACGCGCATCGGCGTGCTCAGCTCCGCGCCGATTCTCGGCCAGAACCCCGGCACCGCGCCCAACGGAACGGTCATCCAGCCCACCGCGCCCTTCACCGCCACGGCCGACGTCCTCGCGGACGGCACGCTGTTCACCAATGCGGACTCGTCGGTCGCCAACCAGCAGAAGCACGACTCGCGCGCCATCGTCACCGCCGCCGCCTGCGACCAGTGCCACGCGCGCCTCACCGCGCACGGCCGCCGCGTCAACGTGAACTTCTGCGTCACCTGCCACAACTCCTCGAGCATGGACCCGAAGACGCCCGCCACCGACCGGCAGACCGTGGACTTCAAGCGCGTGATCCACAAGCTGCACATGGGCAAGAACCTGCCC
>DATDMU010000140.1:0-3053 GCA_036518615.1 Myxococcales bacterium
GACGTGCCGGAGACGGCGGAGGTGCTCGGCAATCCCGACGGCAGCGCGCCCGCCTTCGCGCTGCGCATCGATCGCTGCCTCTTCTTCTTCCTGCCCGGCGTCCCTCGCGAGTACCACCGCATCATCGAGGAGATGGTGCTCCCGCGCATCGTCGCGGCAACCGGAAACGCCGTGCTGCGCTGGCGAATCCTGCAGTGCTTCGGGGTGACGGAGAGCAGGCTGGATGAGCTGGTGTCCGGCGTCCGCGAGGCGCATCCGGAAGTGCGATTCGGGTTCCGTACCCGCTTTCCCGAGAACCACCTCTCCCTCGCAGCGCTCGCCCAGGACGTGCCCACGGCGGAGAAGAACCTGGCGGTGGTCGAGCGCCTGTGCCGCGAGGCGCTCGGGGACTTCGTCTACGGGCAGGACGGCGTGACCTTCGCGCAGGCGGTCGGAGAAGAGCTCGCGCGCCGCGGCGAGACCATCGCGTGCGCCGAGAGCTGCACGGGAGGCCTGCTCACGCAGATGCTGACCGAGGTGGGCGGCAGCTCGAAATGGACGGCCGGCGCATTCGTGACCTACTCGAACGCCATGAAGCAGAGCATGCTGGGCGTCTCCGCCGGGCTTCTCGAGCAGCACGGCGCCGTGAGCGAGCCCGTGGTGCGCGCAATGGCCGAGGGCGCAAGGCAGAGGTCCGGCGCCACCTGGGCCGCCGCGATCACCGGAGTCGCCGGCCCGGACGGCGGGACGCCCGAGAAGCCGGTGGGCACGGTGTGGCTGGCCCTCAGCGGACCGCAAGGGACCACGGCGCGGCTGGGCCGCTTCCGCGGCGACCGCGGCCAGGTGCGCACGCAGTCGGCGTACGGCGCCCTGCAGCTCCTGCGCGAGGCGCTGGGTCATGCGAGGCCCGCCTGACCATGCCCTGGCGCGAGGCCGCCGCGCGGTATCGCGTCGAGCTGATCCTCTTCGTCGCCTCCCTGGCCGCCTACGCTCTCTCCAGCGGCAGCCTGCTCGCGCACCAATCGCTCGCACCGCATTTCGTCTACCAGGCGGACGCGTTCCTGCACGGCCAGCTCGCGCTCACCGTGCGGCAGCCGCCCAACCTCAACGACTGGGTGCTGCAGGGAGGGCGCTGGTACGTCTCCTTCCCGCCGTTCCCGGCCGTCCTGATGACGCCCTTCGTGGCCATCGTGGGGCTGAGCTTCAACGACGTGGCGTTCACGCTCTTCTTCTCGGCCGCGAACGTGCCCCTGCTGTACCGGCTGCTCCGCCGCGTGCAGCCGCGGCGAGCCGAATGGGAGCACGCCGCATTCGCGCTCATCTACGGATTCGGAACGCTGGCCTGGTCTTGCGGCATCCGCGGCGAGGTCTGGTTCACCGCCGAGACCATCGGCGTCACCCTCACGCTCCTCTACCTGCACGCTGCCCTGCAGGCGCGGCACCCCGTCCTCGCCGGACTCGCGGTCGGCTGCGCCGCCATCACCCGCACGCCGCTCGCCTTCTCCGCCATCTTCTTCGTCTTCGAGGCGCTCGATCCGGACGGCCCGGTGGAATGGGCCAACCTGCGCGATCCGCGACGCTGGCGCGCTGCGCTTCCAAGGCTCCTTCCGTACGCAGCCGCCATCGTCGCCGTGGCGATTCCCATGGCGGTCATGAACGAGGTGCGTTTCGGCAGCTTCTCCGAGTTCGGCCATTCGCACCTCTACGCGAATCGGGTGAACCCGCAGATCCACCGCTACGGGCTGTTCCACTACGCGTTTCTCGAGCGCAACCTCCACGATGCCTTCACCCGCCTGCCGCTGATCCAGTTCCACCCGCTGAAGATCGGGTTCGACGGCGAAGGCATGAGCCTCTTCGTCACCACGCCGCTCTTCTTCTGGCTGCTCTGGCCGAGGGAGCGGCCGCGCCTGCACCGCGCGCTCTGGCTGACCGTGGCCGTGGTCGCGCTGCCCGGGTTCTTCTACCAGAACAGCGGGTATCTGCAGTTCGGCTTCCGCTTCTCGCTCGACTACACGCCCTACCTGATCCTGCTCCTCGCGCTCGGTGCGCGCCCCTTTACGCGCCTCTTCTGGGCGGCCGCCCTGGCAGGAGTGGCCGTGAACGCCTGGGGAGCGTCGGTGTTCAACCGGCTGTACTGAGCGGGCGCGCCACAGCTCGAAGCCGTCGTGGATCCAGCCGGGCTCCTCGAAGTGGAGGAAGACGCAGCATTCGCGCGACTCTTCCCTGCGCGCGCGGACCCGCGACTGCGGGAGCGGAGGCGCAGCCGGCGCGCCCCCGCTCCATTCCCCCCTCAGGCCGCGGCAGGAACCGCGGCCTCCGCCACCAGCAACTGCCCCGCCCATCGCCACGCCTCCTGCCACGTCCCCAGCTGGCCCGGCCCCACCGATCCCCAACCGATGCGCACGTCGAGGTGCGCGAGGTGCCGCCCGACTGCTTCACGGATGCGGCCGATCGGAGCGTGCACCTCGTCGCCCACCGCCTCGATCAGCACGACTCCGATCTCGCGCCCGCGCACCGGTACCACCCAGTCGGTCCTGCGCAGGTGGGCGCGGATGACGTTGGCCAGCACCTCCATCTCCACCTGCAGCGCGCACCATCCCGCCGGCGCGGCCCGCAGGACCGAGAAGCCCCTCTGCGTCCGCGCGCTGCGTTGCGCTTCCAGGGAGGCGACTTCCAGGAACGAGCTCACGCCACCGCCTCGGACTGCGTCGGCTGCGGCGCGGCGGCCGGCTTGTCGTCGGCTCCCGCCTCGCGCAGCTTCTGCTCCAGCTCCTCCGCGAGCTTGGGGCTGCCCCGCACCGCCTCGGCGGCCTTTTCGCGGCCCGGCCCCAGCCGCTCGCCGGCCACCTCGAACCAGGCGCCGCTCTTCTCGATGAAGCCGCGCTCGGTGCCCAGGTCGAGCAGTTCGTGGGGGCGGGAGATGCCCACGCCGGAGAGGATGTCGAACTCCGCCTCGCGGAAGGGCGGCGCCATCTTGTTCTTCACCACCTTGACCCGGGTGCGGTTGCCGACCATCTGCTCGCCGTCCTTCACCGCTCCGATGCGGCGGATGTCCAGCCGCACCGAGGAGTAGA
>DATDMU010000141.1:0-11922 GCA_036518615.1 Myxococcales bacterium
GAGAAGTCGGAGGTGACCCAGCCGCGCACCGGCCAGATGGACGGGGCCGAGGCGAGCAGCGCCTGCTGGTCCTCGAAGTAGCTCTTCAGGGCGCGCGCTTCCTGCTCCTGCGCCTTGACCTTCTTGTCCAGCCCGTCCAGCTGCTTGAGCAGGTCCGGATCGTCGGCCTGACGAGGCTTGGCGTCGCCGTCGGCGATCATCCTGCCCTCGCCTCCCGCGGCCACCGGCTTGCCCATGCCGAGTGCGCCCATGCCCGAGCGCGCCGGCTCGGTGGCGATGCCTCCGCCCACGAACTCGGGCGTGGTCTGGCCCTGCTCCGGCATGCTCAGCTTGCGGTCCGGATCGTTCAGCGAAGTGATGTGGCGAAGGTTCGCATTCAGACGCTTGACGCGGTCAAGCTCGTCGTTGATGTGGGCAAACTTCTGCTCCGCTTCGCGCCAGCGGTTCTGCAGTTCGAGATTTTCGGCGCGGATCAGCTCGTTCTCCGCCACCTTGCCTACGATCTGGAAGTAGTGGGCCAGGGCACCGACCAGCGCGAGCACCACGAGGCCCGCGCACAACGCCACCCGCACGAGCATCCTGTGCTCGAGGCGAATCTTCTTCACCTTGGCGTCACGGTCCGGGACCAGCAGGATCGTGTACGACTTGTCCAAGGAACCTCCTGGGGGCGGGACAACTCTTTACCCAACCGACCGCAGCGGCTGCTGCTTCCCGCCGGAGATACAAAGGGCGGGCCAAGCGCCCGTCAGGCAAGGATTGTTGAGTATCGGGATCCCTGAAACCCCGTCAAGGTTTACAGGTCACCCACCCGCCCCTACTCCAGGCGGTGCACGGCGACCACCGTGATGTTGTCGTCGCCTCCGCGCGCGTTGGCCATCTCGATGAGCGCCTGGGGCGCCTCATCCACGCCCACCCGCTCCAGCGTGTCCCGGATCTCTTCTTTCTCCACCAGGTTGGAGAGGCCGTCCGAGCAGAGGACGAAGCGATCGGAAGGCTCGGTGACGACACCGATCACGTCCACCAGCACGTCCTCCTCGAACCCGACCGAGCGGGTGATGATGTTCTTGAGGCGGCTGTGCTTTGCCTCGTCGGGAGTGAGCAGCCCTGCGCGCACCTGCTCGTTGACGAGGGAATGGTCCTCGGAGAGCTGCCAGATCTCTCCCCTGCGCACGAGGTAGGCCCGGCTGTCGCCGACGTGACCCACGATGGCGTGCTCGCGGTGGAGCAAGAGGCAGGTGCAGGTGGTTCCCATGCCGGCGAGCTCCGGGTTCTTGCGGCTGGTGCGGAAGACCGCGGCGCAGGCGCCTTCCACCGCCTCGCGCAGCGCATCGGCGAGCGGCGATTCGGCGAGCGGGGCCTGGGTGGAGAAGGGATCGTCGGCGCGCAGCCTGGCGGAGATCAGCTCGCGCTCGATGGTCTGGACCGCGAGGCGGCTGGCGGTCTCGCCGCCCGCGTGCCCGCCCATCCCGTCGCAGACGACGTAGAGGCCGATGTCCTCGTTGACGAGGAAGCTGTCCTCGTTGTGCTCGCGCTTCATCCCCACGTCGGTGCGCGCGGCGCTGCGCCAGGTGGGCACTTCAGTGCACCGCCGTCGAGGCTGCGTAGATTCGAGCGCCGATGAGCGGCGCGCTGCTTTCTCGCTCGTCGGTTGAATACAGCCCGGTATTCGCCCTTCTCGCTCGTCGCATCGCTTGCTCCTCGGCGCTCTCGGTTTTGACGCCACCTCGACGGCGCTGCACTAGCTTGCCTTCCGCCGGCGCGAGTCCTGCGCCGCGGCGAGCAGCTCGCGGGCGTGTTCCAGCGCCACCTCGGTGGTCTTGCCCGAGAGCAGGCGCGCCAGCTCGCGCACGCGGTCGGCGCCGTCCACCGGCAGGACCCGGCTGTGGGTGCGCCCTTTCAGCACCTCCTTCTCGACGGTGAGGTGCTTGCCGGCGAAGACCGCGATGTGCGGCAGGTGGGTGATGCAGATGACCTGCCTGCGCCGCGCCACCGCCGCGAGCGCCCGACCCACCGCATCGGCCGTGGCGCCCCCGATTCCCGCGTCCACCTCGTCGAAGAGATAGGCGTCCACCGGATCCGACTCCGCCAGCACCCGCTTGACCGCGAGCAGCACCCGCGACAGCTCGCCGCCGGAGGCGATGCGCGCGAGCGGACGCAGCTCCTCGCCGGGATTGGGGCAGAGGAGGATCTCCGCCGTCTCCAGCCCGCGCGGTCCCATGCCCCCGATGGCGCCTTCGCCCGCCGGATTGAAGCGCACGCTGAGCTCGCTCTTCTCCATGCCCAGCGCCGACAGCTCGTGCGCCACCGCCTTGCCGAACGCGCCCGCCGCGGCCCGCCGCCGTTCCGAGAGCTGCTGCGCCAGCCCCTGCGCCGCCGCGGCGAGGCGCTTCACCTCCGCCTCGCGGCGCGCCAGCTCCTCGTCGTGATTCTCCAGCGAGGCCAGCTCCGCCTGCATGCGCGCGCGCTGCTCCAGCGCGGCGGCGAGCGTGCCGCCGTGCTTGCGCGCGATGCGCCGGAGCGCCTCGAGGCGCTCGTCGATCTCCTCCAGCCGCTGCGGATCGCCTCCGGCCCGGGCCGCGTAGCGGGACAGCTCGCGCGAGGCGTCGTCCAGCTCCGCGGCGGCGCCGCGCACCGTCTGCGCCAGCGCCGAGAGCGACGGGTCGATGGCGGCCATGTCCTCCAGGCGCTTCGCCGCTCGCGCCGCCTGCGATTCCGCGAGCGCCGCCTCCGCCTCTTCTGCGAGGCCGCGCAGCTTCTCCGCCGCCGCGAGCACGCGCCGCTCCTGGCCGAGCCGCTCGTCCTCCGCCGGCTGCGGCGCCGTCTTCTCCAGCTCGTCGAGCTGGAATCTCAGCCAGTCCGCGCGCTGGGCGCGCTGCGACTCGTCCGAGTCGAGCTGGGCGCGCGCCTTCTCCGCCTGCGCCAGCGCCGCGAACGCCGCCGAGAATTCCGCCCGCAGCCCCCCGAGCTGCGCGTGCGCGTCGAGCAGGTCGAGGTGGAGCTGCGCATCGAGAAGGCCCACGTGCTCGTGCTGGCCGGAGATGTCGAGCAGGCCGCGGGTGGCCGCCTGGAGCTGCGCGGCGGTGGCGAGAGACCCGTTGACCCAGGCGCGGCTGCGCCCTTCCCGCTGCAGCGTGCGCCGCACCACCAGCTCGGCTCCGGCGGCGGGCAGCCCCAGCGACAGCAGCCGCGCGTCGCAGGCGGCGGGGTCGCGCGGCCGGAAGAGGGCCTGCACCTCGGCCTCCTCCGCTCCCGTCCGCACCGAGTCCGCCTGCGCGCGCCCGCCGAGGACGAGGTGGAGCGCATCGACGAGGATGCTCTTCCCCGCCCCCGTCTCGCCGGTCAGCACGTTGAAGCCGGGCGCGAAGTGCACCTCCAGCTCGTCGATGATGGCGAACGCCCGGACCCGCAGCAACTCGAGCATCTCTGGCTGACCTCCCCCGCGAAAAGCCAAAATAGCAGACGGGTCCGACATCGGTGGTAGGCTCTTCGCCGTGTTCAGGCCGGGCGACCCTCCGTACGAGGAGCTTCTGCGGCTTTCCAGCCTGGCCACGCGAGGCCTGCTCCTCGACGCCCAGCGGGCGCGCTGGAGGGAGCTGACCATGCAGCTCCTCGGCAGCATCCGCGAGCGGCAGACCTTCCAGCCGGAGCGGCAGGACCTGCGCGCGCCGGTCGAGCTGGAGGTGGACATCCTCGCGCCCGAGGAGATGGCCTCGCTCGCGACCAGCACCGTCGGCGCGGGCGGGCTCTCCATCCGCATCGCCGAGGTCATTCCCGGAGGGACCCAGCTCGACCTCTCGATCAAGCTGCCGGAGCGCAAGGTGCCGCTGCTGGTCAAGGCGCAAGTGGTCTGGAGCCGGCCCGGAGAGCTGGGGGCGGCGTTCGTGGACGCGTACCAGAACGACCGCGAGGTGCTGGAAGCCCTGGCGGTGCAGGCGCTGCTCGGCTCCTGAGGCCAGCGCCTACCGCGCCCCCCAGCGCAGCTTCTCGCGCAGGATGGTGAAGTGGTCCACCTCGGGGTTGAGCAGGATCAGCGTCCGGAAGGGCGCCGCCTGCACCCACATCTCCTCGCCGATCTCCAGCGGCCGGCCGCGGGTGCCGTCCAGGGTCACGAACATCTCGCCGGGGCTGGTGAGCCGCACCCGCACCTGGCTCGTGGGGGGCAACACCAGCGGCCGCTGCGTCAGCGCGTGCGGGCAGATGGGCGTCATCAGGATCGCGTCGAGCGTCGGGTAGACGATGGGACCTGCCGCGCTGAGCGAATAGGCGGTGGAGCCGGTGGGCGTTGCGATGATGAGGCCGTCCGCCTCGTAGGTGGTGGCGGGGCGGGCATCGACGGTGACCTGGAGGGCCGCCAGCCGCGAGAGCGCGTTCTTGGAGATGACCGCGTCGTTGAGCACCGCTCCTTCGAGCAGCACCTCGTCGCGGTGGCGCACCTGCACCGAGAACATGAGCCGGCGCGAGACGTCGAGGGTGCCCTGCAGCGCCTGCTCCAGGAGCGGGAAGGCGCGGTCCTTCGGCACCTCGGTGAGGAAGCCGAGCGTGCCCATGTTGACGCCGAGGATGGGCACCTCGCGCTGGTTGCAGAGGCCGGCGGCGTGGATGAGGGTGCCGTCGCCGCCCAGCACCACCAGGAGGTCGGCGCGCGCCGCGATCTCGCAGCCGGGCATCTGCGGAACGCCGGAGACGCCCGCCTCCTCCTCGACGAGGGCGGTGTGGCCGCGCTTCTGCAGCCACCGGACCATCTCGCGGGAGAGCTCCGCTGCTGCCTCCCTGGCGAGGCGAGGGATCAGGCCGACGGTGGTCACGCGGCCACTCTACCGCGTGCCAATGCCCTGCGCTCGTCGGAGATCCGCTCTAGACTGTTCCTGGATGCCGACCTACATGCCGAAGGGAAGGCAGACGGGCGACCTCTTCCGCGCCGCGGCGGCGAGGGACCCCGCCCTGGTCCCCCTCGCCGAGCGCATGCGCCCGCGCACGGTGGACGAGATCGTGGGCCAGGACCACATCCTCGGGCCCAACACGCTCCTGCGCGAGGCCATCGAGACGGACCAGGTGCCCTCGCTCATCTTCTGGGGGCCGCCCGGCACCGGCAAGACCACGCTCGCGCGGGTGATCGCCGCGGCCACGCGCGCCGAGCTGGTCGCCCTCTCGGCCGTGGACAGCGGCATCAAGGACATCCGCGAGGCGGTGGCGCAGGCCGAGCGCAGGCTCGCGGAGAACCGGCAGCGCACGCTCCTCTTCATCGACGAGATCCACCGCTTCAACAAGGCGCAGCAGGACGCGCTCCTGCCGCACGTCGAGCGCGGCACGGTGACCCTGGTGGGCGCCACCACCGAAAATCCGAGCTTCGAGGTGAACTCCGCCCTGCTCTCCCGCTGCCGCGTGTTCGCGCTGCGGCCGCTGGAGGAGGCGGACCTGCGCGTGCTGCTCGACCGCGCGCTCGCGGACAAGGAGCGCGGGCTCAAGGCGGAATTCACCGCCACGCCCGAGTTCCTCGAGCACGTGGCCCGGCACTCCTCCGGCGACGCCCGGCGGGCGCTCTCGGCGCTGGAAGTCGCCGCGGCGCGGGCGCGGGCGGAGCGGCGGGACGTCCTCTCCGTCAAGGACGCCGAGGAGGCGCTGCAGCAGAAGACGCTGCTCTACGACAAGGGGGGCGACGCCCACTACGACACCGTCAGCGCCTTCATCAAGAGCCTGCGCGGCAGCGACCCGGACGCTGCCGCCTACTACCTGATCCGCATGCTGGAGTCGGGCGAGGAGCCGCGCTTCCTCCTGCGCAGGATGGTCATCTTCGCGGCGGAGGACATCGGCAATGCCGAGCCGCGCGCGCTGGGAGTGGCGGTGGATGCGCTGCGCGCCTTCGAGCTGGTGGGGCTTCCCGAAGGCGTGCTGCCGATGACGCAGGCGGCGGTGTTCCTCGCCACCTGCCCGAAGAGCAACTCGACGCTCACCACCTACTCGTCCGCGCGCAAGGCGGTGCTGGAGCAGGGGCCGTTGCCGGTTCCGCTCAAGCTGCGCAACGCGCCCACGCCGATGATGAAGAGCATGGGCTACAGCGGCGGCTACCGCTATCCGCACAACTTCTCCGGCAACTACGTCCCGGAGGAGTACCTGCCCGACGCGCTGCGGGGGCAGCGCTTCTACGAGCCGAGCGGCAACGGCGAGGAGGCGCGCATCGCGGAGCGGCTGGCGCAGTGGCGGCAGCAGCAGGAGGAGCGGCGCGCCGGGGAAGAGCGGGAGGAGGCGGCGGCGGACCAGGCGGCGCGCAAGCTGCACGATCGCGACTAACGTCCTATACTGGGCGCGGATGGACGCCGTGTTCGCCAACATCCGCCGGATCGCTGCCATCGCCGGAGGCGGCATCCTGCTCGTGACGGGCATCGCGCTCCTGGTCCTTCCCGGGCCGGGGGTGCCGCTGATCATCGCGGGGCTGGCGCTCCTCTCCACCCAGTTCCAGTGGGCGCGGCGGCTCCTCGACTGGATGCGGCAGCGGCTGCGCGCCACCGCCGCGCGCTTCCGTCACGGCGACGACGCGCGCTGAAGCTGCACCGTCCGCGCCGCCTTCAGCGGCAGCATGGCGCCGCCCGCGTTCAGCATCGCGTCCACCTTCACTTCGGCGACGCCGGTGCGGACCGCCTCGGCCACGGCCTGTCCGGTGGAGAGGAAGCTCAGGTCCAGCGGCACGTTGACGGTGGTCTGGCCCTTCGAGGGCACGGGCGCAGCTTCCTGCATCGCGATGCGACCCACCCGCGCCCCGGCGATGTCCACCGTCCCGAGGATGCCGCCGAGCGGCAGCGGAAAGCCGTTCAGGTTGGCGATCTTCAGCGGCAGCGAGAGGCGCGCTCCGGTCAGGGTGAGCGAGGTGATCTGCGGCGCTCCCACGTCGAGCTTCGGCATCTTCGGCGCGGCGAAGGTGCCTTCGTGCGCGAGCGGCAGCGTCACCCCGCCCACGCCCAGCTCGCCGCTCGCCTTGTAGTGCACCTGGTCCATGGCGAAGAGCGCCTCCAGCGCGGGCGCGATGTCGTTCCATTGCACCTTCGCGGGGAAGGTCACCTCGGTGGTTGCGCCCGCGGGGATCTTCAGGCCGTTCTGCGGCGTCCCGGAGGCGACCTTGTGGCCCTCGACCTCCAGGGCGTAGCTCGCGGAGGTGAGATCGAGCCCCACCGAGTTGGGGTTCGTCACGTTGAAGACGAGGTCCAGCTCGGCGCCCTGGAAGTCGATGTGCGGCAGGCGCGCATCCTTGAAGGAGAGGGTCGGCCGCTCGAAGGCCTTGGAGGCGACCTGCTGCAAGAGCGAGCAGGAACAGAGCAGGGGAAGGGCGATGAGGAGCTTGCGCATGGCTGGGAACGTGTCCCACGCACGCTTCCGCCGCAAGATCAAGACTGGTCCGGGCGACGGCGTCGCGGTATCGACGCCGCTGCCGATGGCGCTGGACCTCTCGCTCCTCAACCCGCAGCAGAAGAAGGCGGTGCTGCAGACCGAGGGTCCGCTCCTGGTGCTGGCCGGCGCGGGCTCGGGCAAGACGCGCGTCATCGCGCACCGGGTGGTGCACCTGCTCGAGCGAGGAGTGCCGGCGCGGGCCATCCTCGCGGTCACCTTCACCAACAAGGCCGCCGCCGAGATGAAGGAGCGCATCGTCCGGCTGGCCGGGGGGGCCGCCGAGGCGCGGCGGGTGACGGTCAGCACCTTCCACGCCTTCGGAGCGAGGCTGGTCCGCGAGCAGCACGACGAGCTCCTCCTGCCGGCGAAGTTCGCCATCCTCGACTCGGGCGATCAGGCCGCGCTGGTCAAGCGGCTCCTGCGCGAGGTGAAGATCGACGACAAGCGCTTCGACGTGCCGCGGCTGGTCGCGGTGATCTCGCGCCTGCGCATGAGCGCCGACGCGCGGAGGCCACACGACGGGCGAGAGAACGACGAATACGAAGTGTGCGCGCAGGAGCTGCTGCCGCGCTACGAGATGGGGCTGCGCGCAATGGGCGCGGTGGACTTCGACGACCTGCTCCTCTTGCCGCTCCGGCTGTTCTCGGAGCACCCCGAGGTGCTGGAGAAGTACCAGGGACGCTACCGGTACCTCCTGGTGGACGAGTACCAGGACACCAACCAGGCGCAGCTCAGGCTGCTGGAGCAGCTCTCGGGCCTGCGGCGCAACCTCTGCGTGGTGGGAGACGACGACCAGAGCATCTACGCCTGGCGCGGCGCGCAGGTGCGGCACGTGCTCGAGTTCGACCGGAAGTTCCCCGGCTGCGTGGAGGTGTTCCTCGAGCAGAACTACCGGAGCAACGGCAACATCCTCGAGGCGGCCAACGCGGTGATCGGCAAGAATCCGGGTCGCAAGCCCAAGAAGCTGTGGACCGACCGCGGCCGCGGACCGAACCTGCGCCTGGTGGTGGCGCCCTCCGACGAGGCGGAAGCGAAGCACGTGGCCGACGAGATCGTGCGCATCTCGTACGAGGAGAAGATCCCGCCGCGGGAGATGGCGGTGCTCTATCGCACCAACGCGCAGGCGCGGCCGCTGGAAGAAGCGCTGCGGCTTGCGGGCGTGCGCTACCGGGTGGTGGGCGGGACCTCGCTCTTCGACCGCAAGGAGGTGCGCGACCTCCTGGCGTACCTGCGCGCGGCGCTCAACCCGCGCGACGAGGTGGCGCTCCTGCGCATCGTCAACGTGCCGGCGCGAGGCATCGGCGACCAGACCGTGACGCGCGCGCAGGAGCTGGCGCGGGCGCGCGGGTGCACGGTGTGGGACGTGCTCTGCGCCGCGCCGCCGGAGCTGTCGCATGCCCAGGAGCGCATCGCCGCCTTCGTGGCGCTCTTGCGCAGGTATGGCGAGCGCCTGTCGGGCAGGGGCTTCTCCGATGCCGCGCGCGAGCTGGTCGCGGAGGTTGGCCTGTTCGAGGAGGCGCGACGCGGAGCGCAGTCGGGGCCGGCGCAGGCGAGAAGGATCGAGGCGATGGAGTCGCTCCTGCGGCAGCTGGTCGACTACGAGAACCGGGAGGAGCAGAAGGCGGCGGAGCGGTCGGTGGAGATGCAGTCGCGCCTGCCTCTGCAACAAGGGGCGCCCCAGCCCCACCCTTCGGGCATTCTATCAGCAGGGTCTGACACGGAGCCGCGGGCCGCTCCGGAGCCCGGCGGCGGCCCCGCGGTGGCGGCGGCGGAAAGCGACGACGACGAGCCGTTCGCGGCGGGCCTCGCAGGCTACCTCCACCGCCTCGCCCTCGACTCCAGGGATGCCGACGGCGATGCCGGCGACGTGGTCACCTTGATGACGCTGCACGGAGCGAAGGGCCTGGAATGGCGCTGCGTGTTCCTCTGCGGAATGGAGGAAGGGCTGCTGCCGCACTCCGGCCGCGGATTCGACGATGGCGGGCCCGAGCCGCGCGCCGACGGCGCCGCGAACCTGGAGGAGGAACGGCGCCTCTGCTACGTGGGCCTCACGCGGGCGCGCGAGCGGCTCATCCTGACCCGCGCGGCCGAAAGGACGAGGCGCGGCAAGGCCATCCCGCGGACGCCGTCGCGCTT
The DNA here is from genome assembly GCA_036518615.1 of Myxococcales bacterium. Lineage (GTDB taxonomy): Bacteria > Myxococcota > Myxococcia > Myxococcales > 40CM-4-68-19 > 40CM-4-68-19. Next base: position 9,517 of record DATDMU010000141.1, read on the forward strand.
TCTCGACGACATCCCCTCCGCGCTGCTGGACGTGGTCGACCTCTCCGCCCCGCAGCAGGCCGGGCCGAAGGAGGTCCAGGCCGCCAAGGCGAAGAGCTTCTTCGCCTCGATGACGGCGCTCCTGGGCGAACCCGACCCGCCGGCGGAGTGAACGTGGGCGCGGGCGCTCGCCCGCCGGGATGGCTGCTCACGGCCCATCTGTTGACACCCACGGGCGAATCGCGTATCTACCGCCGCCCCGCTGCGGCTTGCCGCACGGATTTTTCTGTTCTCGGAGCTTCCTTCGATGAAGACGGTGATGGGCAGCAGGAGGACCGTCCAGCGCAACTGGGTGGTCATCGACGTGAAGGACAAGGTGCTGGGCCGCGCTGCGACCACCATCGCGAGCGTCCTGCGGGGCAAGCACAAGCCCATCTTCACCCCGCACGCCGACTGCGGCGACTTCGTGGTGGTGATCAACGCCGAGAAGGTGCGGTTGACCGGCAACAAGTGGAAGGACAAGCCCTACATCCACCACACCATGTTCCCCGGCGGCTTCAAGAGCTGGTCCGCGGAAAAGGCCGTGCAGCGCCACCCCACCCGGCTGGTCGAAGACGCGGTCCGCCGCATGCTGCCGCGCACCGCGCTCGGGCGCGCCCTGATGAAGAAGCTCAAGATCTACGCCGGCGAGAAGCATCCGCACGCCGCCCAGAAGCCCGCCGCGCTGGAAGCGGCCAACGCATAAGGATCGGGAGAGAATGGCAAAGGAATTGATCGTCTCCGCCACCGGGCGCCGCAAGCAGTCCATCGCCCGAGTCCGGATGAAGCCCGGCAACGGCGACTTCGTGGTCAACGACCGCACCCTCGACGAGTACTTCGGCCGCGAGACCAGCAAGATGATCCTCAAGCAGCCGCTGGAAGTGGTGGAGCAGCTCGGCAAGGTGGACATCGCCATCACCGTCTGCGGCGGCGGGCTGTCGGGCCAGGCGGGCGCCATCCGCCACGGCATCAGCCGCGCGCTGCTCAAGCTCAACCCGGAGTTCCGGCCGCCGCTGAAGAAGGCGGGTTTCCTCACCCGCGACGCGCGCGCGGTGGAGCGCAAGAAGTACGGCCAGCCGGGGGCGCGCAAGCGGTTCCAGTTCTCCAAGCGCTAGAGCCAGCCTTCGTCGTCTTCGCGGCCTCGCCCGGCACGTCCGGGCGGGGCCGTCTCGTGTCCGGCTCGCCGATCCGTGGGCGCAGGGCCCCCTGTGGTCGCGGGTGCTCCGGGGTGCCATCCGGGTCGCTTCCGTTCGCGACGGGACGTTGGGAATGTCCGCTTTTGCATGTTACGGTCGGCGAATGGAACTGAATGAAATCCTCCAGGTCGCGCTTCGGGGTGGCGCTTCCGACATCCACCTCAAGGCGGGCCTGCCGCCGATGTTTCGCGTCGACGGCTCGCTGGTGCCGCTCAAGGACGCCCGGCGCCTTCCGCCCGAGGAGATCTCGCGGATGGCGTTCGGCATCATGAACGACTACCAGAAGGAGAAGTTCAAGGCCCAGAACGAGCTCGACCTCGCGTACGGCGTCCCGGGCCTGGGCCGGTTCCGCGTCAACGTCTTCCAGCAGCGGGGCACCATCGGGGTGGTGCTGCGCGTCATCCCCTTCAAGATCTCCACCATCGAGCAGCTGGTGCTGCCCAAGGTGCTGGAGAAGATGGCCTCGGAGCAGCGCGGCCTGATCCTCGTCACCGGCACCACCGGCTCGGGAAAGTCCACCACGCTGGCCGCGATGGTGGACCACATCAACACCAACGAGACCTGTCACATCATGACGATCGAGGACCCCATCGAGTTCCTCATCCGCGACAAGCGGAGCATCGTCAACCAGCGCGAGGTGGGCGTGGACACGCTCAGCTTCGCCCAGGCGCTCAAGTCCGCGCTGCGGCAGGATCCCGACGTGATCCTGGTGGGCGAAATGCGCGACCTCGAGACCATCGAGACCGCCCTCACCGCCGCGGAGACCGGCCACCTGGTGCTCTCCACGCTGCACACGCTGGACGCGACCGAGACCATCACCCGCATCGTCTCCGCCTTTCCGCCCCACCAGCAGAAGCAGGTCCGCCTGCAGCTCGGTTCGGTGCTGCGCGGCGTGGTGTCGCAGCGGCTGGTCCCGCGCGCGGACGGCAAGGGCCGCGTGGCGGCGGTGGAGGTGCTGGTCTGCAACAGCCGCGTGCGCGAGATGATCGAGGACAAGGACCGCACCAAGGAGATCGCGCAGGCCATCGCGCAGAGCTACACCACCTACGGCATGCAGACCTTCGATCAGTCGCTGATGATGCTGTTCAAGCAGAACAACATCACCTACGAGGAGGCGCTGCGGCAGTGCTCCAACCCGGACGACTTCGCCCTGCGCGTCTCCGGCATCAGCGCCACCAGCGACTCGAGCTGG
>DATDMU010000142.1:0-28334 GCA_036518615.1 Myxococcales bacterium
GGGGTGGCCGTGGAGGGTTGCAGCACGAATCCGTGCCGTTGATAGAACCGGATCGCCCATTCCGCGGCGGCCCAGGTGCCCACCAGTATCCGGCCTGGAACCAGCCCGCAGATGTGTTCGACGAGTCGCCCGCCGAGTCCCTCGCCCTGGTGGCGGGGAAGGACATAGGCATGGCGGATCAGGTGCACGTCCCGAACTTGCTGGACACCCATCAGCGCGACGAGCGCGCCGGAGTGGTCGATGCCGTAGAAGAGAACGCCGGAGTCGATTTCGGACCGCAGCTCCGCCTCCGGCATGTACGGCTCGTGCCAGCAGTCGTCGGGAATCCTGCCGCGATACGCTTCCGCCGCCGCGTCGATGACCGCGAGCATCTGGCCCACCTCATCGACCCGCAGCCGCCGGATGGCGGGTGCTTCCGGGTGCGACCGTTCCGTCATCCGCCAAGAATAAGCCCGGCCGCATGGTTTGCGTCCATCCTCCCCGGGCGCGTCGAGATTGCGCGCCGATCGTCAGCCCGGAAGATTGAAGCGCCAATGAATGGCGAAACCAGTTTCATCGCATTCGGAATGGCCCCTCCGGTGCAGGCGTCCTCACGGCACGGACCGCGGGCGGGAGGGGGATACCATGCAACGCCGAGCGTCATTCGTCCGCCGTGGAGGAGGCGACGCTCGATCCGGCCTGCGCGGCGAGCCCGCACTGCGGCGGGACGATCACCGTCAGCGGCCAGGTCGTCGCGGTCCCGAAAGAAATGGTTGTGATCCCGGTCGTTGCATTCGCAACGTCGGACGGCGCGAGCTCACTGTCATCGAGGGCGATGCGGACCTGTCCGTCTCGCGGACGAAGGTTCCGTTTTGGTCCATGCCTTCGCCTCGGATAGGATTCCGCGATGCGTTCTATCGTGGTCATTGGAATGCTGGCGGGCGCCTGCGGCACCAATGCGACGGCCAACCCGTGCGCCGGCGTCTCCCTCGACGGGCTCTCTGCGGTCCGCACGACGCAGATCGTCGCGCTCCAGTGGAAGGCGGTCCCCGGGGCCGCCCGATATCACGTCTATCTCCGGGGCGATCCCCCCTCGAAGGAGCCTTTGGCCACGGTCACGGAACCGCAAGCCGCGTTTTCTGGCGCCACCGGCCTCGGCGACCTCGACTTCTCCGTCGCGCCGGTCCTCGCGCAGGAGTGCTCGAAGGCGCGCCTGATCGTGCCGGCGCCCCCCGCGCTGAGCGGCACGGTCGACGAAGGCGGCCCGCATCTCTCCTGGAACGGAATCGCCGGCGCTCCGCAGGCGACAATCGGCCGCGGGTCCGACGCGGCTCACATCGCCGCCGTCGGCGGCACGCTCGCGCAGTCTTTCGACGATGCGGGCGCGGCGGATTCCACGGACTACACGTACCAACTCGGGCTGTCGGGGCCGAACCTCCTCCTGCTCAGCAATTTCGTCTTGCTCACCACCTTGCCGGGCGCTCCACAGGTCACGGCGACGCCGCGGGTGACGGGGGTTGGTCTTCAGATCACCGGTGCCGGCTTCAATCCGAACGTCGACATGGTCTCGCCCCAGGTCGGGCCTGCCCACTTCAACGGCGACTCGTGGGACTGTCCGAGTCTCGAGACCTGCACCTACGAGGTCCGCATGCGCGACTTCATGCGACGCCTCGGGAAGCCCACCCGCGTCTCCGGAACCCGAGCGCCGGACGCTCCGGCGCTCCTGGGTGCCGTCTCCACCATCGGGGGAGTCCGGCTCACCTGGGAGAACAGCATCGGGGCAGCGATGGTGAGGGTGTTGCGGAGGCCGAACCCGGCCTCGCCATGGGTCCTGCTGGCGGAGACGGCGGGGACCTCCTGGTTCGATGCGCTGCCGGAGCCATTCATTCCCTCGTCGTACGGCTTGCAGTCGGTTGGTCGCGCAGGAGAAATCGATACCCGCATCGTGCTCCCGGCGGGCGACCAGTTGTTCTCCACGCCATCGCCCGACAGCATGAACCTCGATCCCGTCGTGAGCAGCTTTGGCCCGGGTGCGGGCCAGGTCGTCCGGGCGACGCAGGGCGGGCACCTCGTCGCCATCGAGGCGCCCTGCGCGGAGACTGACCCGACCATCACGGTCCACGCGGGCGATTTCGTGGTCGCAACCGCGACGGCGAGGGTGCTGCCGCTCGCGCTTTCCGGTCCTTCGCTGGACGCGCGCGATGTCCGCTCGAACGTCTTCGATCTCTCCTCGGCTGCCATCCCTGTCTCGGCGGGAGCCTCGCTGCGGCTGGACTTTTCCGGTTCGTGCGCTGCCTCCAGCGCCACGGACGGCGGGTTCTCGCAGGAAAGCGGCCACGCCGATCCTGCCCACAGTCTCGCCTACCGGATGTTCATCCAGCCGGATGGTTCGCTGCCGCCGCCCCTCGTCCAGGCGGAGGGTGGCTCGGGAGGCATCGCGCTGGGGTGGGCTGCTTCGCCCGCGGCGAGCAGCTATGACGTGCTCGATGCGAGCGACGCCGTGATCGCCAACACCGTCGAAACGCATTTCTTCGCGGCCACGGCGCCGGGCTTCACCGGCACGTTCCGCGTCCGCGCGAACGGACCTTCCGGAAGCGTCCTTTCCCAACCCGCAACGGCCACTGCCCTCCTCTCCAGCGTCTCCACCGCAAATCTCTGCACCGGCCCCGACTTCACCGATCCATTCCCCGGGACCTGGGCGCAGACCGCGACGGTCGAGGCAGGTGGGCTGCTCGAGGGGGTCGAAGTGGGAATCGTCTCTCGTGACCCGCTTGCCTTGCGCGTGCTCGACGCCAACGGTGTCCTGCTCGCTTCCGGCACCACCGCGGCGAGCGCCTCCACGGTTCCGGCGCCGCTGTCGCCGGCGTTGCGCCGGTTCGCTTTCGCGGACCTGACCGCCGCCGGGGTACGGTTGCAGCCCGGCCAGGTGATCCGCATCGACGTGGACGTTCCTCCGTCGTCGAGGACCGGGCCGCAACTCTCTTTCGACACCTATCCCGGCGGAAGGCTGTTTGCTCCCGTGTTCGGACTGGACAACCACGATCTCTGCTTCAAGGTATTCGTCCTGGCGGGCGCGTGATCCAGCGTGGCCGTTCGGCGGCACTATCGAAGTTCTCACCGTTCCGGCAACCCCCCCGGCATCCTCAGAGGAAGAGCGACGCCCCCGCGAGCACCTGCGATTCGATCGGCCAGCGGGCGGCTTCCGCCCACAGCGACACACGGCCGAGGTGCATGCGCAGCGTGACCTTCAGGTCGAAGGTCGAGTGCGGCACGGCCCAGGGCAGGGCGTGCCACCCACCCTCTCCGAGGAGCGAGAGCCGCTCGCCGAGCGCGAGCCGCGCTCCGCCCACCGGGCCGATGCCGATGCGCGTCGCGCTCGAGGCGAGGCCCTTCAGGCCAGGCGCGCCGGCGAGCGCCGCGTCGCCGAGCGCGTAGAGCGTGAGCCTTTCGCCGAGCAAGCTGGTGGAAAGTCCGCCGGCGATGCTGGCGATGCCGGCGAGGCACCCGCGGCAGCCCGGATCGCGCAGCGTCGTGGCGCCGAGCTGCGCCTTCCACGACGGGTGGTGATCGAAGGCGCCGAAGTCGGTGAGCGAGACGATGTCCACCAGCAACGCCTGCTCGAGCGCGACGGCGCCGGATCGCGGCGCATAGCCCAGGCGCACGGGCAGGAACTCGATCTGCGCCAGCGCCGGATAGCCCGCCGGCGGATCGGCGAGATCGTGCAGCGCGAGCCGGAAGTCGTAGACGACGAGGGGCCCGGCGAGCGTGGAGGCGCCGGCGCCCGCACCGGTCCGCATCGAGGCGTGGCCGAGCTGCGGCGCCGTCGCCGGCGGAGGGAACCGCATCTCGTCGCTCTGCACGCCGACCTCGGCGCGCCGGTCCATCAGCCGCTGCTTCAGGCCGGCGGCGGGCGTCACCACGTTGTCGAGCAGCTCGCGCGCGTGAGCGAAGTCCACGTAGTCGAGCGCCGCGTCCAGCACGTGGGCCTCGCCCTCCGGCGTGAGCCCCGGAAGCGGCGCCTCCGGCCGATCCAGCACCGTCTTCAGCGCCTCTCGCTCGCCCGGCGCGAGCGCGAGGAGGCGCGTGCGGAATTGCGTGCGGATCGACGGCCTGAAATGGACGGCGCGGACCAGCCCGGGGTTGGCATAGAGCGCCTTGACGGTGTCGGCGGGAATCACGATCGGTCCCACGTGGCGGAGCAACTCGAGGCGCGGGGCGGCCGCCTCCAGCGCCGCGAGGATGCCCTGCGAGCAGTTCTCGGTGAGGTAGTAGTAGTCGAACCAGGTCGACCCCAGCTCCCAGAGGTGCGACGCGAGCAGCGCCGTCTCCGCCGGCGAAAGGTCCAGGTCGTACTCCCACAGGTCGCGCGACTCGTAATCGGCGTATTCGCGGACCTTGTAGAAGTAGGGGTAATGGTTCCAGTGGCCCTGGAAGAGCCCGGTCAGGCCCTTGAACGCGTAGAGAACCGCATTGTGGGTATCCGCGGTGGCGGCATAGTCGATGCCGTAGTCCACCAGCTCGAAGCGACGGCCCGACTGCGCCGCGGCTGCCTTGTTGAGCCGCAGGAAGGTGTGGCCGAAGGCGGACGCCGGGTTGTTCAGGTAGTACGACGAGAAGACCAGCGTCACCGAGCGCGCCGCGACGCGGGCCCTGAACTCGTCCAGCCCCGCGCACCGCGGATGCGGCAGCCGCGCAGGGTCGATCCCCAGCCGGCCGCTGAGCCATGCGAGGCGCGCGGGGAACTGGCACTGCGGGTGCTGGACCTTCTCGTCGGCGGGCGGCGCGGCGAAGAAGCCGGCCAGCGTCGCCTCGAGCTCCGCCTGCGGGTCGTTCTTGCCGCGCGGCGCGAGGAAGAAGGCGGGGCCGTCGGCGTCGCTCTCCATCCCGCCGAAGAGACGCGGCCGGTAGTGGACGAGCCGCAGCCACGCAAGGTCCGCCGCCAGATGCTGCGCCCTCGCGGCGGCGACGAGATCGGCGAGGTACGCGTGCTCCCGCCCGGTGGCACCGGCTTCGCCGCCCAGGGCGAGCGCGCCGATGGCGAGGACGACGTGGATCAGGGCCGGCGACGGGAGGCGACCTGTGGCCGCCTCCCCCTCCGCATGCGCTGCGCGCCGCTGGTCTGGCTCGCCACGCCTGCAGCGTACCACTACCCGAGGTTCTGGCAGGCGAGTGACGCGTCGGCTTTCAGCGTGGAGAGGACGGTGGCGGTCACCGCGTCGTTGGAGACGCTCTCGTTGGGGAAGATTGCGCGGAAGCTCTTCTGCAGCCTTGCGCCCACCGCGCGCGAGTCGGCGCAGCCGCTGATCCAGGTCAGCGTCCCGATGGTCTCGCCCGAGCCGCGGGAGATGTCCTTGGCCAGCGCCTCGCGGTTGGCCTCGATGAAGATGCGCGTGGCCTGCGCGCTGGAGAGGCCGTGGCAGTTGGACGTGCCGGTGCTGATGCCGAAGGTCTGCGTGCCGAACAGCCCGTTGGTGGTGGCGGCGAGGATCTGCACGAACCCCTGTTGCTCGCCGAACGCCATCGACCCGAGACCGCAACCTGCATCGCCGTACCGGCCCTTGGTTCCACGGATGGCGCTCTCGGTGCTCTTGTCCTGTGCGGCGGCGCTCGTTGCCAGCGCAATGACCGCAAACAGCGCGACCCAAGCTTTGCACATATCGGTATTCCTCCGTCGGATGCGAGGGAGCGAGGAAGGCGCCCCTCAGGCGCATTGCACGATACCAGCCTGGCGAGGGGTCGTCAGCTTTCCAGCACGGCGAGCGCTGCTCCCAGGGCGCCCACGAACTGCGGCTCCTCCAGCACCCGCACCGGCCGCCCGAGAGCCTCCGCGAGCGCCGCCACCATCGCGGCGTTGAGCGCCACGCCGCCGCTCATCCACACCTCGTCCGCGAGGCGCGTCCGCGCCAGCGCGGCGACCCGGGCCGCGAGCGCGGCGTGGAGGCCTTTGACGATGCCTTCCAGCGGCTCGCCTGCCGCGACCAGCGAGATCACCTCGCTGTCGGCGAAGACGGTGCAGGTGCTGGAGATGGAAACCGGGCGCGATGCGCGCGACGCATGCTCCGCCGCCTGGGCGTAGCTGAGGCCCAGGCGCTGCAGGATGATCTCGAGGAACCGGCCCGTCCCGGCAGCGCACTTGTCGTTCATGGCGAAGTCGAGCACCTCGCCGCCCTTGCCGACGCGGATGACCTTGGTGTCCTGCCCGCCCATGTCCACGAGCAGGCCGGCCCGCCGCGCCTGCGCGAACGCTCCGCGCGCGTGGCAGGTGATCTCGGTGAGCTGGAGTCCCGCGGCGACGCGCTTGCGCCCGTACCCGGTGGCCCCCGCTGCGGGCCTGCCGCCCACCTCTGCCCGGAGCATCTCGAAGAGCGTCGCCGCCTGCTGGTCGATGCGCGGGCTCGCCGCCTCCAGCCTCCGCCCCAGCACGCGGCCCGCCTCGTCCACCGCCACGAGCTTGCAGGTCGTGCTCCCTGCGTCGATCCCGATCGCGGCGGCGCCGCTCACCCGAAGGACTCCATGAACGCGGTCAGCCGGTTCTCGCCGGGCTCCTGCGCCCATGCGCGCGGGTCGCCGTGGTCGGCCTCCAGCAGGAGCACGCGGATGCCCAGCTCGTCCGAGAGACGGTCCCTCAAATCGACCTGCCCGATCGAATACGGCTTGCAGGACCTGTCGCTGTGCAGCACCGCGCCGTCGCAGGCGTACTCCCGCGCGAGCCGCCGCAGGATGCCGAGCCGGTTCTTCAAGTCCTGGTTGAGGATGACGTGCGTATACGCCGCCGCCGCCGAGCCGTACGGATCGGCGGGGTCGACGCGCACGCCCGCCTCCGCCCAGGCATTGGTGTAGCTGGTGCACGCGAAGTTGAAGCCGCGCTCCGCGAGCAGCGTCGCCAGCGGCCGGACGGCGAACCAGATGGGCAGGTTGTCCCAGAGCAGCCTGTGCTTCTCCTCGCGGATGCCGCCGACCCCGCGCCTCACCCGCTCGCGCAGCTCGTCGAGGAGCATCCGGTAATAGGCGTTGCACTCCTCGCTGCCGCGCAGCGCCACGATGGGCGCCATGTGGAAGAAGCCGTCGAAGCCCGTCCACGGCGCTGGCCGGTTGCGGCTCTGCGCGAGGCACTCGCCCCAGAGGGTCGAGCCCTCCCTGGCGAGCCGGGTCACCGCCGCGAGCTCGCCGGGGTCCACGCGCCTGCCCGCCACCTCCTCCGCCACCCGCACCAACTCCTCGAGCTGCTCGCGCACGTAGGTGACGTGGTGCGGCTTCGCCTCGCCGTAGACGTAGGGCGTGTCGACGAGGACCAGCGGCACCCGGAAATGCGCCGCGAGCGCGCGATACCAGTAGAGGACGGTCTGGCAGATGTTGGTGCAGCAGGCGAGCAGATCGGGTCTGGGCAGCCGGCCCGCCGGCGTCTTTCCCAGGGCGACGCTGCCCAGGTCGGTGCGGGCGTAGCTGCACAGGTCGCGCGAGTAGCCTTCCTGCTCCACCGCGTCCGACAGCTCCGGCACCATCCGCGACACGCTGCACATCGCGGCGTGGTTCTCCGGATAGACGCAGTGGAACCCGAGGGGCCGGAGCACCTCCACGGGAAAGCCGCTGGTCACCCAGGCCACCGGCACGGCGCCGTCGGCATAGCGTCCCGAGAGGTAATGGAGCTTCATCAGCTCCTTCAGCTTCCTCGTGCATTCGAGGGGCGGTCCGAAGGGCCCCGGCTTCGCCGCCTTGCCCTTGCGCCCGCGGGCGCTCTGCCATTCTTCGAGCTTGAGCAGCAAGGGACCGATGGCGCGGTTCATTGCCTCGTATTGCAGCCGGCGCGGGATCATGCCGCCCTCGCCCGCGCGCGGAGCAGCTCGGCGAATGCCTCGATGCGCGTCTCCACCTGTCCGGAGAGGTCGCGCTCCAGCTCGCCCTCGACGACGAGCAGCGGCACGCCGCGAGCGGCGAAGGTGCGCCGGATGGCCGGCACGTCGAAGAGCTCGGGTTCGCAGAATTTCTGCACGTGCACCAGCACGCCGCTTGCGCCGCTGCGCGCGAACAGGCCTTCCAGGTAGCGCATCCGCAGCGGCTGGTCGGAGCCGCTCGTGGGACAGGGCGGGCGCGCCGCATACCGGTCGAGGAGCGCGGCCCATGGGTCGGCGGCGACGGGGCCCGCCGGCCGCGAGATGCGCCGGCCCACCGCGGCGTAGTCGTCCGCGGCCAGGTAGAGCCCTGCCCCGCCGAGCGCCGCGAGCAGGCCGGGCGGCTCGGGGACATAGCCGGTCACGAGGAGCGGCAGCCCGCGCTGCGCCGGAGCGGCGGCGAGAGTCGCCTGCGCGGCCTTCAGCTCGCAGAGGTGCTCCTCGGGCCAGAGCCATTCGCCGCGGCGCAAGAGCGCGTACAGCTCCACGTCGGAGAGCCGCAGCCGCGCGCGCCCTTCGAGCAGCGCGAAGCGCGCATCGTCGATCTCCTGGTGCAGGCGTACGGCCCAGGAGAGTCGCTCGCCGGAAAGCGGCCGGCCCGTCCACTCCTCGAGCTCGCGCGAAAGCCCGCGAAGCTCCGCGTCGAGGAACTTGCGCGAGACGTGCCGATCGGCGCCTCGCGGGTGCTGGAACACGAAGGTCTTCCTCTTCCAGCCGCCGAAGTCCGGCGCGAGCGTGGCAAGGCCCTGCAGGGAATCGCAGGTGTGGGGGAAGAGCACCGCGTCGCAGACCGCGGCGCCGCCGGAAGCGAGGAAGGCGAGCGCGTTCCGCGCCACCGCGCACACGTAGGTCTGCAGCCGTCCGGCGTCCGGTCCGCGCGGCGGCCCCGGAGGACCCCACAGCTCGATCGCGAGCAGGTCGTGGGCGGTGAGCAGCTCCTTCGGGTAGTGCACCGGCAATACGGCGACGGCGCGCCGGCCATGCTCCCGCCGCTGCCGCTCTGCATGGTCGCGCCGCACGGCGCTGAATAGAACGGCTGCGGCGAGCGATGTCCACGCCCGCCGGTGTGGCGAAGGATCGCACCGAGCCGGGTCAGCTCGAGCGGCGCGCGCTCGAGCGCGGGCTGCAAACCGCTGCTCAGCGCGCCCGGTACTGGACCACCACGTTGAGCTGCGACGTCTTGGTCGAGCAGCCTGACGCGGGCAGCACGGAGAGGGTCAATGGGACGCCGGCGCCGAAGGGCACGCTGAGCGCGCCGGAATCGTTGCTCGCGGCCGCGATGGGGAGCACCGCCACCTGCGCGCCGTCGCTCACCTGGACGCGGAGCGGCGTGGTGCAGTTGGCGGGCACGACCGACACGCGGCCCTGGATGCGCGTGATCGACAGGTTGCCGCTCGGGGTGAAGTCGGAGATGACCGTCGTCGAGGGCAGCGGCAACGCGGCGTACGCGCTCCAGGTCTGGTCGATGACGATCCCCGGCGCGCCTTGGGGCCCGACGGGCCCGACCGGACCGACCGGCCCTGCGGGACCCACGGGCCCGATGGGACCGGTGGCGCCCACGTCGCCCTTCGCGCCTGCGGGACCCGTCGCGCCGGGCACGCCCTGGGGACCGACCGGACCCGTCGCGCCGGGCACGCCCTGGGGACCGACCGGACCCGTCGCGCCGGGCGCGCCCTGGGGGCCGACCGCGCCCGCGTCTCCCTTGGGACCCATCGGGCCGGTCGCGCCGATCTCGCCCTGCGGGCCGGGCGCGCCCGCGGCCGCGAGCAGCGACCAGAAGGTCCCTCGGTCCGCTCCGGGAGCGATCCCGCTGGTGCTGCTCAGGGCGACGTAGCTGGACCCCAGATAGGAGACTGCGTCGTTCGCCTGGTAGAGGGCTGCAGGATCAAAGGCGCCCAGCCAGACGAGGCCGGGCGCGCCTGGAATTCCTTGCGGTCCGGCGATTCCCTGCGGGCCGACAGCGCCGGCGGGACCCATCGGTCCAGTCGGTCCCATCGGGCCGGGCGCCCCAGGGTCGCCGCTGGGCCCCGCCGGCCCCATCGGGCCGGGCGCGCCGTCCGCGCCCTGTGCGCCGGGGGCGCCGTTCAGGCCCGCGGGTCCCTGCGGACCGGGCGGACCGACGAGCGCGGTGGGCGAGGACAGGACCGTCAGGACGACCCTGGAGGAGAAGACCTGGCCCGCGGCATTGGTCGCGCTGAAGGTGGCAATGGTGACGCCGAGGGGAGCGCTCAGAGTGGCCTGCTTCGTCGTGGCGAAGCAGTTGGCGCCATCCAGCGACCAGCAATACGAGGTGGCCGCCGCGTCCGGATAGACCGAACCGACGAGCGGGATGTTCGCAAAGGTGCCCTCCGCGACGACGGTCTGATCGGCGCCCGCGCTGACGGTGAAGCCGCCGGGCGTGTACCAGACGATGGCGATCTGCGAGCCGCGCGGCAGCACGACGAAGCCGAGCGACCCAAGCTTGCCGACTGCAATCGGCGAATTGAAGCCCACTGCCGGGGTCGCGTTCGAATAGTATTCCTGCGACACGAACCCGCCCGCGCCGTCTCCACGAAGCACCGCGAGCGCGTAACCCGACATCGTCATGGCGTATCCGGCCAGGTCCACCCTGCCGTCGCCGTCGAGGTCGCCCGCGACGGCGGAGTTCATCGCGTTGGTCGGCAGGAACGTGGCAGGCGGCGCATTTCCGAAGATGCCGAGTCCCTGCGGGCCTTGCAGGCTGACGGACAGACCGCCCATCCCGTCATTGAAGACGAGGTCCGAGAGGCCGTCGCCGTTGAGATCGGCGCCCAGCGCGAAGCTCGGAGTGCCGATCCACTGCGTCACCGGGTAGGGCGACATGGGAAAGAGGGCCGCGACGGTCGTGTTGTTGAAATTGCCCGACATGAACAGATCCGTGCCGTTGGAAGTGTCGGGCGGCAGCCAGGTGCCCGACGCATTCATCGCCAGCACGGTGGGAGCCGAGAAGAGGACTTCGACTGACGGCGAAGCGGGCAGGGGCATTCCTGGCGCCGCGCTCCATTCGAGGATGGCGGTCGCTCGCGGCGAGGATCCCACGGTGCCGGCGATCGCAACGGCGGCCTGGCGGCCGCAGCGCCCGGACGAGACGCAGGCCGCCGGAAGAGCAGAGGTGTCGCGGCTCGCGGCCACCACCGAGGTGATCGAGTCGAACAGCGCGAATTCAGAGAACTGCACCAGCGCCGTGGGGGCGAAGCTCCCGAACCCGTCTCCGTACATGATGCCGGCTGCCTGCGGCGATCCGAAGACGACGTCCAGGTTGCCGTCGAGGTTCAGGTCGGCGATGGCAAGTCCGCCGGCGTTCGCCGGGGCCGGATACTGGGCCGGGGCGGAGAAGCTGCCGTCCGGCCTGCCCATGAAGACCATGACGGAGTTGGGGTCCGACCCGGGGAACTGCATGGGCACGGTGGTCATCGCGACGATGTCCTGGACGCCGTCGTGATTCAGGTCCGCGACTGCCAGGGCGACGACCTGGCCCGCCCCGACATCGAGCGTGGTTTCGCTCAGCGCAGGATAGGGATCCGCCAGGGCGGCACCTGCCGCGACGGCGGCGAAGGACGAGGCGAGCCGTGCGATGCGAAAGAGCGATCTCGAGGCAGGCTTCAAGCGAGCTCCGGGGTGTCGGAAGTGTGCGAAGGGCGGCGCGGCGTTCGGGTCGGTGCCTGGCAGACGTGTGTAATCGAACATGTCGGGCCCGGTCAAAGGGCCGGGCCAAATCGATCGGATGCCATTGAAAAACACCTCGGATATCAGGGGCCCTGCGAGTGACATCGCCGCTCCGGTCGCGACACCCACATTGGAGCCCAGGCCGTGCGTGGTCCTGCGCTGCCGGTGCGGCGCACCGTCGCAGCCAGCCGCCCGCGCAGGGGGGGTTGTCATTGCACCGGCACCCTGCGGCATAAAGGACGAGGAGGGAAACCATGGCATCGACGCAATTGAAGGACATCGCGGCCGCGCTCGGGCTCGGGCGTCGCAGCTCGGGCGGAACCTTCTATGGCGAGCTCGACGGCTTTCCGGCCCAGGTCTCCCTCGTGCAGAAAGGCAATTACAAACATCTCGCGGCGGTGCTTCGCTTCAATGCCGAGGGGCGCGCCGAGGACGTTTCCAGGGCATTGAACGAGGCGCCGGAGATGGCCGCGGCAGGGCTGAAGCGGAAGCTCGTCGCATCGGATGCGGATTCCGCGACCATCACCATCCCTCCCCGCGTCTTCCTCGGCTTGCCGGCCGTGGACGTCGTCACCGGTCGCGTGCGCGCCGTGCTGGAGGCGCTCAAGCGCGCCGTGCCTGACAACCGCAAGGTCTGCCGCGAGTGCGGCGCTGCCGGCGCGGAACCCGCGCTTCTGCGCGGCAAGGTGGACCGCGTGTGCGGCGCCTGCGCCGAGCGCCTCGAGCAGGAGGCGGTCGAAGTGCGGAAGGCCTATGCGGCGCGCCCCGTCAATCTGCCGCTCGGGCTCGTCGCATCGCTCGTCGCCGGCGCGGCCGGGGCGGTGGTGTACGGCGGCGCGATGATCGCCACCAACAAGATGTACTGGGTGCTCGCCATCCTCACCGGCGTCATGGTCGGATGGGCCGCGGTGAAGGGCGCGGGCAAGGCCGGCGTCGTCGTCCAGGCCATGGCGGGCATGGTCACGCTCGCCTCGGTGCTCGCCGGGCTGGTGGTGTTCATCGGCTGGATCGTCAACCAGCGCGTCGAGGCCGCGGGCAACCATGTCGACTGGACGCTGTTCGTCAGGCGCACGCCTCAACTGCTCTGGGACAGCGGAACGGACACGCTCTTCTCGCTCGCCGGCGGGCTGCTCGGCGCCTTCTACGCGATTCGCAAGGCGGCGCCGCCCAGCTTCGCGGTGGTGGAAAAGGCTCCCGAGGCGGGCCTCCAGAGCTGAGCCGGTTGCGGCGCGGGCGGGCCGGCCTCATCGTTCCGGCCGGAAGGAGGATCGCCCATGATCCGCAAGCTCGCCTCGGGCAAGTACCGGCTGTATTCGCGCAAGAAGAATCCGCGCACCGGCAAGCGGCGCAACCTGGGGACCTTCTCCTCGCTGGCCGCGGCGCGCAGGCACGAGCGTGCCGTGCAGTTCTTCAAGCGCCGCTGAGTCAGGGGCTCGCGCAGGTGCAGCGTGAGGCGGCGCGGTCGCGGGAGCGCTGACAGCGCACCGTCGCCGCTGCGCACCGGTTCGCCAGGTCCTCGTCGCCCACGTGACGTCCCGAGATCGTGCAGATCCTCTGCCCGAGGTCGCAGATCTGGTCGACCAGGCCGCACGCCCGGCTGCAATCCGGCGCCTTGCTTTCCACTCCGAGCGCCGAGAGCGTCTCCTCGAGAGCGTCCGCTCTTTCCTGCAGCGCGGCCGCAGCGGCGCGGTCCTGATCGGCAGCCGGAGCGCTCGCCGGCCCGGCGCCCGGCGCGTGCGCACATGCGGTGCTTGCGGCCACCAGACAGGCAATCAGGTTCTTCATCGCGCGCCTCTCCCGGAGAGCGCGGCCTGGAGCAGCGCCTCGTCGATCATCTGTGCCGCCTCGTAGTCGCGAACGGCCTCGGCGTCATTTCGCAGCGCCTCGTGGGCCCGGCCGCGCAAGGTGCGGAGCGTCGCGGTGAAGACGTCGCCACGCTCCCCGAGCGCGAGTCCCGCATCGGCATACCGGATCGCCTGCGCCGGCGACTCTTCCCGCAGCGCGACGGCGGCCAGACGCGCGTATGCGTCCTGGAGCACCGCCCGCCGGTCGCCGTTGGAGACGGTGGCCGGGGCGGGCCTGGAGACGAGCTGCTCGAGCAGCGACCGCGCGCGACCGAGCTGGCCGTCGCGCAGCGAAGCGTCGACCTGCGCGTTGGTGGACGCGGCATCGTCGATCCAGCGCGCGGCAGCGCCGCCACAGGCCAGGACCGCTCCGATGGTCGCGAGCAGCGCGATGCGCGTCATGGCTTTTCACCATAGGCGCGGCGGAGCGCCGCGTAGACCTCGCCCCGGTACTTCGACTGCTCCTCCTCGAATCGCGCGAACGCCGCGGCGGATCCGGGCCGCGCCGCCGCGAGCTGCGCGCGGAGGAGATCCACGCCCGGGGCGGGAAGGTGCGTGCGGGGTCTCGCCACGAAGAAGAGGGCGACGGCTGCCGCCGCGGCGATGGCCGCGACGACGGGGCCGGGGAAGCGCAATGAACGCTTCGGCCGGATGCGCTCCAGCACCGCGCGCCGGCGCAACTCCGCCGGATCCAGCTTCCGCGAGGCGCGGACCATCCAGGCTGCGCCGAGCGCGTCGTCCACGGCGGCGACGTCGCGGCCCGGCGAGGCGGGCTCCTCCAGAGCGCGCGCGAGCAGCTCGGCGTCGCGCCGCTCTTCGTCGCTGGGCGGTAGGTCTTCCGGATTCATCGCTCCTCCTTCTTCTCGCCATGCCTTTCGACCCAGGCCTGGCGAAAGGCGCGCAGCGCGCGCAAGAGCAGCACGTCGAAGTTCCCGATGGCGATCTCCATCCGATTCGCGCACTCGGCCCTGGGCAGGTCCTCGAGCACGCGAATCTCGATGGCTCGCCGGTAGCGCGGCGGGATCCGCGCCAGCACCTCGTCAACCGCCGCCCGCAGCCGCTCCTGGTCGAGGCGGCCCTCGATGAAACCCTCGCCGCCTTCCCGCAGCGGCGCCACCAGCGATTCGAAGCTGGCCAGCGCCTTTCCCGTCCGCGCGCGTTCGCGGTGGATGTCGGTGGCCTTGTTCATCGCGATGGTCGCGAGCCAGCGGAAGATGCCGCCGCTTTGGGGCCGGTATCCGCCCAGGTGTTCCAGCGCCGCGCGGAAGGTCTCGGCGAGGGCTTCCTCCGCGCCGGAGGCATTCCCCAGCCGGGGGAGCAGCACCTGCGAGTACAGCCGGCCCGCATACGCTTCATAGAGCTCGCCGAACGCGCGGCGGCTCCCGCGCCGGATCTCGTCGAGACAGCGTGATTCCCACCCGGAATCTTCATCCGGACCGCCGGTCGCCAAGCGCACTCCGATCAACGCGCGAGCCCTCACCGGCCTTACACCGGCGCCGCCGGAGTGTAAGCCGCGGCGGGCGCCGCGCGTTCATCTTTGCGGAGGGACGACAGCCATGAAAAGGCAAATTGCAGTGGGCGCGCTCTGGATGGCCGCGCAGGGAATCGCCGGCTGCGCGCACGTGGCGCCGGTGGAGGATCCCGCCCTGCCGGCGATGACGGCCCCGGCTCCCGCGGCGCTGTCCGAAGATCACTTCCGCAGCGACCGGATCGGCACGCTGGGCGAAGAGGCGCTCCGCGCCATCCTCGAGTCGCCGGTTCGACTCGACGAGTCCCAGCGCATCGGCGTCCTCTCGGTGGCCGGGTCCTACAAGCCCGAGCGCTGCGTTCCCGTGGCCGGCGTCCCGGCGGAGCTCGCGCGCGCGCTCGAAGGCACCGGCTTCTTCCAGGCCGCCTCGGAAGTCACCACCGACTGGCCCGCGGACGGCGACATCCCCGGACTGCGGGAGCTGGCCGCGCGCTATCGCTCCGGATACCTGCTGCTCTACCGGCAGCGCTTCGTCGACGACGATTACGCGAACGCGTGGGCCTTCCTCTATCCCACCATCGTGGGCGCCATCGTGGCGCCTTCACGGACGCTGGAGACCGCGGGGGTCCTCGAGGCGACGCTGTTCGACGTCCGCAGCGGGACCATTCTCTTCACCGTCTACGAGCGCGTGCGCGGGCGATCGGACGAGACGCCCTTCGACGACGAGCGGAAGCTGCGCGCGATGAAGGCGCGCCTGCTGGAGCAGGCCTCGGGCAAGCTCGCCGACCAGGTCGTCTCCAAGGTCCGCCGCCTCGCCGCCTCGGCGCGCGCGAAAGAGCATCCGGCGTCGGCCGCCGCCCCGAATTCCTGAATTCAATCGCCGCGCGGTTTCGGACAGCCGAGAGAGTGGCTGCCGCCCTCTTCTCAGCTCGCGAGCCGCTCCAGATGGGCGCGGGCCTCGCCGGCGCTCTCGTAGATGTGGGGGGCGACTCCACGCTGCGAAAGCGCCTCGCCCAGCTTCATCCGCAGGAACGCGCTGGTCGTGTAGCGGGTGACGTTCGAATAGAAGCGATCGACCAGCCCCCGCACCGCCTCGGTGTAGTCGTCGACGAGGTCGGGGCTGATGTGGAAGCCCTCGTAATTGACGATGGCCGGCACCTTGTGCCCCACCGGCGAGAGCAGCTCCTCGACGCCGGATCGGAGGCGGTCGATCTGGTTGCGCGAGTTGATCGACATGCGGCTCAGGTTGACGAAGACCACGTCCTGTCTCGCGTCGTACGTCAGCCGCTGCTCCAATGGCACCTGCAAGAGCTCGTCCCTGAGGCCCATCGGCTCCGGACGGAAGATGCGTTCGTCCATCGGCCGCGGAGGCCTCGGGATCACCGGCTCGAACCCCATCCGGGCGAGGATGTCGCTCTTGACGTCGATGCCCGGCGCCACCTCCACCAGCTCCAGCCCCTCCGGCCGCAGCCGGAACACGCAGCGCTCCGTCACGTAGAGCACGGATTGATTGTTCTTCAGCGCGACCTCGGCGCTATAGGTGAGGTGTTCGACCCGATCGACGAACTTGCGCTCCCTGCCCTCCTTGCAGATGCGCAGGCCGCCTGCGCCGACGCTGACCTCCAGGCCGGCGGCGGTGAAGGTGCCGGCGAAGACCACCTTCTTCGCGTTCTGGCTGATGTTGATGAAGCCGCCCGCGCCGGCCAGCCTGGGGCCGAACTTGCTGACGTTCAGGTTTCCCCTCCGGTCCGCCTGCGCCAGTCCGAGGAAGGCGGCGTCCAGTCCGCCCCCGTCGTAGAGATCGAACTGGTAGGGCTGATCGATGAGCGCGTCGATGTTGGTGCCGGCCCCGAAGCTCAATCCGCCCGCCGGCATTCCTCCGATGACGCCGGGCTCGGTGGTGAGCGTCATCAGATCGAGGATGTGCTCCTCGTTGGCCACGGTGGCGATTCCCTCCGGGCAGCCGATGCCGAGATTCACCAGGCTGTTGGGAGTCAATTCGAACGCCGCGCGCCGAGCGATGATCTTGCGCGCGCCCATCTCCATCGGCGGAATGCTGCCCATCTGCACGCGCAGCTCGCCGGAGAAGGCGGGATTGTAGGGGACCGCGAAGGTCTGCGGGTGGTGCTCCGGCCGCTCCGCCATCACCACGCAGTCCACCAGCACGCCGGGAATCTTCACCTGCCGCGGGTTGAGCGTGTGCCGATCGGCGATGCGCTCGACCTGCACGATGACGATGCCGCCCGAGTTGTGGGCGGCCATGGCGATGGAGAGGCCCTCGAGCGTCAGCGCTTCCCGCTCCATGGTGATGTTGCCGTCCGGGTCGGCGGTGGTGCCGCGCAAGAGGGCCACGTGGATGGGCAGCGCCTTGTAGAAGAGATAATCGCGGCCGGAGACCTCCATCACCTCGACGATCTCCTCGGTGGTGCGGGCATTGAGCTTGCCGCCGCCGTTGCGCGGATCGACGAAGGTGCCCAGCCCGACGTGGGAGAGATAGCCGGGATTGCCCGAGGCGATCTCCCGGTACAGGTGCGAGATGACGCCCTGGGGGATATTGTATCCCTCGATCCGATCCTCCATCAGAAGCTTCTGCAGCTTGGGCGCCATTCCCCAATGGCCGCCGATGACCCGGCGGACCATGCCCGCGTGGGCCAGGTGGTTGAGGCCGCGCTCCTTGCCGTCGCCCTGGCCGGCCGCGTAGAGAAGGGTGAGATCGCGCGGTGAGCCCGAGGCCAAAAAGCGCTCTTCCAGCGCGATGGCCACGCCCTCGGCGAAGCCGGTGCCGCAAAACCCGCCCGTGCAGACGGTGTCTCCGTCGCGGATCAGCCGCACCGCCTCCGCGGCGGTGACGATCTTGCCGGTGGCCGAGGAGCGAGCCTTCGAGAACTGCGGATCCATGCGCATCTTCGAACCCCCAGGGGCAACGCGAACCTGAAAACCCTGCGCTCCACCGCAAGGGATGCGCATCCGGGCGAGGTGCACTCCGCGAGCGCGCCGGCGGTGCGGTTCAGCGGGCCCGCCGGCGGACCAGCGTCGAGACCAGGAGCGCGACGCCTGCCATGAGGCAAACCACCGGAACGAGGCCGATCCGCACGTTGAACGACTGCCACGTTCCACTCAGCACGAAGAGGATTCCGATGGCCACCCAGAATCCCTCCACGCCGAGGGCAAAGCGCCTCCGCGCCAGCTGTGCGCCGAGAACGATGAGGCCGGTGACGACGAGGCCCAGCCCCCAATCGATCCCGGCGAGCCAGGCGGCGCCGACCCAGAGGAAGAACAACCCCCATGCGATGGCGTTCAACTGCTTTTCCCGGTCGAGAGCTTCGGGATCGTCGTAGGGCCGATCGACGGTCGGTTTCATGAGACACCTCGCGAAGGGGTGCCGCTGCAACCGGCATACCGGTCACGACCCGCGCGCCGGGTGCGGACGATGCGAAAAAAAGGGCGATGGCACGGCCGTGCGGCCTGCGCCATCGCCCGAGGGACTGCTGAACCTTCCAGCTACTGCGTCACCGACTCCTGCAGCATCATCCGGTGGTCCTCGTGCTCCAGCTTGTGGCAGTGGAACACGAAGGTGCCGGGGAAGGTCTCGTCCTTGAAGATGACGTGCGCCGAGCCCCACGACGGGACGGCGACGGTGTCCTTCCAGCCCATCTGCTCGGGCGGCGGCGGGCTGCCGTTGATGTCCAGCACCTGGAACTCGGTGAGGTGCTTGTGGAACGGGTGCATCTCGCCCGACTGGTTGTTCAGCTCCCAGATGTAGATGGTGTTGAGCGTCGAGAACACGTCGAGCCGGGCGGGATCGTAGAGGAGCCCGTTGATGGTCCAGTCCTGGTTCCCCTGCGAGAAGGTGAGGGGCACCGTGCTGACCGCCTGCGACGAGGTGTATCGCGTGATGGTGCTGAGGGTCGCCGGCACCGTGCTGGTGTCGGCGGTGGCGGTGGTCACGCGGAACTGCACCAGGTCGCCGATCGACGGGTTGTCGCGGTCGGTGTTGGTGAGCACGTCGCTGGACCCCACCGCCGCGCCGGAGAAGTCGATGATGAGGTCGTAGCGCTCGGCAGGCGCCACGTTCAGGGAGGTCAGGGTGACGGGCGCGGCGAGGAGGCCGCCGTCGGACCCGATCACGCGGAACGACGCGCCCGAGGCGAGCTGGATGGTGAAGTTGCGCGCGTTGGAGCCGTTGAGGACGCGGAAGCGGTACTTGTGCGTCGAGACGTTCAGGTACGGCGTGACCGCGCCGTTCACCACCGCCGTGTCGCCGAGGAAGCCGTGGCGGATGTTGTTGTTGGAATCATAGGCGAGGGTATTGTCGGCATTGAATTGCTTGTCCTGCAGGAGCAGGGGCACGTCGTAGCTGCCGGAAGGCAGCCCGAGGCTGTCCTCGGCGGGATCGTGGATGATGTAGAAGGCCGCGAGCCCGTTGTAGACGTGCGCGCCGGTCAGATCCATCGTGTGGTCGTGGTACCAGTAGGTGCCGGCGCGCTGGTCGTTGGTGTAGGTGTACGTCTTCGACGCGCCGGGGACGATGTAGTCGGTCGGGTGGCCGTCGCTCGACGCCGCGACCTTGTGGCCGTGGTTGTGGATGGTGATGTTCTCGGTCCACCCGTTCGTCTGCGTCACCTGCACGGTCCGGCCCTTGGTGGCGACGATGGTGGGGCCGGGGAAGGTGCCGTTGAAGCCGACGATGGGCGTGGCCGCTCCGGTCGCCTTCATCTGCGTCGTGCCGGGCTTGACGGTGATGGAGTACGAGTCCGTGGTGGCCGTCGTGGTCGGGGTCAGCGTGACCGGGATGGGCAGCGGCATGGCAAAATTCGTAGTGGTTCCGCTGTTCCACGAACTTCCGCCATCGGACTGGGAACTTCCGCCGTCGGCCGAACTCCCTCCATCCGAGCGCGTGTAATCGGAGCTGCGGTCGGGACCGAAATTGTCCCGGCCCTGGCCGCTGCATGCCACGAAAACGGCGGCGACAAGGCACAAAGATGTCCAACGCGATGTCATGAGTGTCAGCCTCTCCTGGGGTGTTGCGGGGGGACCGGCACCCTAAGGGCCGGCGCCGGGTACGATCATCCGACGATCAGCGGAGCCGCCACGCGTTCTGCAGCACCGCGTTCGGAGGCGCGAGCTCGCGCCAGTTGTCGTTGAGCGATGCCCAGCGGATGGTGCCCGCGGGGTCGACCAGCAACTGACAATGTGAGTCTCCGCCGCACAGCTGGTTGGCGAGCTTGCTGTCCTCGTCGGAGAGAAGCGGGAAGGGGACTGCGAGGTTCGCCGCCCACTTCGCGGACATCTCCGGCGCGTCGGGGCTCACGCCCACCACGCTGACGCCGGCGGCGAGGAAGCGGTCTGCCTCTTTCGCGAGAGCGGAGAGCTGCCTGCGGCAGGACGGGCACCAGGCGCCGCGGTAGAGCAGGATCACCGCCGGCTTGCCTCGAAGCGATCGCAGATCGACGTTCTGCCCGTGCTCGTCGCGCAGCACGATGGGAGGGAGCTTGCTGCCCACGGCGGTCTCGCGCGCTGCGGGCGGCAGAGGACGGCGGGCTTGCGCACCGGCTGCAGCGAGGAGCGCAACCGACGCCACTGCGCAGGCGGTGGAGGCGACGCCGCGGCGCGGACGGCGCAGCCAGAGAGTCCCGAGCGCGAGAAGCGCGGGGATGGCGAGCGGCCAGGGCGTCTCGCGCAGCGATGGCGAGAGCAGGTGCAACCGGTCGAGGAGGAGGTAGAGAGGCAGCCCGCAGATCAGCGCTCCCGCGCCGAGGGCGATGGATCGAAGGTCTTCCCGTCGCATGGCGCGACCATAAGGGCTAGCGTGGACTCATGAAAAGCGCATTTTGCACCGCGCTCGCGATCGGATCGCTGGCAGCGCTCGGCTGCCCGTCCAGGCCGACGTTCGATCGCGACGTGGCGCCGATCCTCTCGCGAAGTTGCGTGCGCTGCCATCACGCCGGCGGCACCGCTCCCGTTCCGCTGCTGGAGACGGGCGCGCAGGCCGTCGCGGCGGCGGCGAAGATCCGGCTCGCGGTCCAGCTGCGCGAGATGCCGCCCTGGGGCGCCGACAACACCGGCCTCTGCCGCACCTGGAAGGACGCGCTCTGGCTGGGCAACGGCGAGGTGGAAAAGCTGGTGAAGTGGACGGAGGCGCCCGACCCCGGCCACTCCACGGCGGCGTTGCACCCACCTGCCGAGCCGCGTTTCGGACCGGCCGCCGCGGCGATCGATCAGGGAACGGCGTGGAAGCCGGGGCTCGGGCCGGAAGCGTATCGCTGCTTCGTTGCCGACCCGCATCTTGCGAGCGACGCGCTGGTCGCCGCGTTTCGCGTCGTCTCCACCGACCCGCGCTCCGTCGAGCAGGTCACGCTCTACGCGCTGGACACACCGGAGGCGGAGGCTGCAGCGGAAGCGCTCGACCGCGCCGACGAGGGCCCCGGCTATTCCTGCTACGGCTCCAGCCGCGTCGCGGGAGCGCGGCTCGCCACCAGCTGGACCTGGGACTCGGACGTGCTGCGGCTGCCTGACGGCTTCGGGATTCGTCTCGCCGCCGGCCGCAAGGTGGTCCTCCAAGTTCACTACAACGTCATCGCGAGCGGCCTGGAGTCGCCGACGCGCACGCGCGTCGAGCTGGAGCTCGCCCCGGGAGCGCGCGAAGCGTCGTTCGTCGAGGTCGCGGCCGCCGGCACGACTCTGGCGCCGCATCGGAAGCTCGTCGAGGCCACCGCGCAGGCGCCGCTGGAGCGCGACCTGACCGTGCTGGGGATCGCGCCGCGCATGCACTCGCTGGGGCAGACCATGCAGGTGGACGTCGTCCACGGCGCCGAGCGCACCTGCGCCGCGAACTTCGATCACTGGAACTTCTATGCCCAGCGCCTCTTCCTCTACGAGAAGCCGCTGGAGGTGCGCCGCGGCGACTCGGTCCGCGTCGGCTGCGTGTACACGACGCAGGGCCGCCCTTCTCCGGTGCAGATGGGCGAGCGCATCGACGAGGAGGAGTGCCGCGCCTCGCTGCTGGTGGCGGCTCCGCGATGAACGATGCGCCATCTCCCGATGGAGCGGCGGTGCGTCCGGGGGGCGTTACTTCCCGACGGGAATGGCCAGGCTGAAGGTGAGCAGCTCCATTCCGGGGTTGTGCTGCGACAACCGCGCATTGGAGATGTGGGTGAGCCCGAGCCCCAGGCGCAGCCGTTCCGAGGGCGCGAGCGAGATCTCGAGCGAGGAGCGGAACTCGATGGGCGAGCCGAGCTCGCGATCGCCTTTGGCGAGCACCACGCCCGGCGCGAACCCCGGGCTGAGGCGCAAGCCACCGGGCAGAGGGATGTCGACCACGATTCCTGAATAGACGTATGCGCCTCCGCTCGAGCTGGTCAGCACGCCGGCGAGCGGCCGGATCAGCTTCCACCTCCACGGAGAGCGAACCTGCACGTCGATTCCCAGCGCGTGCGGGATCTCCTTGCGCAGGCCGAGCTGGCCGGTGGACACCGCGAACGACAGCAGATCCTCGCCGCTCGCACGGAACGGGGCGAGCAGGAGCAGGGCGGCCAGAAGAGGCCACATCCTGGGATTGGGCGAGGCCATCCTGTAAGGGGCAGATGCCCGGCGCCGCGCGGCGCTTCGGCCCGCGGACTCTTTGCGCGGGATGCTCATTCCCCGAGCCGGCTACTTCAGGACCTGCGGGTAGTACGTGGCGGTGCAGTGGTTACCGGGGCCGCCGGGCTGCGGGGACGGGCCGGTGAGATCGATCAGCGTGCCGTCCTTGCCGGCGAAGAACCTGTCTCCGGCGGTTGCGGCGGTCAGGGCTCCGCAGGAGGTGCCGCCCGGTTCGACGATGGCGATGGAGCCGGCGGTGAGCCCGTCGGGGACCATCGCGTACGCCTTGCCGCCGAGGACGATGCGCGCGTCCTTTCTGGCCTCGAACGCCGAGGGCGCGGCTCCGACCTCCGCCTTGCCGCCGGGGATCGTGGCCACCCACTTGTCGCCGGCGCGCAGGGCCGCGCCGCCGCCGATCAGCGGACGCAGCTCGAGGCTGGAGCTGACGGTGGGTCCGGCATCGAACCAGTCGGTGATCGGCTGGGCAGCGGCGTCGAACCAGCGGGCGGCGAGGTGCGAGGGCGGAACCGGAAGAGGATCGACTGCAGCGGGAGCGTAGACGATCAGGGTGCGGTCCTGGGTGTCGACGAGGATGGCTGACGGCGTGCTCACGGCGACGCACGCCTGGTTGACCAGATGCAGATCGCTGGTCTGGGCGCCGGTGTCGTCGAATCGATGGAACTCGAAGTCGGCGGTGGTCCGGGCCGGATCGCAGGCGATGGTCATGATGATGGTTCCCCCGTTGGCCTGTTCGCCGGACGGGCCCGCGACCACGACGGTCACGTCGGAGACCCGGGTCCCGTCGGGGGCAAAAGCCATGAATGACGTGGTGGGAACCATCGTGCGTTCCAACGCGGCGAAGCCCGACCGCAGCGGCACGAGCTGAGCCCAGGGGCCGGCCACCGCCGCCCCCGCCGAGCTCGCGATCATGTCGCCGTTCGAGACGTAGATGTTGCCGGCGCCGTCCGAGGTCGCCGGGCCGCAGGTATCGCCGGCGGCTCCGCCGGCGGGAGCCGTGAACGTCTTCGCCGCGGGGAGCGCGGGCAGGAGGCCGGCGCATGCGGCGGCGAGCGAGAACTGCGCGGAGACCGATGCATCGGCAGTGAGCGCGACCGAGCACGCTCCCGTGCCGGTGCAGGCGCCGCCCCACCCCAGGAAGGTCGCGCCCGCAGCGGGCGTGGCGGTCAGCGTGACGAAGGCGCTGTCGGCGAAGGGGACGGAGCATGAGCCCGGACAGGAGATGCCGTTCGGCGTCGAGGCGACCGTGCCGGCGCCGGTGACGGCGACGCTGAGCGTGCGCTGCACCGCGCCATTGCTGAAGTTCGCAAAAACGGTGACCGCGGTGGAAACCGTGAAGGAGCAGATCAGGCCGCTGCAGCCCTTGCCGCCGTAGCCTTCGAAATGGGAGCCGGCGTTGGCGGTGGCGGTCAAGGTCACCGGCGTGCCCGGCGCAATCTCCATGGAGCAGGTACCCGGGCACGCGATTCCGGCCGGCGACGATGTCACGACGCCCGATCCGGTGCCGACCGGATCGACGGTGAGCGTCACCGTACCGGCGGCGAACGTCGCGCCGACCTGGCGGTCCGAGTCCAGCGTCAGATCGCAACCGCCGGTGCCCGAGCATGCGCCGCTCCAGCCCATGAACTGCATGCCGCCGGCCGGCGTGGCGTCGAGGTGGACTGCGGTTCCCTTCGCCAGCGGCTGGGAACAACTCGTCGTGCAACTGACCGACCCATCCGGGGATGTGACCGAGCCCTGCCCGCTGATGGCGATGCTGAGCGATGCGTCATTCCGGCCGGTGCTGGCCGCCCCCGACGACTTGCCGCCGCAAGCGCAGATCGCCGCCAGCATTCCAATACAGCCCAGCGTGCAGATGTTCATTTTATTCTCCCCGTCGCGCTGTCGAACTTTGGGCTGTTCAATCAACCGCGCAACCGGAAGAAATGTCCTCAGCGGGATGCGAAATCGCCTTCGCCGGCGCGCAATCGCATTCGCGTCGAACTGCGTCGACCCCGGCCGTCACCGCGCCCGCAACCCCGCCAGGGCGAGTGCGCTCGCAGCGCCGGGAAATCCGCTAAACGTCGGATGCGACACGGGTTTTTGTCAATTCGTCTTGGTCGCGGCGCGCAGGCTGTTGTATCCGGGCGCGACAACCCCGGAGACACATCGATGAACCGATTGCTTCGCCTTGTTCGCTTCCTGACCTTCTCCTTCATCCTCTGCGCCGCCGCCTTCG
This sequence comes from Myxococcales bacterium, assembly GCA_036518615.1. Classification (GTDB taxonomy): domain Bacteria; phylum Myxococcota; class Myxococcia; order Myxococcales; family 40CM-4-68-19; genus 40CM-4-68-19. The sequence goes on from DATDMU010000142.1 coordinate 24,682, forward strand.
CTGCGCGCGCCGCCAACACGAGCTTCGCCGCCACCTACACCGGCCAGGGCTCCGGCGCCGCCTCGTGCGGGACGACCTTCAGCATCAGCGGGCAGGAGCCGTCCGCGGCCGGCACCTATCCGGTGTTCGTGTACATGGCCGGCACCTCCGAGACGTACACCAACGCCGCCGCCACCGCGGCCGTCACCGGCATGGCCAACCGCGGCTACGTCGCGGCCACCGTCCAGTACGACAGCGGCTCCTTCGGCACCTGCGCGCAGATCTCCGGCAAGGCCCAGTGCATCTTCGACGCCTCGAGCGCCACCAGCGCCATCCGCGCCCTCTGCGGCCGCGCCAAGGCCGACTGCAGCAAGGGCATCGTGGTGGGCGGCTTCAGCCAGGGCTCGATCATCGCCATGCTGGCGAAGAACTACGACGGCGGCGTGCAGGCGGCGTACGGAATGGGCGCCGGGGTCGCGTACTCCACCTTCGACCTGCGCTCGTGCGTGGCGAACGGAAACCGCAGCCTCACCAGCGATCGGCTCCGCGCCGTCGACGGCGAGCTGGACCAGTTCCTCGGCGGAAGCCAGGCCAACGTCCAGAGCCAGCTCCAGGAGCTGACCGGCTTCACCTGCGCCGCAGGCTCGTATACCTGCTATCAGCCGAACAACTCCGGCTGGCAGATCGTGAAGAGCTCGCAGGTGGCCGACGGAAGCGCCGATCACTGCTACATGCGCGCCAGCGGCAACTTCTGCACCGGCAGCCAGAGCAAGCTCGACGCCGGCTGGCAGAGCGGCGCCGACACCTGGGAGCTGGGAGCGAACCTGGACTGGCTCACCGGCTTCACCCAGCACTGATCGAGGTCGACGGGCGGGCGTTCCCGGGTTAAGCAGGCGCGCATGCGGATCCTGCACACGATGCTGCGCGTCGGCGACCTGGAACGCTCGCTCGCGTTCTACACCGGCGTCCTGGGGATGAAGCTCTTGCGCCGGCGCGATTATCCCGACGGCAAGTTCACGCTTGCCTTCGTGGGCTACGGGCCGGAGTCGGAACAGGCCGTGCTGGAGCTGACGCACAACTGGGACACCCGGTCGTACGAGATCGGCGCCGGTTACGGACACGTCGCCATCGAGGTGGAGGACGCCTGTGCCGCCTGCGCCGCGATCAAGCAGAAGGGCGGCAGGGTGGTCCGCGAGGCCGGCCCGATGAAGCACGGCACCACGGTGATCGCGTTCGTGGAGGACCCGGACGGATACAGGATCGAGCTGATCGAACGAAAGGCGCCGGGGCACGGCTGAGCGCGATGACCTTCGGGGCGTCCGCAGAGCTGTTCTTTCGCGAGGCGGTCAAGTCGCTCTCGCGGAACAAGCTGCGCAGCACGCTCGCGGCCCTCGCCATCATGATCGGCATCGGCGCCGTGGTCTGTGTCGTGGCCATCGGCCGCGCGGGGTCGAACCGCGCCGAGGAGCAGCTCCGGGACCTGGGCGAGAACTTCGTCTGGATCGAGGCGGGCTCGCGCGCGCCCAGCGGCGTGCGCACCGGCTCGCACGGCACCACGCGGCTCACCGTGTCCGACGCGGAGGCCATCGCGCGCCTGCCCCTGATCCGGCGGATGACGCCCAACGTGGACGGCCACGCGCACGTCGTCTACGGCAACCGCAACTGGCAGACGCACTGGCGCGGCGTGGACGTCCAGTGGTTCGACATCAAGCGATGGGACGTTTCGGCGGGCGCGCATTTTCTCGACCACGACGTCGCCTCGGCCCGGAGCGCGGTGCTCATCGGCGCGACCGTGCGCGAGCAGCTCTTCCCCGGAGACGATCCGCTCGGGAAGGTCATCCGCATCAACGAGCAGCTCTTCCGGGTGGTGGGCGTGCTGGCGCGCAGGGGGCCGAACGCGTTCGGGTCGGATCAGGACGACACCATCGTGCTGCCCTGGACCACCGCGCAGATGAAGCTGCGCGGCCGGAACTCGGCCTGGCTGGACGACATCCTCTGCTCCGCCGTCTCGCCGCAGGCGGTGAACGCGGCCATCGACGACGTCATCGCCTTGCTGCGCCAGCGCCACCACATCCAGCCCGGCCAGGAGGACGACTTCAACGTCCGGCGCCCCGACGAGATCATCAAGGCGCAGATCGAGACCAGCCACACCCTCGAGCTGCTGCTGATCGGCATCGCCTCCATCGCGCTGGTCGTGGGCGGCATCGGCGTCATGAACGTGATGCTGGTCACCGTCACCGAGCGGACGCGCGAGATCGGCATCCGGCTCGCGGTGGGCGCGACCGAAGGCGCGGTGGAGATCCAGTTCCTCGGCGAGGCGGTGATGCTGACCTTCTTCGGCGGCCTGCTCGGGCTTCTCCTCGGGGCGTCAGCCTGCGTCGTCCTCGGCCGCATCCTCGGCTGGTCCACCCCGGTGCCGCCCGACGCCCTGGCCATCGCGCCGCTGGTCTCCACCGCGGTCGGACTGTTCTTCGGCTTCTACCCGGCGCGCAGGGCGGCCCACCTCGACCCCATCGCGGCGCTGCGGCACGAATAGCCGCGGTCAGGCCCCGCCGTCCGGAGGCGGCTGGTATTCGAGGAGGGGCACCGTCAGCCGCCGCCGCGAAAGCGCGCCGCGGAGCTCCTGGATGAAGAGCCCCTCGCCCTCGACGGCGCAACCGCGGACTGCCCGCTCGTTGAAGGTGCGCCGGTCGATGGTTGCGGCGTCGAGGGAAGCGACGACGGCCAGCGCGCGCGACAGATCGAGCGTCTGCCTCACTCCGCAGGAGGGCGAGTTGCCCACGCCGAGCACGCCGACGATACGGCATCCGGCTCGCGCATGGTCGGCGGCATCCGCGGCGACGCGCATCGCCAGGAGGCGATACCTCCATCGCGTCCAGGCGAGAAACAGCGGCAAGAGGAACGCGCGCAGCCGACAGGCCCACCTCCGCTCCGAGCCATGGAAGCGAAGGATGAATCGCCGGCCCACGCCGCCCCACGCCGCCTGCTCGGGGCACGGCATCTGGTAGATGCCGTCGCCGTCGACGATGAACGGCGCGACGGCTTCAGGCACGACGCCGGGGCGGAAAGCGCCGCCGGGATAGCGCACGTTCTGGTCGAGCAGGCAGTGCGACACGAAGAGCACGCGGTGACTGCGCTGGTCGGCAAGCCGCGCAGCCCACTCCGCCGCCGTGGCGGGGCGGCAGCTTGCGGCACCCGACGGGAGGCGCCAGGCAAACGCGCACATTCCCGGCATCCGTGGCACGCTGGCATGGTGCGGTCCAGCACGCGAGGCGTCAATGACTCCGGATGCCGCAGAGGCAATCGATCTCAGCCACACCATCGAACACGGAATGGTCACCTACAAAGGGCTGCCCGCGCCGCTCATCTGCGATTACCTGAGCCGTGAAGCCTCGCGGGAGCGTTACGCGCCGGGCACCGAGTTCCACATCGGCAAGATCGAGATGGTCGCAAACACCGGCACCTATCTCGACAGCCCGTTCCACCGCTATGCCGGGGGAAAGGACCTTTCCGAGCTGCCGCTGCGCTCGCTCGCCAACCTGGATTGCCTGGTCGCGCAAGCGGCAGGCGCCCGCGGCGCCATCGACCGGCTCCCCTTCGCCGCGCACGAGGTGCGCGGGCGGGCGGTGCTGGTGCGCACGGACTGGTCGCGTCACTGGCGGACGGAACGATAC
>DATDMU010000143.1:0-4364 GCA_036518615.1 Myxococcales bacterium
TTGGTCGGGGAGACAGGATTTGAACCTGCGACCCCCTGGTCCCGAACCAGGTGCTCTACCAGGCTGAGCCACTCCCCGAAAAGCTGTGTCCCCGCGAAGGGGCGCAGGGAAGTACCAGCAAAGAGCGGGAGGCGTCAATCCTTCTCGCCGGCGGGCGACCGCCCGCTAGAAGCGCCCCGTCGTCTCGTACCCGATGCCCGCGCCCGCCCGCAGGGCGCGGATGGCCTCGGCGTAGTCGGGCTTGCCGAACACCGCCGTGCCCGCCACCAGCACGGTGGCGCCCGCGCTCACGACCCGCCCTGCCGTCTCCGGCGTGATGCCGCCGTCCACCTCGATCTGCGTCTTCAGGCCCCGCTTCTGGATCCACCCCGCCAGCCGCTCGATCTTCGGCAGGCAGGCCTCGATGAAGCTCTGCCCCCCGAACCCCGGGTTCACCGTCATCACCAGCACCAGGTCCATCGCATCGAGCACGTACTCGAGATGGTCGGGCGGCGTGTGCGGGTTGAGCGACACCCCCGCCGTCGCGCCGGTCGCCTTGATCTGCTGCAGCGCGCGGTGCAGGTGCACGCACGCCTCCACGTGCACGGTGATGTTCGCCGCCCCGGCCCGCGCGAACGCCTCCACATACTTCTCCGGCTCGACGATCATCAGGTGGCAGTCGAGCGGCTTGCGAGCGTGCTTCTTCATCGCCGCCACCACCGGCGGGCCCCAGGTCAGGTTCGGCACGAAGCGGCCGTCCATCACGTCCACGTGGATGAGGTCGGCGCCCGCCGCCTCCACGGCGCGGATCTCCTCGCCGATGCGGGCGAGGTCGCAGGAGAGCAGGGAAGGCGCGACGAGCACGTCGGTCATGAGACTCTCCTCAGGCGGGCGGCGAAGAAGCCATCGGTGCCGGTCCGATGCGGCAGCGTGCGCATGAACCGGCCGGCGAGGCAGTCGGCCGGGAACCCGGCGGGGGGCGGATCCACCACGAAGCCGCGGTGCGCGGCAACAAACCTCTCCACCTGCTCGTCGCACTCCCCCGGCGTCAAAGTGCAGAGCGCGTAGACGAGCAGCCCGCCCGGCTTGACGTACGCGCGCACCGACTCGAGCAGCCTCGCCTGCAGTTGCGCGAGCCGGTCCACGTCTTCCGGCGTGCGGCGCATCTTCATCTCCGGATGCCGCCGCAGCGTGCCCAGGCCCGAGCAGGGCGCATCGAGCAGGACCAGGTCGAAGCTCGCAAGCTCGGCTCCGGGGATGGGGAAGAGCGCGTCTGCCGCCAGCGCGCGGAGATTCTCGATCCCCAGGCGCTGCGCCGCCTCGGCGATGATCCGCGCCTTGCGCGCGTGCAGGTCCACCGCCAGCACCGACCCGCGCGGCGCAAGCTCGGCCAGGTGGCAGGCCTTGCCGCCGGGAGCGGCGCAGGCATCCAGGATGCGCGCATCTGCCGCCGGCGCGGCGAACATCGACACGAGCTGCGCGGCCTCGTCCTGCGCCTGGAAGAGGCCCTGGTGGTGCCCTTCGATGTCCAGCGCGGGCGGAGCGCCTGCGGCAAGGATCAACGCATCGGGGCTGTAGCGGCCGCGCACCGAGTCCACGCCGGCCTCCGCCAGCGCCCTTTGCGCCCGCTGCAGATCCGCCTTCCGCCGCGCCACGCGCACGCATGCGGGCGCCTGCTCCTGATTCGCGGCGCAGAGCCGCTCCGCCTCCTCCGCGCCGAGCCAGCGCGTCCACAGCTCGACCATCCAGCGCGGGTGCGAGGTCACCGCGGCCACGTGGCCGGCGAAGTCCACCTCGCGCCCGGGCGGCGCAGGCGGAGTGCGCGTCTCGGAGAGGCGCCGCAAAACCGCGTTCACGAATCCGGATGCGCGCGCAACCTTCAGCTCCCGCGTCAGCTCCACCGCCTCGTTGACGGCGGCGCGGGCAGGCACCTTCTCGTGGTGCAAGAGCTCGAAGGCGCCCAGCCGCAGCGCCACCCGCACCGGCTCGTCCAGCTCCTCCAGCGCGCGGTCGCTGTGCGCGAGCAGCGCGCGGTCGAGCTGGAGCTGCCAGCGCAACGTGCCGTACGCGAGCTCGGTCGCGAGCGCCACCTCGCGCGGCGGCAGCTGACCTGCCTGCCTCAGCGACGCGTCCAGCGCCAGATTGGCGAAAGCGCCGCCCTGCGCCACGCGCATCAACACCTCCGCCGCAATCCGCCGCGCGGGCGTGGCCATGCGCGCTCTCTTATCACTCGCGCTGCGCCGAGAGCGCCGCGTCGGCATCGGCGGCGGCCTGCGCGTCGCCTGCACCCCGAGCGGCCAGCGTCAGCCCCTGCAGCGCGTGGCGGCGGTTGGGTCGCTTGCGCAGCGCCGCCTCGAAGGCCTTCTCCGCCTCGGCGAACCGGTGCGAGCGCAGGAGCAGATCGCCCAGCTCCTCGCGCGCGGGCAGCGCGAAGGCAGGCCCGCTCACCGGCTCCGCGTCCTCGGCATCGGCCAATAAGCGCATCGCTTCGATGGCGGCGGAGATCGTCCCCGGATCGCGGACCGAGTGCGCCACCTTCTCTTTCGCCGCGACCAGATGCTCGTCCTTCACTCCCGCGGCGGCCACCGCCGCCTCGTCGCCCTGCGCCGCCGCAGCGTCCAGCCGCACGCGCGCGGCGACGTCCGCGGGCAACCCGGCGAGCAGCGCGCCCGCGCGAGCCCAATGTCCGGTGGCCGAGAGCCAGAGCCCGACCAGCTCCGCCGTCACCCGCGCCGGCGCCTGCTTGCGGGCCTCCTCGATCATCGGCAGCACCTCGTCGGGCCGGCCCAGCTCCACGCGCGCATCGGCCAGCCAGGAGAAGCTGTGCCAGTCCGGGCGCCCGTGCTGCCTGCTCGCGGCGAACGCCGCCGTATTGCTCCGCTCCACGTCGGCCCACATCCCCAGCTGCACGAAGATGTGCGAGGGCATGTGCAGCGCGTGGGAGGCGGCAGGGGCGATCCGCGCGTACTTCTGGGCTGCCTTCAAAGCGAGGACCGCATGGTCCGGCGAATCGCAGGCGTGGATCAGGTAATGCGCCGCTCCGGGATGGTCCGGATTGCGCTCGAACACGTCCATCGCGATGGCCGCCGCCTGCATGGCGCGCCGCACGTCCTTGCCGTGATCGGAGGTCGCATACAAAGACAGCGCGAAGAAGAGCGCCACCTCGTCGTCGCGGGGCAGCTCGCGGTGCAGCCGCGAAAGCCGGTCGCGCCAGGCGTCGTGCCCGCCGGCGTAAAGAGCGCGCGCCGCATCGATCAGCCCCGCCTCCGCGGGCGACACCTTCGCGTCGGCAGGAATGCGCGCGAGCGCCGCCTGCGCCGCCTTCTTGTCCTCTTCGCCCCAGAGCGGGTGATCGTACGTCATCGCCTCGCCCCAGAACGCGATGGGGCAGGGCGCCTGCTCTTCCGCCTTCCGGAACGATGCGCGCGCGTCCTCGTACATGAACGAGTGCAACGCCAGCACGCCCTCCAGCGCGAGCTTCTGGCATCCGGGCGGTCCGGTAGCGGTGAAATTCGACGAGCCGAGACCTGCGGCCAGCAGCAGCGCGAGCATGGGCCGCGCAATTTACCTTGATCCCGAGCCGCCTGCCCCGCTACTGTGAGTGCATGTCTACCCTTTCCCGGAGCCGGCTTTGGAGGCGCTCCAGCCTCCGTCGAACTTCCCGGTGATCTGCTGACGCCGTTCGGCGTCTTCTGCCTCCTCGACGACGAGCAGCGCAGCGAGTCCTTCCTCTTCGAGGGAGCGCTCGGGCGCTACAGCTACGTGGGCGTCGGCGCTCCCGATGCCCGGCTGGAGCTGCGCCGCGACGACCAACCATTGGAAAAGCTGCGCCGCGCGCTGGAAGAGGAGCGCGCCGAGCGGGTGGAGGGGTTGCCTCCGTTCTGCGGCGGATACGTGGGCTACCTCGGATGGGCGAGCGCCGCGTGGAGCGAGCGCCTGCCGCAGCGCCTGGGCCCGGACGCGCTCTTTCCCGAGGCCGAGCTGCTCCGCGTGCGCGAGCTGGTGGCCTTCGACCACCGCCAGGGGCGCACCTGGGCCATCGCCAGCGGGCCGGACGCGAAGGAGCGGGCGCAGGCGCTGGCGGCGCGGGTCCTGCACGGATTTGCCGCGGGCCGGTTCCCGGACGCGCTGCGCACGCCTGCGGCGCAGTCCTTGGGAGCCAGGCTCTTCGGCGACCGCCGCAACGGGGCGCGCTTCCTCAAGGGCGGCCTGCCCGAGCCGGTGCCGGTGGCGGGCGGAGAGAAGCAGTTCAAGGCGGCGGTGCGGCGCGCGCTCGAATACATCCGCGCCGGCGACATCTTCCAGGTGGTGCTCTCGCAGCGCTTCGAGCTGCCCGACTGCGACGGCTTCTCGCTCTACCGCACCCTGCGCGCGGCGAGCCCCGC
>DATDMU010000144.1:0-3657 GCA_036518615.1 Myxococcales bacterium
CTCGTCGCCGGGCAGGAAGTAGGCGCAGGTCGTGGCGCCCTTGCCGGTGGAGACCGCCACCGGATCGCCGCCGTCCACCTTCATGCGGTAGATGCGGTCGCACTGTTCGCCTTCTCGGCGCGCCTGGAACGAGAGCTGCGTGCCGTCGAACGACCAGTAGGCCTCCGCGTTCTGGCCGCCATGCGTGAGCCGGCGCACGTCCGCGAGGTGCGGCTCGTCCGGCCGCGGCTGCACGGCGGGCTTCTGCGAGGAGGCGCAGGCGGCGAGGAGCAATGGAAGGACCTTGCGCATGGGGGGATCTATCCCGCGATGTTGCGTCCGGGGCAACGCCGGGCGCGGCGGAGGCGTGCGTGACTGCAGGGGTGCGCAGCGCGGCGACGACGTCCTCTGGAACGTGCCGTCAGCTATCATGACAGCCCGTGCTTCTGCTCGCGGCCCCGGAGGAGACGCCATGCGGCGATGGGTCCTGCCCTGTTTCTGGTGTTCGCTGTTCCTGGGCTGCTTCTCGGGAAGGCAGCTGGTCCCGCCCGCCGCCCGGACCGCCGATGCGCCGCCCCCGGCGCCGGAGCGCCTGGCCGCGGACACGCCGCGGGCCACCCCGGGCGGTGCCACCTTCACCGCCCCAGCCGGCTGGTCGTTGGTGACCAGGGAAGCCTGCGTGGTGCTCGACCCGCCGGAGCTCGACTCGCACGTCGCCGTGGTGGACGTGCGCGCGAAGGACGCTGACTCGGCGGTGGCCGCCGCGTGGAAGCTGTACCGGCCGGAGATGAGCCGGCCGCTCAAGCTCGCCACCGACCGCCCGGCGCGGAACGGCTGGGACCAGCGCCGGGTCTATCAATACGAAACCTCCCCGAACGAGCGCGCCTTCGTCCAGGCCGTGGCGCAGCGCGCGGGAGAAGCCTGGACCGTCCTGCTCATCGACGCGAGCGAGCCCACCTTCGAGAAGCGCGCGGCCCCGGTCTCGCTGATCGCCAACAGCCTGAGGCCCAGGGGCTACCAGCGGGAATCGTTCGCCGGCCGGACCGCGCGATCCCTGGACGAGGGCCGCGTCGCGGAGATGAAGGCGTTCCTGGAAACCGGGATGCGCGATCTCCGCGTGCCCGGCGTCGCATTCAGCCTGATCCAGGATGGCAAGGTGGTTTACGAGGGCGGACTCGGGGTGCGCGAGCTGGGCAAGCCCGAGCGCATCGATGCGAACACGCTGTTCATCGCCGCCTCGAACACCAAGGCCCTGACCACCCTGCTGCTCGCCCGGCTCGTCGACGCCGGGAAGCTTCGCTGGGACCAGCCGGTCACCGAGGTCTATCCGCCGTTCCGGCTCGGCGATGCGGACACCACCAGCCGGGTCCTGATCAGGCACCTGATCTGCGCCTGCACCGGCTTGCCCCGCCAGGACCTGGAATGGATCTTCGAGTTCGCGAAGGCGACGCCCGAGTCGTCGATGGCGCTGCTCGCCACCATGCAGCCGACCAGCAAGTTCGGCGAGGTGTTCCAGTACAGCAACCTGCTCGCGGCTGCGGCGGGATTCGTGGGCGGCCACCTCCTCTATCCGGACCGCGAGCTGGGCGCCGCCTATGACGAGGCGATGCGCAGCCAGATCTTCGCTCCGCTGGGCATGACGGCGACCACCTTCGACTACGCGCTGGCGCAGCAAGGGAACCACGCGCGGCCGCACGGGCTGGACATCGACGGCAACGCCGCGATGGCGAAGATGGACCTGAACTACGCGGCGATTCCGGTCCGGCCCGCGGGGGCGATGTGGACCAGCGCTCACGACCTGTCGAAATACATCCTGCTCGAGCTCGCCTCCGGCAAGCTGCCCGAGGGCACCCGACTGGTCTCGGCGGAGAGCCTGCGCGCGAGGCGCGCCCCCCAGATCCTCCTCGGCGCGGACCAGACCTACGGCATGGGCCTGATGGAAGACCGCACCTGGGGAGTGCCGGTGGTCCACCACGGCGGCGATCTCGCCGGCTACCACAGCGACATGATCTTCCTCCCCGATCACGGGGTCGGCGCGGTCCTGCTCACCAACGGAGACGACGGGTACCGGATGCGGCGGCCGTTCCTGCGCCGCCTGCTCGAGCTCCTCTTCGACGGCAAGCCGGAGGCGGCCGAGGACATGGAGGCCTCCGCCAGGCAGAGCAGGGCTCAGATCGCCAAGGAGCGCGAGCGGCTCACCGTGCCCGCCGCCGCGGAGCCTGCGGGAAAGCTCGCCCGGAGGTACCGGAACGCATCGCTCGGAGAGCTGGCGGTGCGCCGCGAAGGCGGCGCCACGGTCTTCGACTTCGGCGAATGGAAGAGCGAGGTGGCCTCGCGCCGCAACGACGACGGCACGCTCTCGTTCGTCACCATCGAGCCTGCGCTCCTGGGATTCGAGCTCGTGGTCGCGGATCGCGACGGCAAGCGCAGGCTGATCGTCCGCGACGGGCAGCACGAGTACGTCTTCGAGGAAGCCGGGTAGGGAAGACGGCGATCTATCTCTTCGTCACGCGGCGGAAGATCTCGGGATGCGGTCTGGCTCACGAGGTCTCCTGGAGACCGCAAGCCTGCTTCGAAGCGGAAGGTGAACGGAAACTCCAGCACTTGTTCGAGAGGCGCGCCGTTTCGTCGCGCGGGAGCAGGCGATCGCCGTTCTTCTCGCGGCCTGGCAGCTGGTCCACGAGCGGGTACTCGTGGCGCAGAGGATCGATCCGTCTTTCGCGCAAGACGGACTCTCGGCGTCGTCGAGCGGCTCGGCCCTACGCGAAGAGCTCGCGGTCCCGGATCTTGTCCGGCCGCTCGAAGTCTTCGTCGAACCACGCCTTCTGCGAAGCCTTCTGCGGCGGTTTCCTCAGCTGCAGCTTTTCGTCCTTCTTCTTCGCCTGCTGCTGCAGGATGCGAAAATGGTAGTGGTCGAAGATGCGCAGCGCCTCGACCATATAGGAAGTGGCGATGCGGCGGTCCTTGATGAGCAGAAGGTTCTCGCCGTTCTTCGTGTCGGCCGGCCCGGAGAAGTTGTAGGAGCCGAAGTAGACGCGCGCCGATGGGCGGTCGAAGTCCAGGACGATGAACTTGTGGTGCATCCGCGTGCCGCGCTGGTTCTCGTCCTCCCCGGCGAGGCCCGTCGGTTCGCGCTTGAACGGCTGCGGCAGGTTCTTGACGAGCGCTTGCGGAAATACCGGCGGCAGGTTGCCGCCCGAGATTCCGATCTTGAGGGACGGCATGCCGCCCACCTGCTGGTCCGCCATGCCGTAGACGAAGACCTCATTGTTCTTCGTCACCGCGGTGATGGCGTCGCGAATCGAGCCCGTGGTCTGGCCGAGGAACGCCAGCGAATAGAACACCGACGACCTGGCATTCTTCTCGACGTCATTGGCGATGTCGTCGAGCACCGCGTGCTTCGCGCCGTGCGGCGAGAAGGTGACCCGCGCGTCGATGCCGGCGAGGCCGAGGTCCATCCACCTCGATGCGGGTGCGGTGGGGCCAAAGCCGACTACGCTGTCGTTCGCCCAGTAGTCGTCGAATGCCTCGCTGAACACCGCCACCGTTTTCGCGCCGCGCAGCACCATGGCGTTGTTGTTCTGGATGTAGAAGCCTCGCCAGCTGAAATTGGTCGACCCGCATACCACCGCCTTGCATTCCTTGCCGTCGACCACGATGGTCTTGTTGTGCTGGAGC
>DATDMU010000145.1:0-14352 GCA_036518615.1 Myxococcales bacterium
CATGACATCCAGCTGGTCAACTTCAGCGCGCCGGGAGAGGCGCTGCGCCTCGAGCTGTCGCGCTTCGCCTTCAACTGCAGGCAGGCCAACCAGGGCTTCGGCCCCGACGGCAGCGCCACCTGCACCGACCCCGCGGACCAGGCCTTCACCGAAGGCATCCACGGCATCAACCGGCCCCTCCAGGTCCAGTTCGGCCCGGACGGCGCGCTCTACCTGGTCGACTTCGGCGCGGTGCGGGACTTCGGCCAGTCCGATCCGCGGTCCAAATTCACCAACCCCGCGGACGGCCCGCTGCTCCAGATCCCCGGCACCGGCGTGATCTGGAAGATCGAACGCGTCGGCGGCAACGGCCGCAAGGACGACGACTGAGGAAATGCAAATGGGGACACCCTGCTTGTTTCCGACGAAGGGGAAATAGGTGGGTGTCCCCGTTTACGGCTGGACCCGGGCGAGGGCGCGGATGGTGGCGGTGATGGAGGGGAGCTGCGGCACCGATGCCGATTCCAGGCTGTCGGCGAGCCCGATGCCCGGCACGTGCGCGCCGGCGAGGAGCTTCGGCGGCGCCAGCAGATCGTAGAACAACTCCTCCACGGTGCGGCGCACCAGGTGCTCGCCGAAGTTGGTGATCTCGGTGTCCTCGTTCACGTAGAGCACCCGGCCGGTGCGCTTCACCGACTCGGCGATGCGCGCCCAGTCGTACGGGTGCAGGCTGCGCAGGTCGATCACTTCCGCCTCGACGCCGTCGCGCGCCGCCGCGTCCGCCGCCTTCACGCAGAGCGGCAGCGTGCGCCCGTAGCTGACCACCGTGAGATCGCGGCCGCGGCGCACGGTGCGGCCCTCGCCGAAGGGCACGAAGTAGTCCGGCGTGTCCGGCCAGCGCGGCTTCCAGTTCGCGCGATCGCCGAGCGGCGCGTCGATGAGCTTGGAGAGCGCCTTGTCGTCCCCGGGCTCGCCGGGGATCTCCTCGCCCGGCAGCGCCCGCACCCGCATCAGCGCCTTGGGCACCAGGAAGAAGCACGGGTTGGGATCGACCACGCAGGAGAGCAGGAGCCCGTAGGCGTCGCGGGGCGTGGAGGGGATGGCGATGCGGAAGCCGGGGATGTGCGTGGCCTGCGTGTCGAACGAATGCGAATGGTAGATGCTGCCCCGGATGCCCGACCCCACCGGGGTCATGATGGTCATGGGGCAGTTCCACTCGCCGTTCGACGACCAGTGCTGCATGCCCGCCAGCTTGAGCAGGTCGATGCTGTTGAAGGCGTAGTCGCAGAACTGGATCTCGGCCACGTTGCGGCACCCGGCGAGGCCCAGCCCGATGGAGGCGCCCACGATGCCGCGCTCGTCGAGCGGCGAGTTCCACGCGGTGCGCAGGCCTTGCGTCGCGGTGAAGGCGCCGCCCAGCGGCGGGCCCACGTCCTCTCCGAACACGTCGGTCAGCTCGTGGCGCTCCTCGGCCACGTGCAGCGCCATGCGGATGGCCTGGACCATGTTGCTCATTCGCGGCTCCGCACCAGGTCGGTCGCGCTGAAGACGTGGTCGTAGATGGTGCCGGGATCGGGCTGCGGCTCCTCCTTGACCTGCTTGTGCGCCGCGAGCAGCTCCGCCGTGTAGCGCGCCCGCAGCTCGTCCATCTGCTGGCGCGAGAGCAGCCCCCGCTCCTCCAGCCGCCGCTCGAAGCCGGTCAGGCAGTCTGCCTCGTCGTTGACCAGGTTCGCGCCGGACGCCGAGCTGTGGCCGTAGAGCCGCGAGAGCATCGCCTCGAGCAGGAAGGGCTTGCGCTCGCTGCGCACGTACTCCATCGCCGCGGCGATCTCGCGGTAGCTCACCTCGGGGTCGTTGCCGTCGATGGTCTTGCTCTCGATGCCGAAGGCCTTGCCCCGGTCGGAGATGCGCTTCTCGCCGTGCTGGCCCTGCCAGTTGGTGGAGATGCCCCACTTGTTGTTGGTGACGACGATCAGCGCGGGCAGCGGATTGGCCGGTCGCGAGCACCAGATCAGGCAGGTGGCGAAGTCGCCCTCCGCCGTGCCGGCATCGCCGCCGGTCACGATGGTGATGCCGCGGCCGCCGGCCCGCTTGTTGGCGATGGCGGTGCCCGGCGCCACCGAGTACTGGACCTCGATGGGGCTGGAGACCGGCACCACGTTCCACTCGCGCTTCGCGTAGTGGCCGACGAAGTTGCGCCCGCCGGAGTACGGATCGGTGGCGGTGTTCTTCATCTGCCGCATGGCGTCGATGGGCTCGGCCCCCATGGCGAGGAGCGTGCCGGAGTTGCGATAGTGGAAGTGGCAGTAGTCGTACTGCGGCCCCTGCCCCTTGTGCACGAGCAGGCCGAGCGGGACGTTGAAGGCCTCTTCGCCCGGCCCGCCGATCCAGAAGAAGCCGTCGCCCTGCTTGTACATCTGGATGAGGCGCTCCTCGAGCACGCGCGCCTTCACCATCAGCGCGTGCATCTTGAGGAGGAGGTCGGGGGACAGCTCGGATGCGGGGGATGTCCGGACGGTCCGCAGGGTGGTGCTCACGATGCGTTCTCCTTGCTGCGGCTCGCGGCCGAGGTGTTTTCAGTCGCGGCCGAGCTCCACTTCCGGTTCCATGGAATCCGGCACGGCGCCCTCCCCGGTCTTCTGCTCCGCCGCGGGCTCCGCGGCCTTCTCTTCCGCCGCGGGGCCGGCATCCGGCGTCGCCGCAACGGCCCCCGGCGACGCCTCGGTGACCGGCGGCTCGACCGGCGCGTGCTCGTGGGGAGCGCTGATCACGTGCTGCCCGGGCTTCGCCGGCTTGTGCGCGGTGGTCGACGCGAGCACCGCCAGCTCCACGTAGCGGTCGAGCTGCGTCCAGGCGAGGAAGCGGTCCAGCTCGGCAGCGGTCTGGTCCGCCAGGTTCCGGGTGAGGGGCTGGTCCGCCCAGGCTTCGGCGTAGGCATCGTAGAGCTTCTGCACGAACTCGACGGCGCGGTGCGCCTCCTCCAGCACCTCGCGGTCGGCGCGCCAGGGGCCCGGCGACCGGCGCGGCAGCGAGGCGCGCCGGAGCGTCGCGACGTTGCGGCGGTAGGACTGGGCCGCCTTGGCGAGGTTGGGGGCGGCGGTGAGGAGCTTTGCGCGAAGCTCGAGGCGGGGGGAGATGGGTGCCGTTTGCGGTTCGGGGTTCGGGTTTGCGTTTGGGTTTGCGTTTGCGGTCTCAGCCGGCGCTGCAGGAGCGGCTTCGGCCGACGGCACCGCGCCGGTTGTTGCAGCCGCTTCCGAGGCCGGCGCGGCTTCAGGAGGCGGAGTCGATTCGGAGGCGGGAGCCGCGTCCGGTGCGGCAGGCGGAGCGGACGGCGCGGAGGCGTCGGCCTGGGGAGGCGGAGGCTGGGTGCGGTTCTTGTCGGCGGCGGCCAGCTGGGCGAGGGCGAGCGGCAGATCGCGCAGGAACCGCTGCAGGTCGAAGCCCTGCCCGCCCTCGTACAGGCGGGACAGCGCCCCGGTCAGCCGCTCGAACGCGCCGCTGCGGAGCTGCTCCATCACGCGAGGGAAGTCGAGGAAGGCGCGCCGCTGCGTCTCCAGCTTCTGGTGCAGCCGCTGGGCGAACGCCAGCGACGAGATGGCCTGCTCCACGTCGCGCCGGATGGAATCGCGCAGCGGCGTCCAGCCGCCGCCGGCGCCACCTCCGCCGCCCGCTGCGGCCGCGCCGCCGCCCTGCGGCCTCGGCGGCTGCGTTCCACCTTGTCCTGGTCCCCTGCCGCCCTTCTTGCGTGCCACGCCGTCTCCTCGCGCAATCCGGAAGGCCCCTTGAAGCGGAAAGTGACGCCGGATGCAAGTGCCGCCTTTACGGGGGGCCCGACTTTCGCTAACACGCCCCCATGACCCGCCTTCGCGCCTATGCCCCGCAAGACTGGCCGCACTTCCTCGCGCTGGAGCTGGAGACGCAGCTCGATTCCCTGGGCGAGTCCACCGCCGAGGAGCGCGCCATCTTCAAGGAGCGCTTCCCCGCCCTCCTGGACGTGAAGATGGGCTTCACCAGGAACGGGTTCCGCCGTCCCGGCGCGCAGCTCTGGGTCCTCGAGGGCGACGACGGCAAGTACCTCGGCCATCTCTGGCTGAGCGAGCGCGACGACGCGCGTCACGGCACGCCCACCCTTCAAGTCACCACCCTGGGCATCGTCCGCGAGGGCCGCGGGAAGAACTACGGCCGGCTCCTCATGCAGAAGGCCGAGCAGGAGGCGCGCGAGCGCGGCATCGAGGTCGTCGCGCTGGAGGTGGCCGGCAACAACCGCCGCGCCCGCGACCTCTTCAAGGACCTGGGGTACGAGACGATCCGCCGCACCATGCAGAAGCGCCTGCGCGCGCAGTGAGGCCGGCGCGCATCGTGACGGTGGGGCATTCCAACCGGACGCTGCGCCAGTTCCTCGACCTGCTGCGCGCCCACCGCGTGGATCTGGTGGCCGACGTGCGCAAGCTGCGCGGCTCGCGGGCCATGCCGCAGTTCGACGAGGGGCGGCTCTCCCGGGCGCTCTCCCGCACGGGCATCGCCTACCTGCCCATCCCCGAGCTTGCGGGCCGCCGCCCGAAGAGCAGGAACCCGTCGCCCCGGCCCTGCTGGCGCAATCGCGGCTTCCGCAATTACGCCGACCACATGCGCACCCGCGAGTTCCGCGCCGGCGTGCGCCTCCTCCTCCGGGAAGCGCGCCACCGCCGCGCGGCGCTGCTCTGCGCCGAGGCGGTGCCCTGGCGCTGCCACCGCAGCCTGATCGCCGACTTCCTCGTGGTGGAGAAGAAGCGCCGCGTCGACGAGCTGGTCGGCGCGCGCGCCCGCCCCCACCGGCTGACGGCCTGCGCGCGGATCGTCCGCGGGAAGCTGAGCTACGAGCTTCCCCGGCGCGAGGCCCGCTGATGGAGATCGACCCGCGCGACCTCGCCGACAGGCTGCGCCGCGGCGAGCCCATCTTCCTTCTCGACGTCCGCCAGCCCTGGGAGCACCAGCTCTCGCGCCTGCCCGACCAGGCGCTGATTCCGTTGCACGAGCTGCCCGATCGGCTCGACGAGATCCGCCCTCCCGAAGGCGCGCGGATCGTCTGCTACTGCCACCATGGGGTGCGCTCGCTCACCGCCGCGGCGCTCCTCAGGGAGGCGGGCTTCGCCGGCGCGCTCTCTCTCGCGGGCGGCATCGACCTCTGGTCCCGCGCAGTCGACCCCGCGGTGCCGCGCTATTGACGGTGTAACAAGGCAAAAGCCCGGCAGCGACGGTGCGTCCGTCGCTGCCGGTCAATACGCCGCAGAGCTTACTTGCACCAGTCTCCGGTCTGCTGCAGGCAGAGGAAGTTGTTCTTGAGCGCAGGGAAGACCGGCGCGCCCGAAGCGCCCGTCACGGTGCGGATGAACGCGTCGGGACGGATATAGCCGTTCCGGGGATCCTCGGGGATCGGGCAGATCACCCAGCGGAAGGTGGGGTCGTCGACAGGACGCGTGCGCAGCTCGACGAGGCCGTCGGCCACGAGATTGTCGATCTGCGAGGGGCTGGTCAGGATGGGCGTTCCATCGAGATCGCGGCCGCTGGTGGCGGCGATCGGGTCCAGCTCCGCCTTGCCCGCGGCGGTGAAGGCCTTCGGCGTGTAGACGACCCAGGTGGCGACCCAGAGGCCGAGCGGGTCGTTGGAGAAGTAGCCGTTGCGCGTGTCGAAGAGGTTGTCCTGCCGCTTGTTGGGGAGGAACGGGTCGAGGATGGACCCATTGCTCGCCTTGGGGAAGATGAAGACGCGGAACCCCTCGGCGGTGTCGAACGCCTGCTGGCCGAGCGCGGTCAGGTTGCCGGCGGCGTCGCGCTGGAAGCCCGACGAGTTGAGCACGCCCATCACGTTCGCGTAGGTCAGGCCGCTCGTCCCGGTGGTGCCCGGCGTGGTCTCGATGGTGCGGACGTTGCTGCGGGTCGGGTCGGTGTTGGAGTTGTCGATGACGAAGTCGCCGGAGGAACGCGAGCTGGTGCCGACGTGCAGCACGATGTTCTCCGGCACGATCCCGTACGCCCGGTAGGTCGCGTCGCTGAAGTCGAAGGGGGACTGGCCGATGCCGGAAGCGTGCGCCATGCCGGGCGCCATCAGCGCGAGGGCCAGGGCGGCGAGCCCGAAGGTCCGTGTCGTTCTCATCATTTGATTCTCCGTGGGGTGTGTAAAGCGTTTACATGCGATACCCGCTGAATGATTCAGCGGGCCAAACCAATCGTTCGGCGAGCAGGAGTCCAGGCGCTTGCTACATGTGCCTGACGAGATACTTCACCGCAAAAATAGTTCCCGCCAATCTTCGCAATCATGCCCGTCCCCTATGCGGCACCTTTTAAAGATCCGCTGCGGGTTCAATCATCCCCGGGCAGCGAGGACGTCGGGGTACGCGACGACGGGGCGAGGTGAAGAAACGGCCGCCGTGGCCGCGCTACTGACCGAAGAGCCGCAGCGCGTTGCCGCAGAGGATGCGCTGCTCGTCGGCGGGCGGCAGGCGCAGCGCCCGCAGCGCCAGCAGCTCGCGGTCCCACGCATAGGGAATGTTGGGAAAGTCGGTGCCGAAGAGGATGCGGCCGGGGTGGCGCCGGAGGATCTCCACGTCCGGCTGCCGCTCGAAGTACCCGCCGATCACCATGGTGGTGTCGAGGTGCAGGTTGGGATGATCCGCGAGCATCGCCTCGAACTGCTCGGTGTGGTCGAAACCGAGGTGCGGGACGACGACCACCGCGCCGGGATGCCGATCGAGGGCGCGCCGCAGCTTGTCCGCACCGGAGACCGCGCGCGGATCGACGCCGTAGCCCTCGATCGCGGGCTCCGGTCCGCAGTGGATCACCACCGGCTTGCGGTGCAGCGCGGAGGCGCGCCACACCGGGTCGAGGCGCGGGTCGTCCGGCGCGATCTTCATCACGTGCGAGTGGATCTTCACGCCGCGGAAAGGCCCGGACAGCGCCTGCTCGAGGATCTCCTCCTCGCCCTCCTCGCCGGGAAAGACGGTGCAGCAGGGGAGCACTTGCGGGTGGCGGCGCGAAAGCTCGAGGGTGAAGTCGTTGAGCGCGCGCGCGAGCCCGGGCTTGTGCACGTAGGGCAGCGCCACCATCCGGTCCACGCCGAAGCCGAGCAGCGTGGAAACCGAGGCGTCCACTCCCTGGCGGTAGCGGATGTCCCAGGCGTGGGTGTCGAACCAGCGCCGGATCGCCTCCGCCAGCCGGTCCGGGTGGAGGTGCACGTGCGCGTCGACGATCATCACTGATGCACCTCTCATAACCTCCAGGTCCAACGCCACAGGCGTAGTCCCTAAGCCGCCTTCGGCGGCCGGGACTAGTCGCCGACGGCGCGCTTCTGGAACCCGAAGATGCTGCGGATGCGTGAGACCAGATCGACCGTCTCCTCGGCCGCGGGCGCGAGCGGCTCGGCCCGCGCCGCGTCGAGGGCCCTGCGGCGCCGCGCGATGGTGGCGGCGAGCGCCTGGGCGAGGTGCGGCTCCGCGGAGAGCACCCGCTCGAAGGCGTCGCGGTCCAGCGAGAGCAGCGCCGCGTCGCAGAGCGCCACCACGGTGGCGGTGCGCGGCTCTCCGGTGAGCACGCTCATCTCCCCGAAGATGGCCCCGCGGCCCAGCCGCGCCAGCTCCTTGTCCTGCCCGCCTTCGACCTGGATTCGCACCGCCACCTCGCCGCGCGCCACCAGATAGAGCGTGTCGCCCGACTCGCCCTGGCGCACCACCGACTGCCCCGGCCCATACTCGACGAAACGGGCGCGCTCCGCCAGCACCTTGCGCGCCGCGGCGGAGAGCGCCCGCACGAAGTCCACCCTGCCGAGCAGGTCCTCCGCCTCCGCCAGGTGCTCGCGCCGGCGCCGCTCCTCGGCTTCCGCGGCGCGCTCCCGGAAGGAGATGGTGGTCTGCGGATAGGGCATCTCCACCGCCGCGCGCCGCAGGCCGTACCAGAGCGCTTCCTGCACCTGGTCCAGGGCCCTGCCCCGCACATGGAAGCCCTCGGTGTGGAACTTGATCCGGTAGTTCACCCCGTTGTCGGTGAAGGAGGCGAGCTGCACCAGCGGCGCGGGCGTGCGGAGCGCCAGCTCGCAGCCCTCCACCGCCTCGCGCAGCACCGCCTTGGCGCGCGCCGGCGAGACGTCGAGATCCACGGCCACGGTCAGCTCCACCGTATCGGTGAGCTGCGGCCGCATGTGATTCACCACCACCTCGCGGGAGATGAGGCCGTTGGGCACCAGCACCTCGTCCTCGTCGGAGGTGATCAGGCGCGTCGAGCGCCAGCCCACGTCCACCACCTTGCCGGTGTACTTGCCGAACGAGACCCACTCGCCCGCCTCAAAAGGCTGCTCCGCGTTCAGCGTGAGCCCGGCGAAGAGGTTGCCGAGGCTTTCCTGAAGCGCGAAGCCCAGCACCACCGAGAGCAGCGCCGAGGTGGCGAAGAGGCTGGAGAGATCGACCTTGTACTCGATGCGCAGGAGGAACGCCGCCGCCACCAGCGTGGAGCTCCAGGCGATCAGGCTGCGCACGATGCGCGAGGGCGGCGCCTGGAAGCGCGCGCGCATGGCGAAGAGCAGCGTCTCGAGGAGTCGGATCACGCCGACGGCGCCGAAGAGCAGCGCGGCGAATCGCAGCCCGTGCGAGAGGGTGAAGTTGAGGTCGGGAAGGACGAGGTGGAGCAGCCGCGCGAAGAGGTACAGCCCGAAGGCGCGCTGCTGCGTGGCCAGATCCGAAACCAGCTCGCGAGCGGCGTGCGCGCCCCGGCGGATCAGCAGGCGCCGCCAGAGCGTCACCGCGAGGAACAGGGCGGCGGCGAGAAGGATGGTGGTCGGTCCCTGCACGATTGCATGCTCGCCGCAGGGCAGGCCTTCGAGCAATCGGTCGCACCTCCGCTCCTTGACCCCCTACAGACGGGCGCTCCTACGCTCGTCCGGATGCGCCCGGCCCTCCTCCTCGTCGCCGCGCTCGCGCTTTCGGGTGGGAGGGCGTGGGCGCAGGTGGCCGGCGCGGAGCCCGAGGGCATCGCCAGCCGCGCATCGGGCCGGCCCGACCACCCCCGCAGCCTGCGCGAGATCGTGAAGAGCGGCTACATCCGCGTCCTCACCCGCAACAACGACACCAGCTTCTTCATCTATCGCGGCCACCGCATGGGCTTCGACTACGAGCTGGGCAAGAGGCTCGCGCAGCGGCTCGGCATCCGCGTCGACATGATCGTCACCCAGGGCTGGGCGGACATGGTCCCCGCCCTGCTCAGCGGCGAAGGCGACGTGATCGCCGCCGAGGTGTCGGTCACTCCCGGGCGCAAGGAGCAGGTGCTCTTCGCCGAGCCGTGGGGCCGCACCCGCGAGGTGGTGGTGTGGAGGGCCGGCTCGGAGCCGGTCCGGGCGCCCGAGGATCTCTCCGGCAAGGAGGTCCACGTCCGGCTCGGCTCCGCCTACTACCAGACGCTGAGCGCGCTGAACGAGCGCCTGAGGGCGGCGGGCAGGCAGGAGGTGGTGATCCGGGCGGTGCCCGAGGACGAGGAGACCGACACGGTGCTGCAGGCCGTCTCCAGCGGCGAGATCGCCTACACCGTGGTGGACGAGCTGCTCGCGGGCATCCACACCGGCTACTGGGACAACCTCGTGGCCGGGCCCGCCCTTGGGGAGGGCCGCGATCTCGCCTGGGCGGTGCGGCCGGGCGACCTCGCGCTGCGCAAGGCGGTGGACGGTCTCTTCCGCGAGTTGCGCCGCAAGCCGGACTTGAACGTGCTGAAGAACAAGTACTTCGAGGCGGAACGGTCCTTCCGCAGGGAGCGCGAAGACCAGCTCTACGCCTCCGAGACCGGCACGCTCTCGCCGTGGGACCCGCTGCTGCGCAAGCACGCGGCCGAGCACGGATTCGACTGGCGCCTGGTCGCGGCGCAGGTCTACCAGGAGAGTCGTTTCGATCCCGCGCGGCGGAGCTGGGCGGGTGCGCAGGGGCTCTTCCAGATCATGCCCGCCACCGCGCGAGATCTGGGAATCCACGACCCCCGGGATCCCGAGCAGTCGATTCGCGCGGGCCTCGCGTACATGCAGCAGCTCTGCGAGCACTACCGCGACGTCGCCGATCCGGTGGAGCGCTACCGGTTCGCGCTCGCCGCCTACAACACCGGGCTCGGCCACGTGGACGATGCGCGGATGCTCGCGCGCCGGGCGAGGAAGGACTCGACGCGCTGGCGGCAGGTCGCGCCGTACCTGCTGTCGCTCTCCGACCGGCGCGTCGCCAGCCGCACCCGCTACGGGTATTGCCGCGGCAGGGAGCCGGTCGATTACGTCCGCCACATCGACGAGCGCTACGCGGGCTACGCACAGCTCGTCCCGCTGAAGAGGGAACAGGCGAGCCGCGACTGAAGGCCGATGCGCCCGCGCGCTCCGCGGTTAGAAATGCTCGCGCGGTGGGATGGGGTAGGGAAGGACGTTTGTTTTCGAGACATGGCAACATCGACTCGCGCACTGGTGGTGGCGTTCCTCGCGGTGGTGGTCGCGTTCGTCGCCTCCACCTTCTGGGTCCAGGTCCAGGCCCAGGGCATCGACGCCGACACGCTGCTGATCTCGCGCGACGCGGCGCCCGGCGTGCAGGTGATCAGCGACCTGCGCGCGGAGCTGCGCGAGCTCGAGGCGCGCGTCATCCGCGGCATCTCCGGGCACAATCGCTCGCCCGACGACATCGCCGAATCGCGCCGGCGGATGGACGAGCTGCTCGCGCGCGCGCTGGAGCTGCCCACCTCTCCGGAGGAGGCGGCGCTCTTCGGCCGCTTGCACAGCGACATCCGCTCCTTCGACGAAGCGGCGGAGCGCGCGCTGGAGCAGGCCCGCAGCGGCCATGCCGCCAGGGCCCAGCTCACGGTGGACAACGACGTGCGCCCGGCGGCCGACGCCGCGGGCGCCGCCGCGCGCGAGCTGGTGGAGTACGACGCCCGCGCCACCGAGCAGGCTGCCCACCGCATCGAAGCGGCGCGGCTGCAGGGCCGCCGCATCGCCTGGGAGCTGGACCTGATCTGCGCGGTGCTGGCCATCGGCGCCGCATTCCTCGCGCTGCGCGTGGTGCGCCAGTCGCATCAGGTCCAGGCCGAGCACCACAGGCTGGCGGAGCGAAAGGCGGAGGAGCTGGAGCAGTTCGCCGGCAGGGTGGCGCACGACGTGCTCAGCCCGCTCTCTGCGGTGAGCATGGCGCTCTCGGTGGTGCAGCGCGCGCCGGAGCATTCGGCGGAGGCGCTCGGGCGCGCCAAGGCGAGCCTCGCGCGGGTGCGCGGCATCGTCGACGGGCTGCTCGAGTTCGCCCGGGCCGGCGCGCGGGCGGAGCCGGGGGCGCGCAGCGCGGTGGCGCCCGTGACCGCGGGGCTGCGCGAAGAGCTGGCGCCCTTCGCCGCGCAGCAGGCGGCCGAGTTGCGCGTCGACGAGCCGCCGGACTGCGCCGTGGCCTGCAGCCCGGGCGTGCTCCTCAGCGTTCTCGGAAACCTCCTGCGCAACGCGATCAAGTACCTGGGCGATGCGCCGGTGCGGATGGTGTCGCTCCACGTCCGCCGCCGCCGCGGGCGCGTGCTCTTCGAGGTGGAGGACACCGGGCCGGGCATTCCGCCCTCGCTCGGGGCCCGCATCTTCGAGCCGTACGTGCGCGGCCCCAATACCGGCGCGCCCGGCATCGGCCTCGGGCTCGCCACCGTCAAGCGGCTGGTCGAGTCGCACGGCGGCACCCTCGGCGTCCATCGCGGGCCCCGCGGCGGCGCGGTCTTCTGGTTCGAGTTGGACGAGGCACCGGCGCTGCCCGAGGCCGGCCCGGCGGAGGACCCGGCGATCCGCGCGGGCGCCTGAAGCACACGCACACCATCGGAACTCCGGCCGTTTTCCCGCGGGCCCCACCGCGCGCCCGCCGCGGCGAGCCGTTTTGTTACGACCATGAACATTTGGGACCCATTTGCTTGGGAACCAAACGAACGTGGTATGACTCAAATCGGTCCAGCCGGAGGATGTCATGGCGGAGAGCCTCGATCCGCAGCTTCCCGTCGCACTCGAAAAGACTGCAGCGAAGCACCTGGCCGACCCGCGCGGAGTGCGCGCGCAGCCGCCCGAGGACCCGGTTCCCCTGCGGCGGAACGCGGCGGCCACGGTGGCGGGCGGGTTCCCCGCGGTGGTCTCCTCCATGCGCCACGCGCTCGGCGAGGCGGGCCTGGTCCGCGGCACGCGCCTGCTCCTCGCCCTCAACCAGGTGGAAGGCTTCGACTGTCCCGGCTGCGCCTGGCCGGACCCCGACCACGGCCGCACCTCCTTCGAGTTCTGCGAGAACGGCGCCAAGGCGGTGGCGGAGGAAGGAACGAAGGAGCGCGTCACGCCGGAGTTCTTCGCCCGGCACAGCGTCGCCGAGCTGTCGAAACAGAGCGATCTCTGGCTGGGCAAGCAGGGCCGCCTCACCCATCCCATGGTGCTCAGGCCCGGCGCCACCCATTACCAGCCGCTCGGCTGGGACGAGGCGTTCGCGCTGATCGGCCGCGAGCTCAACGCGCTGGCCAGCCCCGACCAGGCCATCTTCTACACCTCGGGCCGCACCAGCAACGAGACCGCCTTCCTCTACCAGCTCTTCGTGCGCGAGTTCGGCACCAACAACCTGCCCGACTGCTCGAACATGTGCCACGAGTCGAGCGGCAGCGGCCTGTCCGAGACCATCGGCATCGGCAAGGGCACGGTCAGGCTCGACGACTTCGAGAAGGCGCAGGTGATCGTGGTGGCCGGCCAGAACCCCGGCACCAACCACCCGCGCATGCTCTCGGCGCTGCAGGCGGCCAAGCGCAAGGGCGCGCGGATCGTCAGCATCAACCCGCTGCCGGAGACGGGCCTCGTCTCCTTCAAGCACCCCCAGCATCCCTTCCAGCGCGCCACCCCGCTCGCCGACCTGTTCCTCCAGGTCAGGATCAACGGCGACGTCGCGCTGCTGCAGGGCATCGCCAAGGTCATCCTCGAGGCCGGGGCCGTGGACGAGGCGTTCGTGCGCGACCGCGCCGAGAACTTCCTCGCCTACTGCGACCACGTCGCCAGGGTCGCCTGGGCCGACATCGAGAGGGTGAGCGGCATCTCCGAGCAGCAGATCCGCGAGGCGGCCCGCCTCTTCGTCGAGAACGAGCGCATCGTCTTCTGCTGGGCGATGGGCCTCACCCAGCACGCCAACGCGGTGGACAACGTCCGCGAGGTGGTGAACGTGCTGCTCCTGCGCGGAAGCCTGGGCAAGCCCGGCGCCGGCGTCTGCCCGGTCCGCGGCCACAGCAACGTGCAGGGCGACCGGACGATGGGCATCTGGGAGCGCCCCAAGCCCGCCTTCCTCGACGCCCTGGAGAAGGCCACCGGCATCCGCGCGCCGCGCGCTCACGGTTACGACGCGGTCAACGCCATCCACGCGCTGCACGAGGGCCGCGCCAGGGTGTTCTTCGCCATGGGCGGCAACTTCCTCTCCGCCACGCCGGATACTGAATATACTGCTGCGGCCCTGCGCAAGACGCAGCTCACCGCGCACGTCTCCACCAAGCTCAACCGCGGCCACCTGGTCGCGGGCAGCACCGCCCTGATCCTCCCCTGCCTGGGGCGCACCGAGGCCGACCGCGGACAGTTCGTCACCACCGAGAACTCGATGGGCGTGGTGCAGATGTCGCGCGGCAACATGCCCCCGGCCAGCGAGCACCTCCTCTCCGAGCCGGAGATCGTGGCGCGGCTGGCGAAGGCGACGCTGGGTTCGAAGACGAAGGTGCGGTGGAGCTGGCTGGTCGAGGACTACGACCGCATCCGCGACCTCATCTCCAGGGTGGTGCCCGGCACCGGGAACTACAACCAGCGCGTGCGCGAGCCGGGCGGCTTCTACCTGCCCAACGGGCCGCGCGAGGGGAAGTTCACCACCTCGACGGGAAAGGCGAAGTTCACCGTGCACCCGCTGCCCCGGCACGAGCTGCGCGAGGGCGAATTGCTGATGATGACGGTGCGCAGCCACGACCAGTACAACACCACCATCTACGGCCTCGACGACCGCTACCGCGGACTGAAGGGCGATCGCCGGGTGGTGCTGGTCAACCGCGACGACCTGCGCGCGATGGGCCTGTCCGACGGGCAGACGGTGGACATCACCAGCCACTTCCAGGGCGAGACGCGCACCGTCCGCCGCTTCGTCGCGCTCGCCTACGACATCCCGCGCGGCTGCGCCTGCACCTATTTCCCGGAAGCGAACCCTCTCGTCCCCGCACGGCACGTCGCCCACACCAGCAACACCCCCGCCTCGAAGTCCGTCGTCATCACACTCTCACCGGAGCAGACGCCATGAGCATTTTCGATCGGCAGCACACCGTTGCCGGACCCGGCTACAGCCGCTGGCTGGTGCCGCCCGCAGCGCTCGCCATCCA